>NZ_SJPQ01000001.1:655355-983032 GCF_007859945.1 Pseudobythopirellula maris | reverse complement strand
GCGTGGTGGAGATGAAGGCCGCCCTGGAGCGGATCCGCGAGCAAGTGCAGAACGTGGAGTGAAAGAAAGGGCTGTTAGCTGTTGGCTATTAGCCTTTGGCTAACATAACGCCGGCCGAAGGCCGCCCTTTGTAGCTAACCGCTAACAGCTAATAGCCAATGGCTGGCGAAGCCGGAAAACTCGTGATCCTCTCCGGCCCCTCGGGGGTCGGCAAGTCGACGATCGTGCGCAAGCTGATCGAGCGTGGGGGAGGCATGCTGCGGCTGAGCGTATCGGCCACCACGCGAGAACCGCGCGCCGGCGAGGTAGCCGGTCGGGACTACCACTACCTGTCCAAAGAGGACTTTGCGGCCCGCCGAGAGGCTGGCGATTTCCTCGAATGCGTTGAGGTTTTCGGCCGTGGCTGCTGGTACGGCACCCTCTGGAACGAGGTTAGGCCTAGCCTGGCGGCCGGGGTGTGGGTAATTTTAGAGATTGAAGTCGACGGTGCGGAAAGGGCCCGCAAGGCGTTTCCCGAGGCGATCACTGTCTTCATCGCACCGGCCAAAGACTTGGCCGCCTCGCAGCGGGTGCTCGAAGAGCGCCTGCGGGCGCGCGGCACCGAGACCGAAGAGGCGATCCAGCGCCGCCTGGAGGTCGCCCGCCACGAGTTAGAACGCGCCGGCGAGTACCAGCACCGAGTGATCAACGAGGGTCTCGACGACGCCGTCGACGAGATCAACAAAATATTCCTGGCCGAGGGGCTCCCTCGCGCATAACCTCTCCCCACACGTGGGACCCCTTGCTCTCAGGGGGGATCAAAACACTCCTTAGGTTTCGACGCATGATCGACGCGCTGAAAGAAGAAGAGATCGTCAACAAGGTTGGCGGACGGTTCAAGCTCTCGACGCTGATTCAAAAGCGCCTCGTGGCGATCAACGCCGGCGCACGGCCGTTGGTGAAAATCGACTCGAGCAACCAGATGGAGATCGTTGTGGAAGAGATCTTGCAGGACAAGATCTTCCTCGACAACGAGGGCAAGATGGTTGTCGCCAGCAACGAGGAAGCCCCCGAGTTCGACCTCGACTCGATCTAGAAGGGTGAGGGGGGCTTTAGCCGACGACCCACGTACTGACGACCCATGCACTTCGGCTGGCAGCGCACCCAAGCACGCACACCAACCCACTCAGAGCCGCCATGCCAGAAATCTTAATAGGCGTCGGCGGCGGGGTCTCGGCCTACAAGACGGCCGCGCTCGTGAGCCGGTTGGCCCAAGACGGCCATGGCGTCTCGGTGGTGATGACCGAGGCGGCCCGCCGGTTTATCGGCGCGGCGACCTTCTCGGCGCTCACGGGTCGCTCGGTGCCGGAAGGATCGTTCGACCTGGCCGAGCACCCATTGGGGCCGCACATCGAGCTCGCCCGCCGGGCTGACCTGTTGTGCATCGCCCCGGCCACGGCCGACTTGCTTGCCAAGGCCGCCCACGGCATGGCCGACGACCTGCTTAGCACGCTGTTGCTCTCGTTCACCGGCCCGGTGCTGATGGCCCCGGCGATGAACACCGAGATGTGGTCCAAGCCGGCCGTCCAACGCAATGTAGCCGCTGTGGGCGACGACGGCGTGCGGATCGTGTCCCCCGGAAGCGGCTGGCTCAGCTGCCGCCAACAGGGCGCCGGCCGCATGGCCGAGCCCGACGAAATCGCCGCCGCGATCGCCGCGGCGCTCGAGTGAACCGTCGACCCCCGCCGGTGGTCCAATTGCAGCGGATAGAGGGCCTCGGCCCTCCCAAGAGAGGCCCGTTAGCCAGCATCTCGGCCTAGACAACCTCCGCTCGCTGCGGCATACTTGGAGGGCTTGATGAGACTATTTCCTGTAGCTCAGTTGGTAGAGCAGGTCCGCCGTAGGCGGATTAACCGCTCTAGCCGCAGTTCGACAGGAACCCCATATTCCCCTGTAGCTCAGTTGGTAGAGCAGGCGGCTGTTAACCGCCTTGTCGCAGGTTCGAGTCCTGCCGGGGGAGCTTGCTTTTCTTTGTCTACGTGCTGATCAACGACGAGGCTGGCCGACGCTACGTGGGCCAAACATCCGACCTCGATCGCCGTCTGATGCAGCACAACGGCGCGGAGCCCTCTGGCCCGAGCCGATATACCGCTAAATTCCCGGGGATTTGGCGATTAGCCCACAGCGAAGAGTTTGCTTCGCGATCAGAAGCGATGGCTCGTGAACGCTGGTTCAAGAGCGGGGTGGGCAGAGCTTGGCTCGACGAGCACGTTGGTAGAGCAGGTCCGCCACGGGCGGATTAACCGCCTTGTCGCAGGTTCGAGTCCTGCCGGGGGAGCTTGCTTTTCTTTGTCTACGTGCTGATCAACGACGAGGCTGGCCGACGCTACGTGGGCCAAACATCCGACCTCGATCACCGTCTGTTGCAGCACAACGGCGCGGAGCCTTCTGGCCCGAGCCGGTACACCGCTAAATTCCCGGGGATTTGGCGATTAGCCCACAGCGAAGAGTTTGCTTCGCGATCAGAAGCGATGGCTCGTGAACGCTGGTTCAAGAGCGGGGTGGGAAGAGCTTGGCTTGACGAGCACGTCGGTAGAGCAGGTCCGCCACGGGCGGATTAACCGCCTTGTCGCAGGTTCGAGTCCTGCCGGGGGAGCTTAAAACTAAACGGCCCGTCTGCAATCCGCAGACGGGCTTTTTCTTTGCGCCGCGTGCAACGAGTGGACTCTGAACCCACGCAACCCGAACGGCGAGCCGGCGGGCGCAAGCCACCGGTGGGCAATGTAACAAAGCAGCCACCAGCCATCTCCCAAGACCCCAAACCCAGCAAAACAATCCGCTCCGCCGATGGTCCCCAATCGCCGACGCGCGATCGAACGCTTCGCCTGCGCTGTCCGGGGTTTCTAATTGCCCGCTAAAACGTTAGATATGGCGAGTGGAAACGCCCCCCGGCCTATGACTACAGGCCAATCATCCGACCGCACTCGACAGGACGTACTCGATGGGCTCCGCCGAGACCCAGCTTACTGGCGATCATGTCGCCGAGCTGCGCAAGACGCACTACAACGCCACGGTCACTTGGTTCGAGCGCCTCAACGACTCGCTGCTGCGCATGCGGGTGCGGCTCGACGACGGGGTGAGCGACACCGGTCCGGCGCTCCACTACGATGCGGGCCAATACACCACGCTGGGCATGGGATACTGGGAGCCGCGCGTCGAGGGCGCCCAAGCCGAAACGCTCAACGAGAAGATGCTCCAAAAAGTCGTCAAACGGGCCTACTCGATCAGCAGCCGCCTGCTCGACGACGACGGCAAGGTGGTCCCCGCTGGCGACGAGCAAGAGCTCGAGTTCTACGTCGCCCTGGTGCTCCAGGCCGATAAGCCCCCGGCGCTCACTCCCCGGCTGTTCGGTCTGAAGAAGGGCGACCGGCTGCACATGGGCCCCCGAGCGAAGGGCGCGTTCACCATGAGCGGCTTGAAGCCGACCGACAACCTGATCTTGGCCGCCACTGGCACCGGCGAGGCGCCCCACAACGCGATGCTCTCAAACCTGCTGGCCTCGGGCCACTTGGGCAAGATCGCCTGTGTCACCTGTGTCCGGTACCGCGATGACCTCGGCTACACCGAGGAACACCGCAAGCTCGAAGCGGCGTATGACAACTACCGCTACATCCCGCTCACCACCCGCGAGCCCGAGAACCGCGACAAGGACCATCCTGACTACGTCGGCGTGACCTACGTGCAAGACCTGCTACGGGCGGACGACGTGGCCGACCGGCTTGGGTTCGAGCTCCACGCTCCCGACACCCATGTTTTCTTGTGCGGCAACCCCGCAATGATCGGCATCCCGCGCAAGCTCGACCACCCCGACGGGCGCTACCCGGAACCGGTTGGCGTGGTCGAGGTTCTCGAGGGCAAAGGTTTCAAGGCCGACGAGCCGAAAGTCCCCGGCAACATCCACTACGAGAAGTACTGGTAGACGGCCTGCGCAGAATAAGCGACGCCGACTCTATGCTGGCACGGTCTACTTCTCTTGGCGCCTTAGCTGCTAGACCACCACTTCATCATGTGGGTTCCCGATAGATGCGTTCATTTTTTCGAACGCGTGGTTGATCAGCAACCACAATAGAGGGCGCTCGCAGCGTGGATGGGTAAACTTCGCGGGCCGCCTCCGTTTTTTTCGGCGTTCGAGCGGGGGACCGCCGATGTACCTCTGGCGTCAACAAAATAAGTTGACGTTCCCGGGGGGCAGTCGGGACGCACATCCATGGAAGGATGCGCTGAGAGCCGTTGCGGCTTGTCGGCAGGGACGCGGCGCCCCCCTTATATAGGCGGGGGCAGCATGAGCGGAAAAGGTCTAAGTCGATTCTCGTTTGCGGCCATCGCCACGGGCGTTCTTTTTATCTCGCCGGCATGGGGGCAAATCCCGGGCGACTCTCTCGTGCTGGAGGGCGACTTCGTCCGCACCGGCGTGAGCAGCAACGGCACGCTTGGCGTGGGCGGCAACACAAGCCCCGGCTTCATCTTCGACGCGACTGGCGCCGGCGCGTTCAACACCAGTAACGACTACCTCACTCCCGGCACCCCGCAAGAGGGCTTCTCGGTCGAGCACGACGCCTCGGGGGTGTACATCAACAACAACAGCGGCGGCGCGGCGCCGATGGGTCCCACGTCGGCGCCCATGGTGGTTCCATCGGGGACCTCGGGATTTGACAATTCGGTCAGCTGGTCGGGCGCCGTTGCGGGGGAGTTCACCATCCAGCACGACTACGGCCTGAACAACGACAGCAAGAACGTCCAGATCACCACGACGATCACGGCGCTCTCGGATCTCGACAACGTGCGATTCTCGCGTTGGATCGACCCCGATTCGGGGGGGACGTCGAGCATCAACACCCGTGGCAACGCGGTGATCGGCTTCGCCGAAGAGGATTGGGTCAACTCCGAGAGCGAGACTAACGGCGCCACGCTCGGTCTCTACTCGAACGACGACGTGGCGCACAACACGGCGATCTCGCCCGGCTGGTCGACCGACCCCGACACCTACACCGCCGGCAGCGGCGACACCGTTGGCGATCACACCATTGGCATCGGCTTCGACATAGGCGATCTGATGGATGGCGAGAGCATCTCGTTCATCTACTTCTACGCCGTCGGCGCCGACGCGAATGACTTCGTCGGCCTAGGGTCGACCTACTCCGGTCGGGCCTTCACCGGGAACCAGGGGCAGATCGCGGAGAGCCTCGACGCCTACGGCGGCGCCGCGCCGGCTGCGTTGCAAACGATCCTCGACACGATCGACCCACTCAGCGACGCCGAAGTCCAGATGGCCCTCGATCAGTACGCCGGCGCCGCCTACGGCTCGCTTCCCACGGCCGGGCTGCAGCACACGACGTTCTACCTATCGCAAATGTCCGGCTACCTGCGCGGTCGCATGGATCCCGGCGACCCGCTAGCGAGCAGCGGATACGCCGAGGTTTCTGCTGAGTCGGCCATGCAACTGGTGTCGTACGAGCCATCGGCCGCCCGTGGCTCCACGGGCGGCTGCTGCACGTCTCACCGTGCATGGATCTCCGGCTACGGCCTGGGGGGATCGGCCCAGGGCGACGGCAACGCCGATGGATTCAGCTACGGCCTCGGCGGCACGCAGTTCGCAGTGGAGGAGTCGATCTCCCGCAACTGGGCCGCGGGGATCTGGGGCAACATGGCTTGGGGATCGGTCGACGGGGACACGCTCGGCGAGCGGGCCGACATCGAGAACTACCATTTCGGCGGTCACTTGGTCGGCTACGATGGTTGCGACTATTGGATCGCTCTAGCCGGCGCCGGTTACGACAAAGCCGACATCCGCCGCAATATCAACGTCGGCGCCACGGCGACCGCCCGGGGGAACATGGACGGTTGGCAGGCGATTAGTTACCTCGAACGCGGCCGTTCGGTCCGCCACTGCGGATGGAACGTTCAGCCTTACGCCGCCCTGCAGTACGTTTACTTGCGTCAGAATAGCTTAGTCGAGACTGGCGCCGGGGCGCTGAACCTGGCGATTGGCGGCGTCGACGCCCACTCGTTCCGCAGCATCATGGGCGGCAGGTTCTCAACCGACCGGCACCTGCGCAACGGCCGCCGGCTGACGCCCGAGCTGCGGGCGGCGTGGATCCACGAGTTCCTCGACACGAACCAAGTCGTTTCGAACAACTTCGCGATCGGCGGAGCGGGGGCTGGCTTCGCGGTCCGCGGCGTCGACCTGAAGAGCGACTGGGGACTGTTCGGCTGCGGCGTCAGCTACCAAGCAAACGCCGCCTCGCGATTGTTCGCAGGCTACGATTTGCAGGTGAACGACGTGCAAACGCTGCACGTTGGTTCGGGCGGGGTGGAATTTGTGTGGTGACCGAGGCGATAAAAAAAATTAGCCCCGGGTCAATGACCCGGGGCTAAATACCGTTGGCGTCACTTCTTCGCCGCGAGGCGCAGCGCCACCAGGTACGGCACCGGCTCGCTGCCCAACGCGTTGAGCACCGTGCCGCCGGCCGTGAAGCAGTGGGTCACCCAGTCGGGCTCGCCGTACTTGTCGAGCGCCTTGCCGCCCTCGCCGCCGCCGACGTAGACCTCAACGCCGGCGTCCTTCATCCGCTTGAGCTCGGGGATCCACTTCGCCGTGCCTTCGGCGAAACGCGGGTCCTCGAACATGCCGAACACGCCGTTGTGGAACGCCACCGCGCCGGCGCCCGCCTTCTCGATGAACTCGCCAACCGACGCGTGGAAGTGCTCGATCGACTTCGGGCCGATGTCGAACTGCTGGTCCGAGGGCTTGAGCTCGTCTTGCGACGTGCCGTCTTCGACGACCGAGTCGCACGGCACGGTGAAGGTGATGCCCTTCTCGCGGCCGTCGGCCACGATCGCCTTGGCCTGCTCGACGCGGGCGGGCGGGATGTACCACGGCTCGCCGCTGTTGGCCGGGTCCTCGGCGGCGCCGAGGCAGACCGGCGCGTCGTCGAGCTGGCCGATCGCCTTGCGGATCGCCATCGCAAGGGAGCCCGAGGCGAAGATCTGCTTGATCGAGCCGCGGGCGATCATCGCCTCCATGTCGTCGAGCTTGTCGATCTTGATGCCACTGAAGACGGCCAGGTCGGACTTGAGGCATTGCTGCATCGGGCCGTCGAACTCGCCGGCGGCGTACTTGCCGAGGGCCACACGCTCCATGGCGGCGGGTACGGCGACGCTGGACGCGTCGAGCGAGCCGGCAGAGAAGGCCTCGTTCACGTAGACCGGGCCGACCGCCTCGGCCAGACCGTTGGCGAGCGCCGAGAGCTTGGGAGCAAGAGCCGGCAAGTCGGCCGGCTTGGCCTTCCAGAGCAAACGCTCCACGTCGTACTTGCGAGTGTTCTGCAGCACGATCACGGCGCCCGGCGCGGCGGCTTCGACCGCTTGCTTGACGGACGGCAGCACCTTGCCTTCGGCGTCGTCCCACCAGTCCTCGACCAACGGAACCTCACAGCCGAGCAGCTCGCCCAAGCGAGCCGCCACCTTGTCGAGCGAGCCTTCTGGCTTGCGACCGATGTGGCCGAAGACGACTTGCTTCCAGCCCTTCTCGATGCCGAACTTCAGGGTGTCGACCATCGAGCGGAGGCGGATGTCGCCCTCGCCGACGTTGGCGCCCGGCTTGGCGTCGGTGTCGCCGCGCACCAGCACCGGCGTTCCACTCGGCAGGTCCGAGAGCGAGTCGAGCCGCGGCACGTCGGCCAGGTAGTCGTTCAGCGAGAGCTCGGGCGCTGTGTCGCGACCGCGAACGATCGCCTCGCACCAGGCCAGCATCTCTTGGTCACTCACACACGTGGGGGTAGCGGTCATCGTTGGGCTCCTCGGCTTGCGGGGATGAAATACGGGTAATCGGCGCTCGCTAGCGACACGCCGTGTGGCAATCTCGTGGGGGAGGCGGTGCGACGCCTCTCAATCATTCTCGCTGTTTTCCTGCGATTGCAAGACGCGATCGAGCAGCGAAGAAACATCTTGGGAGGTCGATTCGAGGTCGACGATCGGCGGACGGGTCGCGACTTGCTCTGCGGCGCGACCCGACGACGCCTCGAAAGCCGCCACCATTTCCGCCCCCTCGGGCGTTTCCATCTGGTAGGCGTCGATCGGGGCCCGGGCGCCGAAGGTCGCTTGTTCGAACTCGATCCAGAGCTCCAGGCTCTTGAGCACCCGCTCGGGGTCGAGCTCGTCGCGGACCGATTCGGTCGGCATGTCGAGCCGCCTCAAGAGCAGCGAGTCGGGCTCGATCCACAGGGTGTAATCCCCTTCGGCGCGGCGGAGCCTCACGCGCTCGAGCGGCGCGCCGTCGGCGGCGCCGGGCGGCAGCATCTCGGCCTCCGCGTCGCGGAGCAGGGCGGGGCCGTCTGGCTCCTCGGCGAGCAGCAGGTCGAGCTGCGGGTAGAGGTTCATCACCGGCACGGGGGCGAGCGCTGCGGCCAGGTGGCGATCGGGGGCGATCCCCTCGGCGGTCGGCTGGAACCCTTCGGGAGCCTCAAGGTCGAGCAGCTGGCCCGGGCAATCGCTCACAAACGCCCGCAGACGCTCGCCGTCGCACACCATGCCGACCGCGAGCGACGATTCGCCACTGCCAGGAACCTGCCGCTGGATCCGCATACGATTGGGGCGTTCGAAGAGCACCGACACGACGTGCGGCGGGGTCTCGCGCTCGACTCCCTCGGTGCGAAGAACAAACCGCTCATGGTAGAGGGCGTTGTCGAGGTAAGAGGGCGCCCGGCGGTAGGCCGCGGCCATCCGCTGGAGCAACGCATCGGCCTCGACCGAGGTGCTGGGGCCCGTGCGTGCGGCGGGTAGGGGCGTATCGGCTTGGGGGCTGGGCTCTTGCTGGGCGGCTAGCTCTGTGGTGTTGGTGGTCGTGTCAGCCGCTCCGTGCTCGCCGCTGCAGCCGAGCGTGGCGAGCGGGACCGCAGCGCCTAGCAACGCGGCGCCAAGGAGCAACCCAGCGGGCGGTCTGCGGGTGATTCTGAACGCCGAGGGAGAGGGCATCGGGACGGGCCGCGGAACACGGCGGGGGAGGGCTGGCGGGGCGGCCTGAGGGATAAAAAAGCTATCAGACTGCGGGGCTTCGCACCAGCGTGGGCGACGCTTGACCCCGCTTTCCTCGGGCCGATACGATCGATGGGGGGTCGCGCTCATGCCCGGTACGATACGGTAAGATCGCCACCCCGAGATGTAGTCTTTCCCGTACTGGTCGCTCCTCAGTCGACGTCTATGCCGCTCACCATCCACGCCCGCGAAGGCGCCGAAGTCGCCAGCGAGGTGGCTCAGTGGCGCGATCCGACCAACCCTCAGCCCGCCGCTCCCCAAGACGCTGAGAGGGTGCGGGCCGCTTTGCGCGACCCGGTGGGGCTGCCGCCGCTTGAGCAGTGCCTGCTGCCAGACGACCACGTCACGGTTGCCTTGGCCGAGGGGACTCCCGCCGCCGCTGGCTGTGTGCGGGCGGTCGTTGAAGCGTTGGTTGAGGTGGGCGTGGCCGCCGAGCGAATCACGGTGCTCGCCGGCAACGAGACGCTCCGGCAAGTGGCGGCCGAAGGGCTCGTTGAAACGCCCGCCGTGTCGGTGGTGGCCCACGACCCGGCCGACGCCGAGGGACTCTGCTTTTTGGGGCTGGGGCGTGGCGATCGAGAGCTCCGCATCAGCAAGCAGCTCTTTGAGGCCGATTTTGTGCTCGTCCTTGGCCCGTCTCGCCCGGCGGGCGCCGGCGGCGCCTACGCGGGGCTGTACCCCGAGTTTGCCGATCTCGCCACGCTCCGCCGCCGACGCAGGCTGGCCAACATCGAGCGGGCGGGCGACGCGCAGCGACGCGCCGAAAACAACGAGGCGGGCCGCTTGGTCGGCGCCTCCTTCGCTGTGCGGGTGACCCCCGACGGCGCCGGCGGAGTGGCCGAAACCTTTGCGGGCGAGATCGACCGGGTCGACACCTTGGCGGCCGAAGCTCATCGCCGCCGCTGGTCGTGCGACTCCACGCCCGAGCCGGCGACGCTCGTCATCGCCAGGGTGGGAGGGGATCGCGACGCCCAGACATGGACCAACGTGGCCCGCGCGCTCGACGCCGCCGAGAGGCTTGTCGACGAAGAGGGGGCGATCGCCATCTGCTCGGCGCTCGACGAAACGCTCGGCGAGTCGCTCGGCCGGCTCGTTGATTCCGACGACTTGGATCGGGTCGCCGCGGAGATGCGTAACGACAACGGACCCGACGCCTGGGCGGCGTGGCGGCTGCTCTGTGCGGTGCAGCGGGGGCCGGTCTACCTGATGAGCGGCCTCGACGGGGAGCTGGTCGAAAGCCTCGGCGTGACGCCGATCGCCAACCTCACCGAACTCGGCCGGCTGGCCGGCGGCCGGCCGAGTTGCGTGGTGCTCGACGGCGCCCAGCACGTGTCGTTCGACGCGGCGATCGATGGGACGGCTGTGGCCGCCGAGGAGCCGTTCGTTTGAGCGATTCCACTTCAGCTATCTTGCGTTGGGGAAGGCTCACGGAGTGGTCGTGTGTCGTGGCGACCGGACCAGACGCCGGCCGTTTCTTGCAGAGCTTTTGCACCAACGACGTGTTGCGACTCGCCGAGGGAGAGAGCTGCGAGGCGTTCTTCACCGATGTGAAAGGCCGCGTGCTGGCGTACGGCTGGGTTGGCCGCACCGGCGAGGAGCGTTACGCCGTGCTGCTTCTCTCCGACGGCGCCGCGGACTTGAGCTCGCACCTCGATCGGTACCTGATCCGAGAGAAGGTCGAGCTCTCGACGATTCATCCCACGGCGGGCTCAGCCTGTTGGGCCAGCTCGCGGGAGGCCTTGCTGGCCGATGACGCCGGTGGTTTTGTTCTGCCTACCGCGGCGCTTGGTGAGGGGTCTGCGGCGTTGGTTCACGCGTCCGCTAGCACGCCCCTGAGCCTTCAAGGCGAAGAACTCGACGCCGCCGCGTTCGACGCCCTCCGCATCGAGTGTGGCGCGCCGCGCGATCGCCAAGACTTCGACGAACGCAGCTTGCCGCAAGAGACGCAACGCGACGCCGTGGCGATTAGCTTCACCAAGGGGTGCTACTTGGGCCAAGAGCCGGTCGCCAGGATCGACGCGCTGGGCCAGGTGAACCGCTTGTTGGTCGGGGTGCGATTCTCGGGCCCGGCGGAGCCGCCTGTTGGCTCGGATCTGGCAGCCAAGGGCCAAACGGTCGGCACGCTCACCTCGGCGTGCTACTCGGAAAAGTTGGCTGCGCCGATCGGGTTGGCCACAGTCCGTCGCGCCCAATCGGCCGCCGGGACCGAACTCGATTGCGACGGGCTCCGGGCGACGGTTTGCCCGTTGCCTTTTGTTTAACCACAGAGGCGTTAGCGTGTCGGCTCGTCGAGACAGCTGAAGTCGATCTGCGGAGCGGGCTGCTCGCTGTCGTACTCGTCGATCACGCGCCACACTTCGTCGCGGACCTCGAAATAGGCGGCGATCACTTCGGGGTCCCACTGCCGTCCCGCTCCGTCGCGCAAGATCTTTTCGACCTCGCCCACCGGCATGCCGGGTCGGTAGACGCGGTCGCTCGACATCGCGTCGATACCGTCGGCCACGGCGGCGATGCGCGCCAGGCGTGGGCACGCCTCGCCTTTGAGTCCGTCGGGATAGCCCGAGCCGTCCCACGACTCGTGGTGGTTGCGCACGATCGAGAGCACCGGCTCGAGGGCGTGGTAGCCCCGCAGGATCCGCTCGCCTTGGAGAGGGTGCGACTTGATGTGCTCGTACTCTTCGTCGGTCAGAGCGCCCGCTTTTCCGAGCACACGGTCTTGGATGCCGATCTTACCGACGTCGTGCAGCAGTCCACCGAGGTAAAGCCGGTTGATCTCGGGCTGCGAGCAACCGAGCCGGCGGCCGAGGCAGACCGAGATCCGCGCTACCCGTTCGCTGTGGCCGCGTGTGTAAGGGTCTTTGGCGTCGATCGCCGAGCTCATCGCCCGGATGGAAGATTCGAACAGGTCCGACTTCTCGCCGTAGAGCCGCTGATTGCCGGCGTGCACGCCGAGTATCGCGGCGACGCTCGACAGCAGGCTCGCCTCGACCTGGCCGAAAAACTCTTCCGAGTCGTGCTTGCCGAATCGTTCTCGATGGTTCAAGGCGACGAGCCAAGCGATCGGCCGGTCGGCGGCCATGATAGGGGCGGCGACCAGGTCGCTGATTTTAGAAGCGGCCCACGGGGGCAGCTCGTCTTGGGGGCGTGTGGCTACGAGCACCTTGCGAGGCGCACGTTCGGTGATCCAATCCATCAACCGTCCAAGGTCATCACCCTCAAGCGGACGGCGGCCGACGGTCATTCGGCTCTGCGACGACTCGGTCACTTCGGACCAGTCTTCGCAAGGGCTGAACACCAAGCACTCGGCGGGCACCACGTCGCGCAGCCAGACGAGCGTCTGACGGGCGAGCTCGGCGGCGTCGCTCGCCAGTCGCAGGCGTTCGGCGAGCCGTTGCAGCAGCGAGAGTTCCTCGAACGTAGATAGCAGGTGCCCCGACACGTCGGCCAGCTGCCGCCGCTGTCCGTCGAGCCTTCGTTGGAGCGTGTCGTTCTGTACGACCGAGGCCAGCATCCGGCTGGCGGAATCGGCGCTCCAGGTGGACGCCCCATTGACGGGCCGCAGCTCGCCGATCGCCATTCGACGCGGAGCGTTCTCGGGTTCGGGTTCGTTCAGCTCGTCGGCCGCCCCTAGCGGCGCTACGGCTTGCAGCAGGGGCGCTCTGGAGTCATCCACCCAGACCCCTTCAGCGATCGCGGCGGCGGCGAGGCCAGCCTCGAGGCGGTTGAGCTCGATCGTCGCCCCCTTGGCGGGTTTGATTAGTCGTACGGCGGGTCGAGCCGAGTCGCGTGATCCGGGCAGGTCGACCTCGACAACCGTGAACGGCGCCGAAAATGCCTGCTCTAGCTGGCGCAAACGACGCTGCTGAGCGAGGCTCAGGCCCTTGAACGCCGCGACTCCACGCTCGGAGCGGGCTGGTATGGCGGTAGTCGAGAGCACAGCAAAGGGCGGGGGTCGGAGCGAGTGGCGAGGCGTACGCACAACGCGAAGCATGCAACCCTACTACCTCTCGAGCAGCCGCTCCCGCTGAGGGCCGTTGCCGAGACGAAACACGACCAACCGTAAAGCGGTTGTAGCAGTCGCACCGGTGGCAGCGGCCGCACGGAATGGCGTGCTCAGTTCGAGAGACGCCGCCGCTGGTAGCGGCGGCTGGCGCGGTGCAGCGTCTCACGCTCGTCGTCAGAAAGCCGCTCGTAGCCCTCGGCGTGGAGCTTGGCCAGGACCGAGTCGACCTGCGCCTCGTCGTCCATGTCGGCGGGGGGCTCGGGATCGTCCCAGCCGTCATCGGACCTTGACGACAAGGAATGAGACAACGTCTCGGATTCGTCGCGCGCGGAAGGGCTGGGCAAGAACTCGACCAACGCCACCTCGCCCGAGGCGTCGCCCTCAAGCAGCGCGCGGAGACCGAGTTGGCCCTGGACTGACAAACCGTGGTGGGGGTCGTCGTGGGTCGACTCGCGGGCGACGATCAGGTCGCGCTGGGCGCCAAAGAATACCAAGACCGCGAACACCGCGAGCGGCGCCCAGAGCGGCGGCGGGGCGGTAGCTGTGCGGTCGAGCATGGCCATCGCCATCAGGGCGACTACCAGGCCGAGCAAGCGGCCGATTTGTCCGGCCGTCTCGGCGGCGGGGCGGCGGCCCAAGCGGGGCCACAGCCAACTCCGCAACGCGGGGGCGCCGTCAAAGGGGTATGCGGGCGCCAGGTTCACGAGGAACAGCAACCAGTTACACCACAGTGCGAGGCGTGCGATCGACAGGCCGATGGGGCCGCTCCAAACCGACGCGTCGAGGCTGGGCAGCAACCACTCGCCGAGCGACTGGCTGGCGCCTTCGGCGCCTGCCTCGAGCGCGACCATGTACACCGTGGCGAGCACGGCAGCCGAGAGATTGACCAGCGGGCCGGCCATCGCCGCAACGAGGCGACTCTCAGGGCGACTCAAAAAACTGGGCGAGGCGATTCCCCCGACGGGGGTCAGCACGACTCGGTCGACTCTGCCTCCCAACCGATTGACAACCAGCAGGTGGGCCGACTCGTGCAGCACGAGGCTGAGCAAGTAGATGGTTAATACGATACCCGTGTGGGCTGGGGTCCAGGCGGGGGGCGCCGCTGCGTAGCCCGTTGCTGCATCGCTCGCCTGCCGATCGCTCGCCAGCCCGTCGCCGATCGCCGCGGCGGTGCTCCCAGTGGCCTGCTCCGTCGCCATCGTGTCGGGCGCCATCGTGTCAGTCGCCAGCGAGTCCGAAGCCAGTAGGCCGTGGAACGTCGCTCCCAACGCGAGCACTACGACCAGGACCAAGGTCACATGCAGCCGCACCCCAATTCCGAACCACAACCCTAGCGGGGCGCTCCAGCGATCTTCCGTGGTGGTGGGCGAGTTGTTGGGCATAGAATGGAAGCCGCGCGTACCGCCCTGCGGGGGGGGGGAGCCAGACCAGAGATAGACGCCGGCTCGTCTCGTCTCGTTCCGAAGCAACCGCCAGAGGCGTACGCGTCGCCACTAACGGCCGCAAAAGTTATCGTAGCAACCTGGTGAGACCCCCGCAAATATCCCCCCACCCCCTGTCGAATAACCGCTGCGATGGAAGAAAAAAATGTGCTGCTAGAAACCTCTCGCTTCCGTGTGGTCGAGCGATTGCAAACAACCGCAAGCGGCGACGAGCGGCCGAGGCAAGTGGTGGAGCACCCCGGCGCCGTGGTGATCCTGCCGCTGCTAGCGGGGGGGCGGGTCTGCCTGATCCGCAACCGCCGCATCGCGGTCGACGATACTCTCCTCGAGCTGCCAGCCGGAACGCTCGAACCCCCCGAGCCGCCGATCGAATGCGCCCGCCGTGAGCTGATCGAGGAGACCGGCTACCGGGCCGGCCGCATTGAGCCGACGCCGCCGTTTTGGATGTCGCCCGGCATCCTCAGCGAGCGGATGCACGCGTTCGTCGCCCAAGACTTGTCGGAGGGGCCCGCCGCACGCGAGCCTGGCGAAGAGATCGAGAACCACATCGTTCCGCTCAGCGAAGCGTTAGCCATGTGCCACGACGGCCGTATCGAAGACGCGAAGACGCTCGTCATGTTGCTCCGCTGGGCAGCAACGCACTAGGCGAGCCGGCGGGCGTAAGCCCCCGGAGTAGCTTACGCTACGCAACGGCACATCAGCCACCGAGGGCTCATGCCCGCCGGCTCGCCAACGGTCACTCCACCGTCACGCTCTTCGCCAGATTGCGCGGTTTGTCGACATCGCAGCCACGCAGCACGGCGATGTGGTAGGCCAGCAGCTGCAGCGGGATCGCGGTGACGATCGGTTGCAGGTAGTCGGCGGCCGATGGCACGCGGATCACCTCGTCGGCGATCTCGCTCGCCCGGCTGTCGTCCTCGTCGACGATGGCGATCACCGGCCCGCCCCGGGCGCGGATCTCCTCCATGTTGGCGATCACCTTCTCGTAGACCCCGCCGCTGGGAACGATGAACACGCTCGGCGTGTGCTCGTCGACCAGTGCGATCGGCCCGTGCTTCATCTCGGCCGCCGGGTAGCCTTCGGCGTGGATGTAGCTGATCTCCTTGAGCTTGAGCGCCCCTTCCAGGGCCGCCGGGAAGTTGTGCTGACGGCCGAGGTACAGGAAATTGTCGCAGCCGGAGTACTTGCCGGCGATCTGTCGGCATAGCGAGTTCGTCTCGAGCGCCTGCTCCACCTTCTCGGGGAGTTGCTCCATCTCGTTGATGATCCGCAGCCCCGCCTCGTAGCTCAGGTGCCTGAGCCGGCCGAAGTGCAACGCGATGAGCGACAGCACCACGCACTGCGACGTGAACGCCTTGGTCGAGGCGACGCCGATCTCGGGGCCGGCGTGCAGGAACAGCCCGCCGTCCGATTCACGCGCAATCGTGCTCCCCACGACGTTGCAGAGCGACAGCACCGGGTGCCCCTTGCGCTTGACCTCGCGCATCGCGGCCAGGGTGTCGATCGTCTCGCCGCTCTGTGTGATCGCCATCAGCAGCGTCTGCGTCGAGAGCGGCGGGTTGCGGTAACGCAGCTCGCTGGCGTACTCGACCTCGACCGGCAGTCGAGCGAACGCCTCGAGCGTGTACTCGCCCACCATCGCGGCGTGCCAACTCGTGCCGCACGCGGTGAGCACCAGCCGGTCGACCTGCCGCAGCTGCTGCGGGGTGAGGTTCAGCCCGCCGAGCTTGGCCGTGGCCTCGTCGCGGTCGAGCCGGCCCCGCATCGCGGCGCGGATCGACTCGGGCTGCTCGAAGATCTCCTTGAGCATGTAGTGGGGGTAGCCGCCGAGTTCGACTTGGGTGGCGTCGATTTCGAGCCGCTTGACTTGGTGCGACACGGCGCCGGCGTCGCGGCTCACCACGCGCAGGTCGTCGGCCGTAACGACCGCCACCTCGTGGTCTGAGAGATAGACGATGCGGTCGGTGTGGCCCACGAGCGGCGAGCCGTCGCTCGCGATGAAGTGCTCATCGTCGCCCACGCCGATCACCAACGGGCTGCCGAGGCGGGCCGCCAGGATCACGCCGGGCCAGTCGCGGAAGACCACCGCCAAGCCGTAGGTGCCGCGGAGCTGCGAGAGCGTTCCTTGTAAAGCCGCCACCAGCGGGGCGTGGGGGTCGGGCGAATTATCGAACTCGCCCGATTCGATGACCGCTTTGAGCTCGCTGTCGAGCAAGTGGGCGACCACCTCCGAGTCGGTCGCGCTGAAAAACTGGTAGCCCTGCTCGACAAGCGCCCCGCGCAGCGACTGGTAGTTCTCGATCACGCCGTTGTGGACCAAGGCGAGCGCGCCGTCGCCGCCGAGGTGCGGGTGGGCGTTCACGTCGGTCGCCGGGCCGTGCGTCGCCCAACGGGTGTGGCCGATGCCGATTTGCCCATCGTGGCTGCTTTCGGCAGCCGCCGTGGCCAGCAGGTCGATCCGCCCCGCCGTTTTAGTCACGTTGAGCATGCCCTTGGGCTCGCTGGTGACCACGCCCGAGCTGTCGTAGCCACGGTACTCCAACCGGCGGAGCCCCTCGATCAAAAAGTCGGCGGCCGGTTTCGGCCCGATGTATCCCACGATGCCGCACATAAGCGTCTATTCAACCCCCACAGATCGGATCCCAGCCGCGGCCTGCTAGCAGCGGCAACCGCTCGATTCTACGCCCCGACGCGGTTTAGGCCTACGTCATTCCGCAGCGGTCATCGCAGCCGGCGAGCCGGCGGGCGTGAGCCCCCGCAGTGCCCAGGGTACCCGCTTCCCTCCGGCGGCTCACGCCGCCGGCTCGCCTGTTTTAGACACTTCAGGCAAACGGATTGGCTTCGACCTACTCTGAACCGGGCGTTTCGGGTAAAGATGACGCCCGTATTCGGCGCCCGACGCCAACAAAAAGCAGTCACCCCACTACCGAGGCGAAGCATGGACGCATCGCACCGCACCGAAGTTCCTGTCTCATTGTCGCTCCCCAGCCAGGGGGCGTGTGTGGTGATCCCGGCCCGGTTGGAGTCGACGCGGCTGCCGCGCAAGATGCTCCTCAACGAGACCGGCCGCTCGATCATCCAGCACACCTACGAGGTCGCCCTGCAGGCAGAGCGTTCCTCGGCGGTGGTCGTGGCGACCGATCACCCCGAGATCGAGCGTGAAGTGCTTGCTTTCGGCGGCCGCTGCGTGATGACGAGCCCCGACTGTCAGAGCGGCGCCGACCGTGTCGCTGAAGCCGCCCGCTCTTTGCCCGGGTTTGACCTTTTCGTCAACCTGCAAGGAGACGAGCCGGAGTTCGACCCGCGGTCGGTCGACCTGCTGATCGACCAAATGCTCGCCGACCCTTCATGCCCGATGGGCACCGTAGCCGCGCCGCTGAGCGATCCGGAGCGGATCGCCGACCCGTCAGTGGTGAAGGTGGTCCTCGACTCGGCCGGTCGCGCGCTCTACTTCAGCCGCAGCCCGATCCCGTACGCACGCGATCCCCAACCGGGCGACGAGCCGAGCTGCCTGCAGCACCTGGGCCTATACGCTTACCGCCGCGCGTTCCTCGAACGGTTGGGCGATCTGCCCCCTTCGCGGCTCGAGCAGACCGAAAAGCTCGAACAGCTCCGCGTGCTTGAGGCGGGCGAGACAATCCGGGTCGGCCTGGTCGACAAGGCCACGGGCGGCATCGACACCCCGGCCGACTACGCGGCGTTCGTCGCACGCTGCAGCAGCCGACGCGCAGCGGCGTGAGCCCGCTTAGAAGCATAGCGTGGCCGCGTGCGGAGCCCATACTGCCCGGCGTGCTCACAAGCCCATGTCAAACTCGAGCAATCTGCCCGGCTCGATCGTGACTCCGTTGGCTACCGGAAGCGGCTCGTCCATGCCTTTTATGTCCGCCTCGATGTCAAACTCTCCCGGCGGGACGAGGTACGGGAAGTAGAGTTGGTCGGCCTTGTCCCAGCTCCGCTTAGTCACGAGCACAAGCTCGCGCTGGGCTTGCAAGGCGGCGCCGTCTTCGGCGGCGTCCGCCGTGGCGTGGGTGCGGCGAAAGAGCCGCCAGCCCATCAGACTCTTATCGCCCCGCTGCACGCGGATGCCGCTGTCGAGCGTCGCCGTAGCCGTGCGGCCCGGCTTGACGACGATTTGGCGGGCGACGGTCGTCAGCTCTCCCACGCCGCTCTTGTAGCGGAATCTCACATCGTAAACCCCGGCCGGCACGGGCTTGTCGAGGTAGTTGTAGAAACCGTTGCCGTTGTCCAGCACGCTCGCCACCAAGTTGTCGGAGCCTGCGTCGTAGATCGCCACCTCCTCGATGTTGACCCGGTCACTCCATTCGGCGTAAGTCAGGTCCTCGGGCAAATTCAGCGCGATTGCCCCTAGTTCGAGCCCCGTGGTCTCTCCCTTGCGGACGGTCACCCTGCCGAGTTCAGAGCGAGTCGGCTCGCCGTGATTGGGGATAGCGAACCACGCGACCAAGGCGTACTCGCCGGCGGGCAACGGGTGGAGAGAGTCGGGCTCGACCTGCCTGATCACCTTGATTCGTCGGCCGTCGGCCACACGGTTGATCTGGATCGCCTCTAAACTCTGAGCCGAATCGTAGGGCATTGAGAGTTCGATCTTCCCGAGGCCCGTTTCGGCGGCGACCGACTCGATGCGGGCCGCCTCAACTTTCTCGGCGATCTCTTGGCTGACGTTCTCGAGCGCGGCGAGCAGCGAGTCGCCGTCTGACGCGTCAAAGTATTCCCCTCCGCCTGTCGACGCCAAGCATGCGAGTTGCGAAGCAGCCGCCGGGCCGACGTTGAATCCAACCGTGTGGACCACGAGCCTAGCCCCGGCTTCCTTGAGTTGGCGGACCACGGCGCACGGGTCGCCTCCGCACGTCTCGATCCCGTCGCTCACGAGCACGAGACTCGTCTCGACATCACGACCCTTGGTCTGGCTAGCTGCCGCTAAGATCGCCTTGGTGATTGGGGTCTTGCCTCGCGGCTCGAGAGCGGCGACCCGTGCGAGCAACGCCGAGCGATCATCGCTCCCCGCAGCGATCAACGTCTCCACGTCGGAGCAACTGCCCGGCGTGCGGTGACCATAGGCCACGAGTCCCACACGCACTTCCGGCTCAAGCCCGGGAACGATCTGGTTCATCACCCGCTTCGCGGCGTCGATCTTCCGCTCGTCTCCCGCCGGCTCGTTCATGCTGCCCGAAGAATCCAAAACGAACAGGACTTCAGGGTAGCCGGCGGAAGCGGGATTTGCTTCCGCTACCAGAAACAGCAGAGCGAAGCAGGCGAGCAATCGGGCCATGAAGATAGGCTCCCGGGTGGGCATGGTAGAAGGCAAAGTAGCGACTGGTGCGTGCGGCTGGCCACCGATGCGGATGCGTCTCGACACCATCTGAAAGCTACGTCAGATATCGCCAAAGGACGGCCAAGCACACAGAAATGCGGCCGCTCTCGTACCTCGCCGAGGCCCATTCGACGGGTCGTTCCGGTTGCGCCGGCAGTCGAAATGCCTATCGTGCTAGGCCAGGATAGAGATCCCAATACAGCGATTGATCGATCAGCGCTACTGATTGAATCCTGGCCGCTAATCTTGGAGGCGAGGATCGGTAATCAATAGATTGAGAACTTGAACGACCGGGAATGCAAAAAAAATTGCTGGCGATCAGATCAGGTCATGAGCTCCAACTGGCGCTTAAGTCCAAGCTAGGCGATGGGCCTAAGGGAGGGGGCGTCGGGCGATTTTAGCTAAGTCGTCCCACCAATTGCCCCTCCGATAGCAGCAGGAAACCGCCAATGGTTCTTGACCCAGACCGCCCGCGACGCAACCCTATGTGATTCAGCGACTTGGCCCGGTAGCTCAGTCGGTTAGAGCAGGGGACTCATAATCCCTTGGTCGGGGGTTCGAGTCCCTCCCGGGCTACTTTTATAGAACGCGCGATTGAGGGGCGGCCGGTTGCTCCCCTAAAAGTGCGGCGGCTAGCTGGCCTTCAATGCGTGGGGCCCTTCCGAGCGAGGGGGATCAGTTCGCTTCTACGACGATCGTCATTTCGTTCTTGCCGGTTGCTTCTACTTCGGCCGTCAAACCGCTGGTGCTTGGCGATGCGTGCTTGAGGTGCACGACCTTGAAGCTCGCCGCATGCGAAGCGTGCTCTTCGCCTAGCTGGTCAGCCGCCGTGGGCGAAACGGGCGGCATCGGTTGGATGACCACCACCTGATACTTACCCGCAGGCGCGCCGTCGGCGTCGTCGTAGGTTCCCAACCGGAAGTTACCCGCGGCGTCGACCTTGCCTCGTGGCGAGGGGCCGGGCGTTGTCGGCACGAACTCGATCGTTGCGTGGCGGACGGTTCCCCCGCCCACGAACTCCACTTTGCCGCGCACGGGATAGCGTGGCGGGCGGCCGTCATCGCAGCCGGCGGATGCGAGAATCCCGGCGACAAGCAACGCGGCCACCGAGGCGCCGAGTTGACCTGTGCTGCGGAGCGTGGCCCGATCAGAAATGCCGTCCGTATTCGATCTCATATTCGTCGTCGCGCCGGCACATGGAGGCGAGGGTTGGGGTGTCGATTTCGCTGGACACGAGTCGGACCGCTCCGTCGGACATGACGAAAGGACAGACCCCAAGGTGCCAGCTGCCGAATCCGAGCACGGGGACGCTGTTGTCGCCTGGCCCGCGAGCAATACCGATCCCGGGACCACCGATGCGGGCGAACGCCGGCAGGTCGCGGCCGTTGTACATCGGCCCGTTCTCCGGCGCCTGCGCCAGTCGCCCGGCGGGCACATGCATTTCACCCACCAATGCCGTGTGGCTCACGCCGTCGACCAAGTCTTTCATCCGGACCTTGTCGAGCCAACCGGCAGAGAGGCCATCGCGGCAAACCGGGCGGCTCGAGATGATCACGCCTGTGCCGTTGCCGCCGCGCCAGTAGGAATACTCATCGGCGTAAGAGCCGCCGGTGTAGTCGCCATGATTGGCGGCGTAATCGCCTGTGGCGCCGCCGACTAGCCAGACGGATTCGAACGAGCTGCAACCGCAGGGGTAGAAGGTTTCGTTCGTGAAGTTGCCCGAGGGAATCACCGACTCGTGGACGGCCCTGCGTGACGGGCACACAAACAGCGGGGAGACGAACTCACGGAGCCGCGGGGCGTGCCGGTCGTAGGGGGCGTACAAATCCCATTCGCTGGCGATCGAGCCCTCTTCCAGATAGGGCAAGATTCTCACTAACCACGACGGCTCCGAAGACTCGCAAGCGTGATCGTCATAGTCGTTGCGTGCCCTCAATCGGGCTGGCGGGAATGCGCCCGTTGCTTCGTGCAACTGAAGCGTAGCCAAGCCAAGGTTGCGGAGGTGGCTCTTGCATTGGGCGAGTCTCGCCGCCTCGCGGGCGGACTGGACCGCCGGAAGCAACAGCCCCACGAGCACGCCGATGATCGCGATGACGACCAGCAGCTCGACAAGAGTAAACGCGCGTGCGTACAGTCGGCGGGGAGTATGCTTCGCGGGCATAGCGGAGAACCGCGTGCTCTGTTTCTTGGGCAGTGATTGCGGAACCGAAGTATAGCTCGCTACGCAAAGCCTCGCCAGAAACACTACGCAAGCTGATTGCAGGCGGGCGAAGGGATCCGGCAGCCCAGCGAGCTGTGGGGCCTGACCGTGTTGTAGTGCCGCCGCCTACGCTCGAGGAGCACGCTGGCTTCCAGCAGCGAGTCGAGCTGCTCTCGGGCGAGCAGCTGGTCCCGCAACTTGCCGTTGAAGTTAACGCAGTGGCCGTTCTCCCAAGGGCTGCCCGGCTCGATGAACCGCGTCTTCACGCCGGTTCGCTCGAGCCATTTCGCACCACCTTGGCCGTGAACTCCGAGCCGTTGTCGCTGCGAATGTATTTGGGCACGCCTCGACCCGCAAACAGGTCGCTCAGCCGCTCCCACACGTCGGCGTGCCTGAGCCTGCGCGCCACATCGATCGCCAGGCACTCTCTTGCGCTCATCGATCAGCGTCAGCATCCCGAAACGCCCGGCCGTCGCTCGTGCGGTCGTGCGGTCGTGCACGAAGCCGTTGCTCCAGAGGTGGTTCTTGAACGCCGGCCGCAGTCGCAAGCACGAGCCGTTCGCCAGCTGCGCCATCCGACGCACCAGACGCGGCTCGTCACTCGGGATTCGCTTCGCCCGACGCTGCGTGCTACGGGGCTGACCGAGAACCTTGCAGGCCCGGCGTTCCGACACCTCGACTCGGCCGAGAGATTCCCTCTTTGAAGGGGCTAGGGCAATCAGCTGCAGGCGTACAAAGAGACGCACTCAGACAGCAGCGATATAGTCATAAACCATGGACGAAAAAACGCCATGCCGACCGGCGGGAGCCGGTCGGCATGGCGTGAGAGAAACCGTTGGATCTGACGAAGCGGGCTGGTCAGCCCACTCGCCGTCGCAGTGCGGGCACGGCTAGCAGGAGAAGGACCATGACCATTGCGCCCGGTTCCGGCACGCTCACGGCCAGCGGCGCGGCGGCGTAGGAAGCGCCGTAGTTGTCCACCCATTCGTCGTAATAGGCCGTCACGCCAGGGGCGCCAAAGGCGCCGAACGCGTCGTCGCGCCACACGGTGAAGTCGGCGGCGTCGACCACGCCGTCGAGGTTGTAGTCGCCCAGGCCGAGCGAATCGAGCGACACGTCGCCTGTGAAGACCGTGCCGGTCGAGGCGTCGCGGTACTCGAAGGTGAGTGAGCCGATGTCGTCGGGGTCGACGATCGTGCCGAGCGTGTGCAACACGCCCGAATCAAACGCCGTACCGGAGAGCAGGAACGACTCGGAGAGCACCCCCGAGTCGGAGCCGCCCGCCTCGGTCCAGGTTTCGCCCACGCCGTCGCCTGCGATCGAGCCGCCGTCGGGGCCGTCGACCGCATCGATCGCCTGGTCTTGCAGGCTCCGCCAGCCATCGACCAAGAGCGAGCCGTCGTCGCTGAGAATGCGGTAGTGGTCGATTTCAAACGGGGTGCCCGTCTCGTTGACGATCGCCGTGTAACCCGACTGCGGATGGACCATGAGGGTCAGTTTGTCGGGATCGATCTCGTAGGGCAGTTCGTCCGCGACAAAGAACCGGTCGATCAACACGTTGTCACCGACAAAATCATTGTTGATGCCGAGACGAACCGCTTCGATGTTGCGTGAAGGCGAGAGCGAGGCGATGCCCGCGGAGTTAAACGAGGATCCCCCGTTGCTGGAGTAGAGCAACTCGTACTCACGGTTGTCGAGGTCGGCCTTCAAGACGGCGATGAACTTGGCGTTCTGGGTGAGACCGACATCGATCAGCGGAACGGGGTTGGAAAAGTCGGTAGAGCCCGTGCCGTTCGCTTGGCCGAGAGCTACCATCTGATCGGAGTCGTCGCGGATGATTTGGAATTCGGCCGTCGTCTCGGTGCCTCGGGGGTCATTGTTCTCGAAGGTGATCCGCAATTCTTCGTTCTGTGTCGTGTCAAGCACGCTCTGGAAGTCCCACGTCAGCTCCATGACGCCAAAGATCGTCCCAGAGGTGAACGCCGGATCGATGTCGACGAAGTGGGTGCCGAATAGGTCGTTGTCCTTCCCCGATAAATCGAGCTGTCCCAAGCCATTTGTGACCACGCCGATCGAATCGCCATCGGCGTCGAGCAGGTTGCCGGAGTTAGCGCTGTTGGCCGCGCCCTCGACTGCTGTCCCCGCTGTGTCATTGAACTGGAAGTCCTCAAAGATGACGGCCTCGGCGCGGCCGGCCGCCAACGCGGCGACGGCCAGAACCGCCAGGGTCACGGCAGGCGTGCTGCGTGTGCTTCGGGTCATGGTGCTGCTCTTAGAGGTGTGCGTTTCAGTAAGGATCCGCGCGTCGCGTCGACGGCGTATGCCCAATGCGAGCATCCCGAGTGCGGCGAGGGCGGCGGAGCCGGGCTCGGGCACGCCGCTGACCAACCGGGCGAACGCCACCTCGCCATTCGCGGCGATGTAATCCGCTTTGAAGATCCCGAAGTCGGCCGCGTCGTTGAGGCCGTCGCTGTTGAGGTCGCCCAGCTGGTACTGCTCGGCCAGTGAGCCGGTGAGGGTCGCCTCGGCGTTGGCGGCGAGGATCGCGTAATCGCCGGAGTCGATGACGCCGTCAAAATTGAGATCGCCCGCCCTCCACTTGTCGCCGCCGTTCTCAATGAAGCTCACGTCCAAAGTCCGCACGCCCCCACCCGACAGCGTCAGCTCGGCCCGCACGTCCTCCACCGGGTTCTGGACCCACAGCCCCGGGGCGCCGTCGGGGGACGAGTCGAGCGCGACCATCTGGCCGTCAGCCAACGTGCCGCTGAAGTCGGCAAAGTCTGTCAAGTCGATCGCGCCGACCTCCGACTCGAGCGTCACGCCGGTGACTCCCGGCACGGCGGCTCCCGAGGTGTTCTTGAGCGTCATGGCTCCGGTTTCGCGGTCGACTTCGAGCGTGACGAGGTCGGTCAGCGGGTTCGTGTCGCTCAGCACGACACGGTCGAGGTCGATGAACTCGTCGATCAAGAATGGCAAGAAGTTCTCGACGCCAAAGTCGCCGGTCACCATCCGGACCGAGTTGCCGTCACGCACACGCGACACGCCGCCCAGGCCAAGCACCTGCGAGGCCGCCGAGCCTTGCTTGTAGAAGATCTCGAAGCTATCGCTGTCTTTGTCGAGCGCCAGGACCACGGTGAAATCTTCGCTCAGGGTGTCGGGCAGTTCCACGACGTTAGCGATGTCGTGCGAGCCGGCCGTGCCGATCGCCTCGCCGAGCAGTTCCATCGCGCCGGTGTCGGGGTTGCGATTGATGCGTACTTGAGCCGTCACGGTCGATCCGCTCGTGCCGCTGTCGTCTTCCAAGAAGGAGAGACGGAACTCCTCGGTGGTCTCGCCGTCGTACTCGCTGAAGTTCCAATCGCTAAACGTGGCGGACAGGTAAACCTGTCCGCTCGAGACGTTCGCTATGTCGAGGAACCGCGACTCGAGGCCGGTGGCGAAAGCGCTGTCGGTGACGATCTGGTACGCACCCGACTGAACGGCTGAGATGTCGCCGGTCGTTTCGTCGTCCGGCGAGGTCGCCTCCTCGTCGTAGAACCAGAAGTTGCCGGGGTTGGCCGTGTTGACAGCCGCGGTCAGCGGCGTGTCGTTGGCGTCGTTGAACTCGAACGATTCGAGGTCGACGGCGCCCGCGTAGGGGGTTCCTAATAGAACGAGGCAAGTGGCGGTGCGTATGAGCCGAAACATGGGTTCAATCTCCTGGGGGGATGCTCAATATGGCTTGGCTGCCGCCGGGGATCGGCGGCGGATGATAAGGGAGATCGCCGCGACCAGTGCGACGGTCAGGGTTGAGGGTTCGGGGACTCCGGCGATCATCAGCGCAAAGGCCTGGGCGCCGTGGGTCGCGACATAAGTCTCTTTGAAAAGGCCGAAGTCGAGTGCGTCGTTCCAGCCGTCGTTGTTCAGGTCGCCCGCCGCGTACGCCTCGGCGGTCGTCAGGCCCGCGGTGCTCGTTTCGGCGTGAGTGGTGAGCACGGCGTAGTCGTCGGCGTCGACGTCGCCGTCGAAGTTGAGGTCACCGTAAGGCGTGGCGAGCAACGCGGCGAACGCCTTGCCGAAGTTCTCTCCCAGCGTGACAAAGCGGTCTTCGTTCTCGCCGGCGATGAATCGTGTCTCGAACGTTCCGGTGAATCCCACGCCCAGTTGCTCGTAGCCAAACTTGGCCCCGGTGTCGTTCTGAAGCGCGGCGTCGAATGTCGCGATGGTCGGTTCGAGTTGCAGCACCTGTTGCCAATAGGGGTGCAGGTGCATGTTCTTGTCGATGTCGGTGTAAACGAAGTGGCTCGAGCCGGGATCGACCGTCGAGTGGAAGTCGAGGAAAATGTCGGCGTCGCCGCCGGTGTCGGCGATGATGGCTTCGCCCACCGCCCGGATGTCGGTCAGCCCGTCGTAGTGCGGCGCGTCCCAGTGGCGGTTCGGGTCGAGGTCAGGAAACTGCACCGTGCTGCGGTTGTAGCCGGCCAGCCGGCCGTCGGGGTTCGCCATCGGATAAACAAAGAACTCGGCCCGGCGGCGGAGCAACGCCGCGTCGAGTTCGTCGCTGACCAGATAGTCGACTAGCGCTTCGAGAGTGAGGTTGGCGAGCGTCTCATTCGAGTGCGTGCCGCCGAGCAGCACGATCTTCGCCTTCGGGCCGTCGGAGCTGGGATCGGTGACGCGGTATCCGTAAAGGTCTTGCTGCGGGATCACGCGGCCGATGTCGTCGATCCCCCCGGGCGACTGCCCGATCACAAGGTCCGAGCCGCCGGTCGCCGTTGGCGAGACCCATGGGCTCGCCGCGACGCCAGCCGTGTGCGATTCCAACCGGTCGATCGAATAAGGCAACCCGTACGCCACCCAGACTTGGTCGGAGGTGAAAGCCGAATCGTTCGAGAACGTGTAGGTGTCGGCCGAAGAGCTCCGCGCGTTGTTGTCGAAGAAGAACCAATTGTCTTGGTCGTAGCTGTAGACCATCTCGTGGTTGTTCAGCCTCGACCCGCCCCCCGGGAAGTCATCGTCGATCCGGAAGGTAAGCTGCTGCCCCTGCACCCCGTTTGCCGAGAAGTAAAGCCACTTCCACTGGCCGGCGTTGTAGTTGTCGCGGCCTGCCAGTTGCACGAAGTCGCCCGAGACAAAGCTGGCCGACTCGTCGAGCGAGCCGTGGTCGAAGTCGCCGTTGAGCGTGACCGCCGCGCGCAGCGGCGTCGTGGCCAAAACGGCGAGCGAGAAGAAGATCCACAGGTGACGGTACAATGCGGTGCGCCTTGGGGGAGTCGGTGTCAGTCGCCGTCGGCGAAGTTGGTGCGGCGGTCGTCGGCGACTCCCTCTAAACGCCCGCCCGCGAGGAACCGCGCCGCGTTGCCGCCGCCGAAGTAGTGGCCGTTGTGCGGCTTGCGTTCGGTCCGCCAGCCGAGCGTTTCGAGCTCTTCCCGCAGCGTGGCGAGCTCATCGGCGGATGCGCCCTCTTCCAGATCGATCACGTTGGGCGGCTGCTTGGAGGTCGAGGGCCGGCG
Source organism: Pseudobythopirellula maris (assembly GCF_007859945.1). GTDB lineage: Bacteria > Planctomycetota > Planctomycetia > Pirellulales > Lacipirellulaceae > Pseudobythopirellula > Pseudobythopirellula maris. The sequence continues at coordinate 955,491 of NZ_SJPQ01000001.1, read as the reverse complement.
GAGGTGGAAGCGGGGCCGGCCGAACGATTGCTCGAGCGGCGTGTCGGTCAGCAGCACGTCGGCGAGCAGTTGAATCGTGGTGGTCGGGATCCGCTGGCCCCCCGGGATGCCGAGCGCCAGCACCGGCAGGCCGTCGCGTGTCACGAGCACGGGCGCCACGGTGCTGCGGGGCCGCTTGCCCGGGGCCAGGTAGTTGGGGGACGACTTCGTGCGGATCGCAAAATTGCTCATGCTGTCGTTGAGCAGCACGCCCGTGCCGGGCGGCGCGACGCAGGCCCCAAAGTGCAGGCTCAGCGACTGCGTAAGGCTCACCATCTCACCGCTCGAGTCGATCACCACTAGGTGCGTGGTGCTGGCGTCGTCACGGTCGTCGAGCGTGGCGCCCGTAGCCGCGTGCGCGCCGACGAGCGACGCCTTCGGGTCTTGGGGATCAAGATTGGCGGCCAACTCGACGGCCGCGGCGATCGAGTCGTCGGCTAGCAACTCGCGGGTCAGGCGGGCGGCATCGGGCGTGTCGGCCGCCGACTTGCTGATACGCGGGTAGAAGACTTGCAGCAGCCTCCCAATGCGGTCGATGTAAGCCGCGTCGCGCGGCGCGGCGGTTGGCCAGTCGGCCTGCTCAAGCCCCTTGAGCACCGCCAATACGGTCGCCCCACCCGTGAGCGGCGGCGGGCTGCTGTAGACCCGGTAGCCGCGTAAGTTGATCGCCAACGGCTCGCTGAATCGAGGCTGAAAGCTGCGGAAGTCGTCGAGCGACAGCCGCGCGCCGGCCGCCTGGGCGGCCGCGACGATCCGCTCGGCCGTTTCGCCCGTGTAAAAGCCTTTGGCGCCGCCATCGCGATAGCGACGCAGCGTGCCGGCGAGGTCGGGGTTCGAGAACCGCTCACCCACACGGGGCAGGCGGCCATCGACTAAGTAGATCGGCGCGGTCTCGGGGTTGGCCGCCAGTCGTTTCTCGTGAGGGGCCATTAGGTCGCGCATCTCTTCGCTGACGGTGACTCCCTCTTCGGCGAGGCGGATGGCGTCGTCAAAGAGCTCGCCCCACGGCTTCGACCCCCACTTCTGGTGGGCGGCGTACAACCCCGCCGGCAGACCCGGCACGCAGGCCGAGTGGTAGCCCCGCGATCGCTTGGCCGAAGAGAGTGCGGCGAAGGCTTTCACATCGGTTGCCGCGGGCGAAGGGCACAGCGCCTCGACGCAGCCGATCTCGCCGCCGGTCGCTTCACGGTGCAAGAGAACCATCTTGCCGCCCAAGCCCGATCCGTAGGGCTCCGCGACGCCGAGCGCCAACGAGGCGGCGACCGCGGCGTCCATCGCATTGCCCCCCGCGCGCAGCACCGCCAGCCCCGCCGCGGTCGCATCCGGGTGGCCGGTCACAACGACCCCTCGCTCGGCCGCGATGCGTTGCTGGGCCCAAGCGTCGCCCGCAAACCACCCACTCACGATGCACACGAGGGCCGCGGCGATGGCGGGGGGAGATAGCGTCCGCCTTAGCATGCCTCTTCACTCCTACAGGTCACCCGGGGCGCGCCACGAGCGGCGCGCCCCCGGGTGAAGAAATCGGTCAGCGCTTCAAAATCCGGCCAGCGATCAATCCCTTTGGCGACGGCCGATCAGGGCCGTGAGAGCCATGCAGGCGATCGCCGCACTGGTCGGTTCCGGCACGATGAAGGAGAGCGCCACGCGCTCGATCAGCAACGTGTCGTTGCTAAAGTCCTCGTTGAGCACGACGCGAAGCGATTCGATGCCGCGGTTGGGGTCGAGCACGCCACCCCCGAGCAGGGTGAACGAAACACCGTCGTCGATCGAGTACCACAGATCGAGTGTGCTCTCGTCCAGATTAACGTCGATCAGCGTGAGCATGTCCCCCGTGGATCCGAAGACCGCGTCGGAGGTGTCGACGGAGCCGGTTCCTACGGCGTTGCCGGTCAAGGTGACCTCGGTGGCGGACGTGCGGGTGAAGAATGTTTCCCCGGTGACGAAGGTCGAACGGGGGTCGAACTGCACCAGCGTGAGGCGGAATTCCTCGTCTTGTGCTCCGTCGTACACGCTTTCGTCGAAGTCCCACGAGACGTCGAACAGGCCGATCGCTCGACCGTAGGAGATCGCTCCAATATCAACGTAATTGCTGCCGAACGCGGTGTTGTCCTTGCCCGAGGCGTCGAGTTGCCCCAAGCCGTTGGTCACCACGTTGTCGTTGTCGCTGTCGTTGTCAAAAAGGGCGAGCGGATCGACCGAGTTGGCGGCCGCATCGAGCGCCGTGCCGTCGGCGTCGTCGAACTGGAAGTCGGCGATCAACTCGCCCGCGTTGAAATCATCGAGGATCGCAGCCTGGGCGGCTTGGGCGAGGCACAGCAAAGCGGCCAACGCTGCGGCGCCGGCGGTCAGGTGGGTGTTGAGGATTCGCTTCATGAGAACTAATTCCTGGTGCGAGTACAGCTCGTAACAAACAGCGCGTAACCGAGCGCTGGGACAATATAAGCACTTTGGAAGGTGGGCGGCGTGGCCGCCGCAAGCAGCGCATCGCAAGCATTCTTAGCGAAGGGACAGGCGCTAGGGGAGGGAGGACACGGCAAGCATGCTGCAAGGCTTGCCGCGCCGGATGGCTCTTTGATTATTCAAGCGGCGCGAGAGTGGCGTGGTTCCTCACGCACCCTGCACCGCGATACCTCCGCCCTGTCCTCGTCTGGCCTCGCAACATGGGCGGGCCTCAGAGAGTGGCTTTAATCTAGCCATCGCCGTCAGCGATGTCACCAGAATAATGCCGCAAGCCTCCGGTTTTCGAGAGGACGCTCACAGGTCGAGGCTCAAACTTGCGCACCGGCATCGCCGTTTTTGCGCACGCCTGGAAGATTCTTCTTTCGGATCGCTCCTCGATAGCGCTATACTCAGGCGCTAGGAGCCGAGGCTAGGCGGTCTCACTATCGGCCCCCCGTGTCCGCCCGTTTGTTCTCGAGAGACAATATCTATGCGTGCTCCCATTTCTTGCCGCCGTCGGCTGCCCGCGGCGTTCACCCTGGTCGAGCTGCTGGTCGTGATCGCCATTATCGGCATCTTAGTCGCCCTGCTGCTGCCGGCGGTGCAGTCCGCCCGTGAGGCGGCCCGCCGCAGCCAGTGCCTGAGCAACATGCGGCAAGTCGGCCTGGCGCTGATGAACTACGAGAGCGCGAACGGCCGGTTCCCCGCGGGAGCTGTCCAGCGTGACCTCGCTGCCGCCGAGGCCTCAGCGGACCCAACGATGTTCAGCTGGGTCACACTGGTCATGCGATACGTGGAAGAAGCGGCGGCGTACGATCAGGCCGACTGGACGATTCCTCTTGGTGAGCGCGTTGCGGCTGATAACACGGCGCACCACATTCAATTCAAGACGTTCCAATGCCCGACGGATGAGCCGGCAGATGTTGTCGATGGCATGAACTTCTATGGTGCTCGGGGCAATTACGTCGCCAACGCCGGCATCGGCTGGGTTTGGATGGACAACCCTGCCGATTTTACATCCTACCCGTTCCAATGCCGTACGAAATCGCAGATCAACCCCTTCGCCAATAGATACGCCGAGGACCCCTACGGGACTGGGGTCACTGAAGAGCCGAAGCACTGGAGCAAGTGTGAGGACGGCTCGTCGCTCTACCGCCTGGGAGCCTTCCTCGTTAACAAGGGCCTCAAGCTGGCCCGCGCGACGGACGGCACCAGCAAGACCGCCGCGGTGAGCGAGCTCATTACCGTACCCGGCGTAGACACCCGCGGAGCGATGCACTTCGGCGCCGCCGCAATGTACATGCACGACTTCGTGCCGAATGCCAAGCAAGTGACTCTGCTTGGCAAGCCCGATGACTGGAAAGACCTCACGAGGTATTGCGTCAACGAGTACAACGCCCCTTGCAAACAAAACTCTCAGGCTTGGAAGGGGCAGTGGAATCAGACGGCGCGCAGCAACCACCCTGGTGGGGTCAACACGCTGTTCGTCGATGGCAGTGCGAAGCTAGTCCAAGACAGCATCGAGCAGTTGATTTGGCACGCTTACTCGACGCCTGACGGTGAGGAGGTCGTCGGATCGCTATGAGCTCCGCAGCCCAAGAGACAACGTTTAAGCTCACCCCGTTCCACGTCGCCCTCCAAGTCCGCGACATCACCGAGGCGCGCCGCTTCTACGGCGAGGTGCTCGGCTGTCCCGAGGGCCGCAGCGCTGAGAAGTGGATCGACTTCGACCTGTTCGGCCACCAGTTCGTGGTGCACCTGAACCCGTCTATCGGTCCCGACGGCAAGATCGGCCAACACGTCAACCCGGTCGACGGCCACGGCGTGCCGGTGCCGCACAGCGGCGTGGTGCTCGAGATGGACGCTTGGCAGGCCTTGGCCGACAAGCTCCGTGCTCACGAGCCAGCCGATGAGGTCGAGTGGGTGATCGAGCCGTACACCCGCTTCGAGGGCGAACCCGGCGAGCAAGCCACGATGTTCATCCTCGACCCCAGCGGAAACGCATTGGAGTTCAAAGCCTTCCGCGACATCCAAAGCCAGCTATTCGCGGTCTGAGATCTCGGAGTGTTTGCCCGGCTTAGAGCGGTTTGCTCAATGGTGTAGACGCTCGGCTCGCGATCGGCGTCATGGCTTCGTCAGCCTGCAACGACAATGCACCGCATTGCCTGCTTCGGCTTCCTCGCCACGCCGCCAATCGCTTCCCCGCTCGTCCACACCAATTCGAAAACGCTCTAGACGCAGAGGGTTTGAGAGAGATCCGAGAATCCTGTCGCTAGGTTTACTTAGGCTCCGCTTGATTCCTTGCGCGGGGCGGCAGGGAAGGGCGGTGCACGCCCGGAACCGCTCACGTCGACGTCTATGGCGCGGGTCGTATGCTCCGCGCCGAGGCCTGAAGATGCGAAGTAACATTGGCATGGCGGACATGCTGCGGTAGCCGATTGCTATCGCTGTCTCTTCAGAATATTCTCACGACGTCGAGCGGTTCCTCGGCATCGCCGCCAAGCGAGCGAAGCCCACTGTCGTCCGTAGGGTCGTCTTCGCCGAGCGAGGCAAAGCTGTTCTCCAGGGCATCCCAACCTTCGGCATGGGCTCGCTGCTGCGAATCAGCAGCGTTCGCGTTCTGATTCGCGTGGTCTAGTGCAAGCAAGAGCAGAAGATTCTCTTCTGCCGTTGGGGCGGAGTCGTGCCCTGCGGGTTCCTCGCCATTTTCGCTAGAGGCGAGGGCCTCGAAACGGTATGAAGCGACCCGGGCGGCAGGCAACGGCTTACGAGCCGCCTCGTCCTCAGGCCCCACATCGACTGTCTCCACGAGAGGGGCGGCTGAAGATTGAGGGGCTGCTGACGAAGCGAGTCCGATCGCCGTCGAGAAGGATGGCAAAGCATTCCCAAGGTTGTCACGCCACACGGTGAAATCGGCCGCGTCGACAACGCCGTTCTGGTTTCCGTCCGCACGCAAGTCCGAGGTGGACCGGAAGGTCGACACCCACAGCGAGTAGTCGGCGTGCTCGACTACGCCGTTCCCGTCGTAGTCGCCAGTGAGGGCGCCCGCCGCGCCCGGCGTGCCGCCTAGCGCCAAGCTGGCCCGCCAATTGGCGCCGTCGTCATAAGGGTCTCCTGTGACCAGCAAAGGGTCTTCTGCGTCGGCGTCGAACGGACCGATATACTCCATTGATCGCCCATCGCCGTCGGGCTCGGTCGGCCAGGGGGGCGAGTCGTCGTAGCCGAAGGATTGGATGGTCCTTCCCATGGCGTCGACCAACGTCACCGTTTCGCCGCCATTGCTCAGACTGCCTGAATACGCCGTCGACGTCACGTTTGTCACCGACGGGTACTGGGACTGGAAAGCGGCCGTGTCTTCTGTGACCACGATCCTTTCGCCCGCTCCAAGCGTTTGGCTGGCGAACGTGTAGCCGCCGGAAGAAAAGTCTGCGATGCGGACGCCGTCTAGATCGATGGGCAATGCCCCCACGTTCTGCAGTTCGATGTACTCCGTCCCGCCCGAGGCTGGGTTGTACATCAGCTCAACGATCCGCAGCGAAAGCGGCGCGTCGAGCTCAAAAGCTTTGTCGACCTCCGGGCTCCAGTCGTCGTTGGATCCGGGTTGCCCGAGATCAAGCACCCGCGCACGCACTTGGGTCGCCGCCGTCAAGCTGATGGGGCCGCCCGTGTAGGCGATCGCCGACGCGCTGACCGATCCGCCGACAGCACGCGGGTCGGAGCCGTCAAGCGTATAGTAGACCGTCCCGCTGGCATTGGGGTTGGTCAGAGTCAGATCAAAGGGCGCGGAGATCTCTCCGCCGTACTGATTGAACAGAGGGGCCGCGACGGAGCCGTTCCACAGGTCGTCGTTCGCCAGGTAGGCGAGCGTGTCGTTGTGGCTCTCGGGGAAGTAGCCGACGACCTCGGCGATCGACGCCTCCCACAAGGCGGGGGTCATCAGCGGGACCGTGGTCGAGGGCGGGGCGTTGATCTGCTCCCCCTCGCGTGCGTCGCCCCAGCGGGCGGACTCGCCGACAATCGCCTCGCCGATCTGGTCGGCGCGCCACAGCCAACGATCGGTGTTCGCGGCGACGGTGAGCGCTCCGTCCGGGTTGAGCATATGGTGCTGAACGCGGTCGGAGAATCGCTGCCTGAACTCCGAGCTGTTCTTCAGTCGTTGCAGGAGCTCGCCCGGGCGACCTTCTCCGCCGCTCTCATCCGTCACGTCTCGCTCGTAGCCGTCGTAGGCGATCTCTTGGTCCCAAACGAAGTACCTGAAGCCCTCGCCCGGATCGACCCGGTTGCGCGCCGCCACCCAGTTGTGGGAAGGCCAGTCTTCCACGCCGCCGTGCACGTGGAGCAGGATGTAATCGATAAAGTTGTCCACATCGAGGTAAGTGGTTCCGGCGAGATCGGGGGAGCCGTCTGGGTTGTTTCCCTGCAGGACTTGGAACAAGTCGTTCGCTACCGAATCCGAGGCGTTCTCGATCTGGGCGGCGATGTCGAACATCTCGTCGTAGACGTCGCGGTTGCCGCGAGACAACTCGTTGAAGTCACGGATGACGTCCCAGTCCTCGCGCTCGCCGCCGAGCCGCGACGCCAGGAACGCGTCGTCCGTCCGTTCGGCCGGGCTGTACATCCCCCAGTACAGGCCGTTGATATAGAGGTGCACGTAGGTGCTGTCGGGCGACGGGTGGCCCATGGCGATCTGCGTGTCGCGCATGAAGACGTCGCGCGTGTAGGTCGAGTCGAGCGGTGAGTACCGGTTGGTTGAGGTGCGGGTGGCGAAGCTGTCGGTGAACGACGCCCGCATGACCACGGTGTTGATGTCGGCGAACTCGGGGTCGTTGTCGAACAGCGGGAATTCGAGCGTGCCGGGCCCATCCCACTCGCTGTTGAAGATCAGCCGGAACGAGTGTTTCTTCAGACGCACGTTGTCGCGGCTGGCGGCCCCGTGCATCTGCACGCCGGCGTTGTACTGGAAGTTCTCGCCCGTGTTGGGGTCGATGTACTCGATCGACCCGGCCCTCCGCCAATCCGACCCCTCGCTCGTGGCGTTCGGGTAGATGCCGTTCGCAGGGTCCCATAAATCGTCGTGGTCCAAGACAATCGACATCGTTGGGATCGACTGCAGCGAACTCTTGAGGTCCCAGAGAGGGTCGTTGTCGATCCGGCCGTCGACATTGAAATCGGCCGTGGCGTTCGCCTGCCAAATGGCGGGGTACTCGAGGCCAAACGGATTGTTCGCCGGGTTGCTGGTGTCGATGCTCTGGTCCAGCACGTCGTCGAGAAACAAGTAAGTCTCGGTGATCGTCGGTGAATCGCCCAAGCCCTCCTTGACCGCTGCGGCCCGCAGCACGGTGGTCGTGGAGATCGTGATCGGACCGTCGTAGAGAATAGCGGCCGGATTGCTCGCGCTGGGAACGCTGCCATCATAGGTGAAGTAGACATCGGCTCCGGCCGTCGACGCCGTCAAAGAGACTGGGAACGATGTCTCGTAAAAGCCGTGCGACACACTGGCTAGGGGCGCCGAGGCGAAGCCCAGAACACCCTCGCCGTTGGGGGCTCCGGGCGTGGGAGTCAGCAGGTACAGCCCCTCTTGGCTATCGACGGCGGCTGCATAAAGCCGCGGCGCGATCAAGAAATCGGCGTCGTCGGCCGAGATGTTCAGGCCGTGAATCGCGAGCACGTTGGCGCCGCCTTCGTTCAGCTCGCCGATAAAGCCATCGAGGTTGATCGTCTCGGCCTGCAAGGCTTGGCTCGTGCTGCGTTCGGCGGTCGCCGCAGCGTTGTAAGCGGGGGTTCCCGCGGGGGCGTTGCGACGCGCGACCTCCACACCGTTCAGGTAAGCCACAAAGCCAGCGTCGTACTGCATCTCGAGACGCAACTCGTCGACTTCCGCCAAGCTGTCGACGGTGAATTGCGTTCGGGTGTAGGCGGAGCTGTTCGCATCGTGCATCGCGGCTTCGATATCGAAGCCAATCGCCTCGTCAAGCGTTGAGCGGGTCAGCTCGATAGCGTTGACGATCACGCTCCTCGTGTTGGTGTCTTCGTGCTCAACGCCTCGCAGCACGAGTGTTCCCTGCGCCGAGGCGGTCAGGCTGGCCCGCATCGTGTTGTCGTCGTTGGAGCCGGGCGAAACAGTGGCCTCGAAGGTGTAGGGGTCGGCGATGGTGACCGGATTGTCGCCGCTCTCTTCGGTCCAGATCGCGCTCCACGGGCTGGTGCTGAGTCCCCCGTCGTACGATCGGATCGCCACGTCGTACTGGGCGTTGGGAACGAGACCCTCTAGGAGTATCTCCATACCGCTGCCGGCGGGGCCGTCCGCGTAGATATGGTCATCGTACACCTGGTCCAAAGTGAACGAGCCGCTCTCGCCAGGAACCGATCGGTCGCGATCGTTGAGCGTGGCCCCGTTGAACGATGACAGAGTGACTTCAATCCCACCGAACAACGAACCGTTCTCGTCGAGATCCATCACGGAGTAACCGTTTTCCGTGTTTGCCGAGCCCGACTCGCCCGCCGTCCGGGCGTTGAAGTCGAGGCGCAACGCCTCTGCGACCCCGCTGGGAAGATTGAGTGCGTCCCCGGTGTCAACTTGCAGGGCGTTGAGGAACACGCCGAAGTCGAAGTTCGCCTCGTCGCGTCGGCCCTGGAGCAAGATTTCGCCCTGGGCGTTGGCGGTGGTCACTATGCCAAAGCGGTAGGTCTCGTTGTCGGTAGGCGGCGCGTTGCCGTCGAAGCTGTAGTCATCGAGCAAGACGCCATTGGCGGTCCAGTCGGAAACACGCGTGCCCGTGCTGCTGGGATCGTACGACCAGCCCCACACCGTGTAAGTCGCCTCCGCATCCAGCCCCTCGATCAAGACGTCCAGCCCGCTGTCCGCGCCGGCCGAGCCATCGTTGTCGGAAGAAAAGACAAAGTCCTGCAACAGAAGGGACTCAGAAAAATCTCCCACGTTCGTCGGGGTTGCGCGGACACGGTCTTGGTAGCCCGCTGTGGAAGTGGCGTCGATCAGCGTTACGTCGATATCGCCAAACGTGCGCGTGACGGGCGACGTTTGGTTCTCATCGCCCGATTCGATGACGAAAGCATCGAAGGCCCCAAAGGTGTTGGCTGCTGAGCCGCGGTCGTTGAAGTCAATCTGGAGCACGGTCTCCGAGACCGGCGCGGCCGCTTCAACGGCGTACCCGACCCCTAGGGAACCCGAAGTCCAGCCGGTGTCGTCGTACCCCTCGATGGTCCATGCGGTCCCAATCTCCGCTCCTGGGACCAACACTTGAGTTGGCGAGCCATGCTCCAGCAGCGTGGTGGGGGTGCGTTGCTCCGCCACGCCAAACGATACGTCCTCGTATTGCACCGGGAACTCAGGCGCGAACTCGCTGGCGATGGTCAGCCCATCGGGCGCCACCAAGGCCAAGTACTCACCATTGGCCGACAGGGCGAAGTTGGTGTGTAACTCGCTCCCCGAGACACTGCGAGCTTTGCCCGAAGCGTAGACGACCAGGTATTGGTTGCTCGAAAGGTCGGTGCTGGGAAAAGACCACTTGGTGAGGTCTTGCTCGTCGTCGGTCAGGTACCACCCGGCCAAATCGAGCGACTCGTCTCCCTGGTTGTAGAGCTCGATGAAGTCGCTGAACTCGCCGTCTTCATCCTGGAGCACTCCGTCGTTGCTTGCCAAAAATTCGCTGATAATCGGATCAGCGCTGAGCACGCAGCGTTGCTCGAGTTGCTCTAGGCTTAGCTTTGATGAATGCTTTGCGCCGTTTCGACGACGACTGCGGGGAAGAGAAGGCAATACGAACCTCTGCAACGGTGGAATGATGTGCGAGTCTCAGAGCAGATAGAGATATGCGTGCGTGGAACTAGCAGCCGAACTGGCTGGATTTGCGTAACCGGATCCGCCTCAGCGGCTAACGGTCAACGCGTCGCTTTTGGGCAGCATCGAGGTGAAAGCCAGCAGTCAATCGACGCAGCTCGTGAATGGTATCGAAGAGTTCACGGCAACAAGCCCGGTGCAACCCGGAGCGGGCCGGCCAAAAAGGCGGTCCGAGCATTAAAGCCGGTGGCCGAAGGAGTAGACTAAAGAGGAGAAGCACAGCCTTTCATTCTAAGCGTATTGTTCCTCAACGCAGGGCGTTTATGCGCAGTTGCATGATGCTATTGCGATCATTTGCCCCTGCCGGTCGTGGGCGGAAGTCTTCGTGCACTACCGAGGCGGATGTCGCAGGCTAGCCATCTCATTGGCGAGTGGAACGATTTAAGGAGCTCTCTGCATCTGGCCAGCGATCAAGCTCAGCGTTCTCAACTAGGCGCCTGTGCTGCTTGGGGGGCACGGGGCCGATCCCCGGCACACGCTTGTCGTGCAAGGCTCTTGCTGAGAGCATGAGAATCGAATTTCCCGGTGGACGCAGCCGCTTGTACAGGCAGGGTAACGAGCGGCGGAGAGCATTGAGATGACCGGCTAGCCGCTAGGCTTGACCCATCAGTAATCAGGCGAACTAGGATCACCGTGCGATATAGATTGCCCGTCATATCGTCTGTTGGCGAACTGCATCTCTTAGCCATCGAATCGATGGTGGGGGTGTAAGCATGGCCAAAGTGCTCGTCGTAGGCAGCGCGAACATGGACGTGGTGACGCCGATCGATCGGTTGCCACAGCCCGGCGAAACAGCGTCGGCTGGCGCTATCCGTTTGGTCCCAGGCGGCAAGGGAGCGAACTCCGCAGTCGCCGCCGCCCGACTCGGTGGAGAGGTTCGTTTCGTCGGATGCGTGGGGACCGACGCGTTCGGCGGGCGCATGCTCGAGAACCTCCAGACCCATGGCGTTGACGTTGACGGCGTGCGGCGGGTGGAGCGAGAGAGTGGCGTTGCGATCATCTTGCTCAACGAGCATGACGGACAGAATTCGATCCTCGTCAGCCCAGGCGCCAACGCCTTGGTCGAGGCTCCAACCGACACGGCGTGGTACGAGTGGGGTGACGTCTTGCTGTTGCAACTCGAGACCCCTACCGCCGCCGCGATCAACGCCGCACGTCTCGCACGCCAGTGCGGTGTGCGAGTGATCCTTGACCCGGCGCCCGCGACCCCGTCGCCCCCGCGTGAACTGCTCAAGGAAGTCGACCTGCTGACGCCCAACGAAACCGAGCTAGCCTCCCTGACCGGTCGTCGGGTTGAGACTTTCGAAGAGATCGCCGCCGCATCCCAATTGCTGATTGCCGAGACAGGAATCGAGCGTCTGGTGACGACTCTAGGTGGGCGGGGCGCGCTGTCGGCGATGAGCGAGTCGTGGGCGTTGCACGCCCCCCTGATGGTCGAGTCGGTCGACAGCACCGCCGCAGGCGACACCTTTGCCGGGGGGCTCGCCGTAGCGCTCGCCGACGGGCTGCCGTTCGACCAGTCGATCCGTTTCGCCGGCGCCGCTGGCGCACTCGCCTGCACAGTCGTCGGCGCTCAGACATCGATCCCTGAGAAAGAGCAGGTGCTCGAGTTTATCAAAGCCAGCCAGCACACCGACGGAGACAACGCCGCCCCCCGCCATGCTTGAGCCCACGCACATCTCGACCCGCACGCTCGCCCTCGTCCTGGGTTCGGTCGCGGTTTTGACTCGGCGCCGCTGAGCTTTTTTGTAGTGGCCGTTAGAGAAATTTTCTCCCGGGTCGCCAGTGGCGGCGTCCGCCAGATGACAATGGTCGAAACCCGTGGTCCGACGACCTCGAGCGTGTGATATGCTCTTCAACGCCGGCGTGTTTTTAGACGTCTCGACTTCTGGCGCCGCTCGACCGGAGGAGACTGACATGATCGAGGACTGGGGCTCCCGTCTAGATAGAGTCGGCGTGCGCAGCAGTGTCACGCGGTTGCTTGCAGACGTTGCTGCGCATCAGATTGCCTATCCCTGGGAAGGGCTTGAGGGTTCGCTTGCGAAGCGTGGGCTTTCTGCAATCACTCTGGTGGGCTACGGCAGTCTGATGAACACGGAGTCCGCGGCGAAGACCCTTTCGGGCGTGCCTGCCGAAGGCTACCCCCCCGTGATTGCTTGGGGGGCGAGGCGACTGTTCGACTATGTGATGACGCCAGGGGCGTTCGTCCGGTACGGACAGCCCACCGATGAGACCGAAGTCGCGGCCCTCAACGTTCTGTGGACCGGCTCTTGCAGCGACTGCCTCTGCGGTCGAGCGATAACGCTTGAGGTTTCGGACTTGCCCGCACTGCGACAACGAGAGCAAAACTACGACCTTTGCCCTGTCGCGTGGATGCCTTGGTCGGGCGAAAACGACTCTGTAAGCCTTGGTTATGTGCTCCGGGCTCCCCAAGGCTCCGAGGCGGTCTGCAAAGATATCCGACCTTACCCGCCCTATCTCAAAGTTTGCGTCGAGGGTGCACGGTCCGTCGACCCGCCCTTCGAAGCGTGCTTCTGGGAGACAACCTACGAAGCGGATGGGCGGAGGCTTATCGGCAAGAGGCCTTGAGAGACGTCTCCCGCAGCGATCGCCGAGCAGCAATCACCGAGCCGACCTGAAAGCAAAGAGACCCGCCGCAACTCCCAACACCAATAGCATCCCCGACATTGGTTCAGGGATCGGTGCGTTCAGCGGCAGGGTGTCACCGAAGTGAGCCACCCAGGTGTCATAGTGCGCCATGCCGATAGGGCCGCCGACGATGCTATTGGGAAGCGAGCCGGCTGGGCCGCCGAGAGAATCTCGCCAGGCCGTGAAATCGGCGGCGTCGACCGTGCCATCGTCGTTGTAATCGCCGGGGAGGATAGGGTCGCTCAAGTAGGTCTCGTGGTAGGCCTGCATCGCGACCGCCAACGCCGCGGCGGTGTCGCGCCAGCTCTCGCCGCCTCGGTAATCGTAGCCGAATTCGAGCTGGATCGTATCGATCCCCGAAGCGTTGTTGCTGCCGTACGCTTCGACTGTGTACGCGCCGCTGAAGTGGGGGTCTTCTTCCTGCTCGGCGTAGGGGACGTCGACATCCGGGTAGACTTTAAAGCCTTGCTCGTCGAACGAACGCATCACGCTGCCGGGACCGTTCAGCGCGTCCTCGCCTAACGCGTTGAGCATCTCCGTGACCGAAAGGCCGTCAAGTGTGCCGCGTAATATAGTATCGGGCTCGGCCGATTGGCCGTGGATGTCCATTAGCAGGCCGCGGCCGAACCGCTGCCTAACGTCGGCTACAAAGCCGTCGATCGCGTTGTGGTAGTAATCGTAGTAAGGCGCCGCCAGCTGGTCGTCATAAGCCTCTTCCGAACTGCGGTTGAGGTCGATGAAGCGGCGGTGCCCCTGGGCGATCACGACGTAAGGCCGCAGGCCGGTGAGGGCGTAGAACTCGTTGCTGGTCGTTAGGGCGAGCTGGCGGGTGTTGGTGTCGAGCGCACACGCCTGGCCATCGGTGCACGACCTCTCGTTGAACGGGTAGCTGAGCGTCCCGCCGTGCGGCGCGGTGAGAATGATCGGCGCGTCACCCCGCGTCACAGAGTAGTACAGCCATGGGGACTGCGCACAAGCCGCACCGCTCGCCCCGATTACTAGGCCGAGTACGACGCCCAAAACTCTGACGCAGCTCGTGCGGTCACCCTTGGCCAACGGTCGAAACATCCGCAAACCCTTCTGTCCATAAAACCGGTCTCGATTATGGCTAGACCGAATCAACTAGGCCGCAACCAAGGCGCGGGGCCGACGCTTCGTCAGCCCGAGACCGATGGCGGCCAGGCCCAAGAGAACCGAAGTCGTGGGCTCGGGGACGACGCTGTAGCGGACATCGTCAAAAGAGTTGAACGCCGACACGCCCGTACCAACCGCTGGGTCTCCGGTGAAGGAGAACGAGGAAATCACGGCGCCGGGGTCGGTGTCGAGCACGCCGAAGAAACCATCGACGGTCGAATCGAATGCCCCAACGATCTGACCATTCGTCCCCTCGAAGCTGAGGAACGCGCCGTCATCGCCCGAGTCGTAATTATTGTACTCGAAGGCGAAGGCTACGACGCCAGCCGGCAGGGCCACCGTGACCGTCTCCTGTGCGTTGGAGCCGTGGCCGCCATCGAGGAACCGCATGTTGACCACGACGTCGCCGTTGATGTCAGCGCCCGAGCTCACATAGGGGGAAACGTCGATAGAGGCGTTGTCGTCGAAGTTGGCGTTGGCCGACAGACCAAGAGACCCGTTCGGGCTGGTAGTCGCATTCCCAGCGAGGCCGAAGTAAACGTCCTCCGTGGCGCCTTCAAAATCCTCGAGCGAGGCGGTTCCGCTGACCGCGTTGAGCCAGTCGTTCAAGTCGGTGTAAGTCATCACAGCTGCGTGGCTGGTCGATCCAGCCAGCAGAATTGCCATCAGGGACGCTGCAAGATTCTTGGTGTTCATTAGGCTCGCCGTTTGAAGTGCCAGAATTCGCCTGTATCAAAACTCGATGAGTCAATCGTATCCTTGACATAATATTCTTGTCAAACTATATTATTATGGAATAACCATGAATGGCTGTGATTTGCGGCTTAGAACACGCCTCTTGGCCTGCTGTCGTCACGCGTGCCCGAGCAGATAGAGGTGGCTTAAAAAGCACGCCTCTGTGTCTGGCGGCTGCCTGTCGTAGTGGCGGAGTGCAGTTGGTGGGGCCAAAAACATCGACTTCGGCCTCGCTGGCAGGCGGCCTTCGGTGGTTGCTTGATCGACGATGAGAAAAGGGTCTTCGTTGTGTACGATAACGTCTCCAAAAGGCCGAATGATTCGTCCCGAAAGAGCGGAGCGCTGTCTAACCGCAGCTCGACTGAGTGGGACCGCAGGCCCCGTACACCGCGAACCTCCCATGCCATGGCTGACCCTCCCAAGATTGCTGTCGACGCCGAGGCGCTCGGCCGCAAGATACGCGCCGCGCTCTATCAAACCGGTGAAACTCCCAAATGGCTGGCGGTCAAATCAGGGATCGGCGTCAGTACGGTCTATTCGATTCTCAACGGACACCAGCTGCCTTCGCTCGAGAAACTTCGACAGCTCTGCAGTGTGCTGAACCTCTCGATTGACTGGTTGCTCGACATCGAGAGCGACTCGTTTTACCTGCGGCCTCAAATCGGCCACGAGAGCCGCAGTTACGCCGATCTTGAGGAGTTCTGGCTCAGCCAGGGGAGCGGCGAACGGCTCAGTCTTTCGCGTGGTTTCTCGATCGTGCACCAGCCGCTCAGCCTTCGAGAGCAGGTGCTTAAGAGGATCTACGAACTCCCGCAGGAGCAAGCCGACGTAGCGATGGAGGCGTTCGTCCACCGCCGTCGGGTGATCGACGAGCACGAACGCCGACGGGTCGAGGTCGTGGTGCAGAGCGAGGTCGAGGACTTCGTCTTGCGAAGGCCCCCCTGGGACCGACTCGACGCCGAACCGATCAAAGAGTTCATCGAGACGATTATTAGTCGCCTACGCGAGGACTTGCTGGGGTTCGAGGTCGTGCTGATTCCCCGCCAACTGTTCGTCGTGAACTACGAGATCCTCAACCGAGAGATCATCGTTTTCGACCTCGGCCAGGTGTTCATGCGTCAAAGTCATCAGAACTTATTGGACCACTTCATGCGACAAGTCTCCGAGTGCCAGAAGCACCCCGAGTCGATCGTCGAGCGGTCCGAGGTGATCCAGTTTCTCGAGCAGACTCTCCAGCGCGCCGGAGCTTTCGACGACTCATCCCCGCAGCCCGCTAGTCAGTCGCCCGACTGAGGCCGCCCCATCGCAAGCCGCGATGGAACCCCTCTTCATAAACGTTAGCCGCCACGCCGCGAGCAACCCCTTCCTCCCCCCCGCGGCGCTTCCGCCGGCAATCGACGAGCCTCTCAGCGACCCATGGACCCATCCGATCAGGAGCTTGTCGATACGTGCGCCTCGTTAATCGAAGTCCCTTCGATCGATGGCGATCAGCGTTCGCTGCATGAGGTGGTGCGTCGCATCCGTGAGTTCTTCCAAGACGCGCCGGTAGAGATTAGCCAAACCGAGCACTCCGGTTACCCGTCGATCGTCGTCACGACCAAGCCGACGCGAACCCCCCGTTGGCTCCTGCACGGACACGCCGACGTGGTGCCCGGCGCCCCCGAGCAGTTTGAGCCACACGTGGCGGACGGTCGCTTGTACGGCCGAGGGGCGGTCGACATGAAGGGCTTTGTCGCCGTGGCGATGCACGTGGTGCGCGACTTGTCGCGATTACCGAATCCGCCCGACGTGGGGCTGATGGTCAACACCGACGAGGAGATCGGCGGCCGCCATGGCGCCAAGGCTCTCGTCGAGCAGGGGTGGCGGCCCCAGCAGCTGATCAACGGCGACGGCGGCTATGGCGACGCGGTTACCTTTGCCCAAAAGGGCATCGTCCAGCTCGAGCTCGAAGCGGAGACCATCCCCGGCGCACGCAACGCCCCGTGGAATGGCTTTAGCGCCGCGGAGTTGCTCGCCAACAGCCTCGCGGCTGGACTGCCAAAGCTCTGCCCCGAGCAGCGTCAGTTGCAGGAGAACGACAACTGGGGGTCGACCGCCTGTGTCCTATCCATCGAGACCGAGCCCAATGGCATCTCCCCCCCGTGCCGGGCCCGGGCCTCGGTGCGGCTCTACTGGGCCGGCGAGCAAGCAGGCGCGGACGTCATCGAAATTGCCCGGCAGGCGTTCCACCCGTTGAAGGTTTCCGGCGTCGTCGACGGCGAGCGGGTTTTTCTGTCGCCGGAGAGCGTAGAGCTGCGGCGGCTCCGTGAGATTTGGCAACGTCGCCTCGGGCGTCCGATCGACATTCGCGCCGACAACGGCTCTTCCGACGCGAAGTGGTTCGTCGGGCTCGGTATCCCGATCCTGATCCTGCGCACGCCGGGCGACGGCGCCCACGCGGACGAGGAATGGCTCGAGGTGGCGGCATTGCGGCCGCTGTACGACACGCTGAGGGAGTGTGTGCAGGAAGACAGCACGCACACGGATTCACAACGGCGGCTGCGGACCGACGAAGCCGATTTGGGGCCACCTCCCTCGCTACGAGGGCCGGTAGGGCAACCCGCCGAGATCACGACGGGACTCGACTGAAGCCGAGCCTCTTTCGCCAACCAGCCGCCATGCCCCCCACCACGCCCACGACCGCAGCCCCCCGCATCCCGGCGGCGCCTTACCGAGAGGTGACCCTCGCCGCGGTCGTGACGGGATTGCTAATCGGCGTCGGCATGACCGCTACCTTCACCTACGCCGGCATGACGCTCGGCTTCTCGACCAGCGGCTCGACGGTAGCGGCGATCCTCGGCTGGGGAGTGCTCCGTGGCATGCTCCGCCGCGGCACGATTGTCGAGAACAACATTGTCCAAACGATCGCCTCGAGCCTCAACACGACGGCCGGCGGTGTCGTGTTCACCGTGCCGGTCCTGTTCCTGTTGCCCGACACGCAATTCGACTTCTGGCAAGCGGCCGGGGCTTCGGTGGCCGGGGCGTTGCTGGGCGTTGGGTTCGTGATCCCGATCCGCAAGCAGATGATCGAGGTCGAGCGGCTGCTCTTTCCGAGCGGGACCGCCGTCGCGGCGATCCTGCGTTCTCCCGCCGAGGGGCTCGGCAAGAGCCGACTGTTGCTCGTCGGCGCAACGGTCTCCGCCCTGTTCTTCTTCTTGAAAAACACCGACCGCTTTGAGGGCATCGAAACCTCGCTGCCCAAGTCGATCGACTTGGGCCAATGGCTCGGGCTGCCGCCCTACGTGCAGGCGTCGGCGTCGTTGTCGATGTTCGCCCTAGGGATCGGTTTTATCGCGGGCCGCAACGGCCTGTTCGTGCTGGCCGGGAGCGTCGTCTCCTACTGGGTGATCACGCCCCTGGTCGTTGCGTGGGGCTGGGGTCCCGCCGGCGGCGAGTACGACCCGCAGGCGGTCGGCGGGGCCATCCACTCGGCCCTCACCCGTCCGTTGGGGATCGGTATGTTGCTCGGCGGCGCCCTCTCGGGAGTCTTCCTGATGGCGCCCGCGATCCGCGCCGCCTTGACGACGCTCCGCGCCGCCTCGCAGCGAAACGCCGGCTCCACGCCATCGGCGGGAAGAGACGAGATGCCGATTGGCGTGCTGTACGCCTCGGTCGCGCTGGCGGTCGTTACGCTGTTCACGATCACCGTTGCCGGCTTAGGCTTTGAAACCGATCCCGTAGGCTCAATCGTCCGTGGTCTGTTGGTGGCGGTCGTTGGCTCGTTGTGGGTCTGGTTTTCTTCGATCGTCATCGCGCAGGCGACGGGGATGACCGACTGGACCCCACTGTCCGGCATGGCGCTGCTGGCCGTGGTGATCCTGATGTACCTGACCGGCGGGGCGGTGGCGCCGACCGTGATGTTGGGCGCCGCGGTCAGTGTGGCGTGCTCGCTCAGCGCGGACATGATGCAAGACCTCAAGACCGGGCAACTAGTGGGCAGCCGGCCGGCGAGGCAGCAGTTCGTGCAGTTGGCCTGCTGCGGCCTCGGCCCGATCATCGCCCTGTCGGTCATAGCGCTGCTGTGGCAATCCGGCCCCAACGGCGCCAACGGCTTCGGGCCCGGCACCGCGATCGCTGTCCCCCAGGCCGATGCCCTCCGTGCCGTGATCGAGCAAGTGCAAGGCGGCAGCATCGACTGGACCCGCTACGGGGCCGGGGCGCTCGTCGGCGCTGTGCTGTCGCTGAGCGGCTTGCCCGGCCTGGGGGTGATCGTCGGCATCTCGATGTACCTCGGGATCAGCATCGTGCTGCCCTACGGCCTCGGCGCCATCGCCCGCGAGTTGCTCGCGCTGCTGCGTGGCGCCGACTGGTGCGAGTCGACCGGCACGCCGCTGGCGGTTGGACTGATCGTAGGCGACGGCCTGACCACGCTGCTATTCGCGTCGCTCACGGTGCTGGGGGCGTTGCGATGAAAGCCCAGGTGATTGCGATCACATTGATGGCGGTGGGGGCCGTAACGGCGCTGATCGCCGCGGCGGGCCCGATCGAGAAATCGCCGCAACTCGTCGCGGTCTACTGGGCCTCTCTGCTGGCGATCGCCGTGGGAGCTGTTGTGCGGCGCGTCGGCGGCCGCGACGCCGCCCGGTTAACCATGAACGACGCCGGTCCCAATCGCTCGCTCGACGCTCTGGAGACGCTCGCCCTTGCGATCGGTTCAGTTGCCGACGGCGAACGCCATGACGATATGCCACGCTTTCATCAACAGCTCGGCGATGCCACACGGCCGCCGATCCTCGCGTTCCTCTCCCACCGACAGGAGATGCTCGACGTCTTTGGTGTCGGAGCATTCGCTGGGCTGATGACTCGATTCGCCACGGTCGAGAGACTCCTCAATCGCGCCTTGAGCGCCTCCGCGGACGGGGCTGTCGAAGAGGCTTGGGACTGTCTTGACCAAGCTCGCACTGCGATGTCGGCCTGCCTCGCCGCCGAGCCTCACGCGGAACGCCAGGATGATTCAATCGGCTAGCGGATGAGTTAGCCACCACCACGACCTACCGGATCGGCAACCACCTTGTCGCACAACTTCCAAAGCATCATGCAGGTTCACTCCGCGCTCCGCACGATCGGTTTTGCCGTCGCCTTGCTCGGGTCGTCCACCCAGGCCGAGGAGCACTGGCGGTTCTCGCGTGTCGAAATGGCGCCGCTGAACACCCTGCAACTCGGCGACGCGGCGCTGGTGTCGCCCGAGGTGCTGGAGAGCCTTTCCGCCGAAGGCGGTGGCGCCGCCGAACTCTCTGCGGGTGAGAACCGTGCCGAGGTGCTCCTTTATCCGATCGGCCGTCCGGTCGATACGGTCTCAATGAAGAAGGCGTTGCGAGACCGCCTGGGCGTAGAGCCGGGAGACGCTGCCGTCACGCTCCGGCTGCTCGCGCCCGGGGAGGGACGGCTCGAGCCGGTCGACAAGCCGATCCGGATCGAGTCTCAACCGGGTGACGGGAGCCGGTGGCCCGGCTTTGTCGTGGGGGCGCCGCACGGCGACTGTGATATGTTCACCGGCGAGATCGTTGCCGAGACAACCCGTCAGTGCGGGGTCTCTTCGGTCTGTGCGTATGGCTCGCGTATCAGCTACCTGGGACGCTGGATCGACGTCAATCGTCCGCTCCAACGCCGCCCGCGCCCGCAGGCCTACGGGATCTTGCCTTACCGCGATTGGACGGCGGAAGCCGTGGCGATTTTCTCCGAGTTCAAGACCAAGGCACTCGCGGTTGGTGCGCGGCCCGAAGTCGCTCAGGGGGCGCCGCCGCTGGACCTGTATCTCGACTTCCACGGCCACGACCTGTCGGTCACCGACGAGAACGGCAAGAAACTCTACCGAAACGTGTTCGAGTGCATGGCCCGCGGCTTTAGTCTTGAGGAGGTCCGCGTTCTCAAGTCGGCCTTCGACCGCTGTGTGGCGGAAGAATATGGCGACGAAGCGCCGCCGAGCCATTGGGGCAACCTGCCCGAGGACCGCCGGTATGACTTCAACGGATACCCGGCTGACTTTTTCTATTCGGGGCTGGGAGCGCGGGTGTACGGCGTGCTGGCTAGCGATGTCGCTCGTCGCGCGATCCATATCGAATCACCCAACTCGGTGCGGCTCGAAGCATCGCAGCGCCCTCGCACTGCGCGGGTGCTATCGAACTTTGTGAAACAGCTACGTGACGAACTCGTGCCGGCGAGCCTCGCACGTCAGAGCGACGTGCCTCCGGCGACGGGCGGCGTTGCCTCGGGGCAGTGGGTGCGTGTGCCCGCGGGAGACTTTTTGATGGGGGCGCCGCGTGAGGAGGGGTGGAGCGTCGAGCACCCGCAGCATTGGGTCCATTTGGAGGGTTACAAGATCGGCGTCACCGAGGTCACTTGCGGCGAATACGCCCGGTTTCTCAACGAAGAGCTCGCGGCCGGACGGGCCGAATTGTCCGGCGCCGAGGTCCACGAGGCGTCAACCGGCCAGACCTGGTGTGTGCTCAGTCCCGAGAGGCCGTTGGCTATGCTTGCACGCAAGAACGACCGCGTTGTATGGAGCGAGGGACGCGAGCATCACCCGGTTAACTGTGTCACTTGGCGTGGCGCCACAGCGATGGCCGAGGCTCAAGGCGCCTCGCTCCCCACTGAGGCCCAATGGGAAAGGGCCGCCGGCTGGGATGCCGAAACCGAGCGTGTGCTTCGCACCGGGCTTTCGCAGGCTCGCTTCAGCCCCACAGTTGCGGCGACGCTGATGAACAGCGGCGGTCCTTCCGAAGACTACGTCGCCCCGTCGACCACACCGGTTGGCTTTCACTCCGAAAGCCGCTCACCGGCGGGGTGCTACGACATGTCGGGCAATGTCTGGGAGTGGACACTTGACTGGCACGGCGACTACGAAGACACGGCCGACACGCAGGTCAATCCGACCGGACCCGCCGGAGGCACGATGAAGGTCATACGCGGTGGCGGCTGGGACACCGAGCGTCAAACCGCCACTCCCTCTTTCCGCTTGGGGGTGAGCCCTGACAGACCCTTGCCGAACGTTGGTTTTCGTTTGGTACGCCCGGCGCGTGGGACTTGAGTCTCTGAGCCACCGCAGTGTCAACGTTTCCTGCGGCCGCCGGCCCTGGGCTTCTCGAGAGGGAAATCCAAGTCAAGCCGGTCCCCATCGATCCAGGCTTCAAGCGTCGTACGGTCGTTGTACGTGGAGGGCAGGTACTGCTCGAGTAATTCGAGGGTCTCCGACCCACTCTCGTCGGCCTGCATCGTGCGGCCCGACGGCCTCTCGGCGTAAATCATCACACGGTATTCACCGGTGAAGGGGCCCTCGCTGCGTGGGATCTCGTAACGGCCATCAACGATCTCTCCGGCGGCGGGGCGACCCACCTCGGAGTTCGTGGGAGCGAATCCGATACTGCCCCGGGCGATCGGCTCTCCATCGTACGTGACGCTCCCGCCTACAAGGCAGCCCGAATCACGGCTGCCGCAGCCTACCAAGCACACGACAGCAGCAAGACTCAGTAGAGCCAAGCCAAAGCGAGGTGGTGCGCAGGATTGCATGGGCGTTGCTATGGGGAGAGCGCCGCATTTGTGATGGCGTTGCAGGTCGGCCGATCTGTCGAGAATCAGAAGCTGACGACTTCTTCGCCATCAGGCGATCCTAGCGCACGCCAGATTTCAGGCTCGATGCTGTCGGGGGTGAATCGGGCAGAGCCATCCGCCAACGCCAAGACGACCCCACCGGGGTGATAGCTCCGCGCCATCTGATGCCAGAAGCCAACCCAACCCGAGTTCGAGGCCCTGCAGGGAGAGATGCTGTCGGCCACGGTGCGGTCGCACCAGCGGGTCCAGTCTTCGATCTTCAAGACCGGAGTGAACGGGTTGCGTTCATTGAACGCCATATTCGGCGGCCAATCGTGCATGTAGAGCGAAGCGGGGCCGAAGTGCATCGCTCCACGGGTGTCTTGGCCTTCGACAAGACGCAGCTCACAGATCGCGGCGGTCTTGCTCGTGCCGTCGGTGAACTCGGCGAACCGACGCCCGCGGAAAGGGCCGCGAGGCGTCGAGCCAAGACTCTGGATCTGGTCGGCGGTGACCACGAACGAGCCGAGCGAGGTCATGTGAACCGCGTTCTCTTGCGGCCGGATCGCCTGAGGATTCGCGTTCGGATCGCTGTTGATCTGATTCTCCCAACCGGCGATCGCCTCGTTAGGGGACACGTCCTCGGCCCAATAGAAGCCTGTTCCGGCGTTGGCGACATAGTTGCCACGGGCGCCGTAAAAGTCATTGACCACGCCTACTACCGAGGGCGGGCTCACTTCGGTGGGGCAAGTGAAGATCGCAAACGGGATGTGGTGGCTGGTCACACCGGCGTTGAGTCGGTCTTCGAAGCGGATGCTCCAGTCGGTGGCCGCGTGAGTGTTGGCCTCTTCAATGTACGGGAGCAGCACCGTCACCCAGCTGTAGAGCGTATTGACGTCGCTCTTGTTGCCGCTGCCATCGAGAATGTATTCGCGAACATCGGCCGGCGGCAGGGCATTGTTGGCGCTGGCGTAGTTGTGGGCCGCCAACGCGATGTTCTTGAGATTGCTCGTGCACTGCGCCCGGCGAGCGGCCTCACGCGCCGACTGAACGGCCGGCAAAAGCAATGCGACGAGGATCCCGATGATCGCGATAACGACCAATAGTTCGACAAGCGTGAACGCGTTCCGATTGGCGTGAGGTACTCGCATGAAAGACCTTCCGGGGGCTTCAGATGCTTGAGTCGATACGAAGGTTGTAGACGCGTGAACGAGCATGAAAGAGCCAAACCTCAGCCGCCAAACCTGCTGACGCCTCGTCGCTCGCTAATAGGTCGCCGGAACTCAACACGCGCCGAGTACTCAGCAAAATCCTTATCGATCCTCGCACCCGCCGTGCTGAGAGGCCACGCGTACGACCTATCAACCACAGAGCAGAACTTGCTGAGCTGCCGTCGAAGGGTCGTACAGACTCAAGATGGCAGAGAGAGGGACACGTTTTCTTACTATTGATCCTGACTTCATTCCTTATCAGAAACCCGAGAAAAGACTCGGGAATGCCGCCAAGACGGCATAACACAGTGTGACCATAATATTATGGTTTGTCAATACCTCGCTCGTTGGTTAATCTGGATCGAGTTGGGTCACTTTAGATCGTTCGTGAATCAGAGCAGCGACCGGTTGGCTTTGTGGGCGAAGAGTAGGGGGGAAACTCCCAGATTCAGTCCCGGCTGCTCAGGGCGGGCGGTTCTGATCCCTGGCGCCCTTTCGTTTGTCATGCAGAGCACCTTGCTCGGCAGGCGCTTAGTTTCGCTGTCAATTCCAAACCTTGCCTTTACTACGCAGTCCTTCCTAACGGTCTCTCCCTTCATGTCTGGCGCATCCAAGCCGATGGCCCACGGCACGCTTCAGGCCGTCGTCGCTAAGACGCCGGAAGCTGACATGAGGCTAGGCGGTACGAACTGCAAGGCGTCCCGCTTCCGCTCGATGACCACCACTTTTAGCTGCGTTGATTGAAGCAATGCTCGTGGACACTGGAATGATTGACACGCCCAGGACGGTCCGACTCCAGTCGCCTAGCATTCTGACGGCGTTGGCGTTCACGCTGCTGTTGGCGGCGCCGGCATTGGGGGCGAAGTACCCCGCCTACGTCGACGGCTCGTTCACCTTTGGCGACGAGTTCGCCGAGGCTCCGTACGGGCTTGAGAGCACCTTCAGCTTGTCGAGCAATCCCAACGCGACGAAGACCATCTACCTCGACTTCACGGGCTTCCACAGCGTCGGCAATTCGTGGGGGCACAACATTGTGTTCCCGGCCTACGACCTCGATGGTGACTCGGGGTCGTTCAGCGACGAGGAGCTGATCGAGATCCAGCAGATCTTTCAGAACGTGGCCGAGGACTACATCCCGTTCAACGTCAACGTGACCACTGCCGATCCTGGTGCGACTGCATTGAGGAAGTTGGGCGATGGCGACACCCACTGGGGCATGCGGGTGGTGATGACGCAAGCGACCGCTGGATTCGGGGTCGGTATCGGCGGCGACTCGGGCTCTTCGCGTTTCGACGACGCTGCGGACAACCCGGTCTTCACGTTCAACAAGGGCGCCCGCAAGGGGGGCCTGACCGCCAGCCACGAGGTGGGCCACACCTTCGGCCTGGCGCACGACAGCTATTACGACCAAGAGTACCATCCCGGCACGGGGGGCTACGGCCGGACGAGTTGGGGCCCGCTCATGGGTGCGCCTTTCGACGCCTCAATCACTCAGTGGAGCAACGGCGACTACGCCGGCTCGAGCAATACGTTCGACGACTACAGCTTCATCACCAGCAAGGGCTTCGGCTTCCGCGAAGACGACTACCTAAACAGCCTAGCGGACCCCCACTTGCTGGAGTCGATCGACGGGGAAATCTCGGAGTGGGGGATCATCGAGGAGCGGTACGACCGCGACTACTTCAGGTTCACCACCACGACCGGCGAGGTCTCTTTCGATGTCAATGGCTTCGCCCAAGACCCCAACATCGACGTCGGGGTGGTGATCTACGACAGTTTGGGGGAGGTCGTCGTTGAGCTCGATCCTAGCGTCACCCCCAACATCAACTACGACCTCTTTCTCACCGCCGGCGACTACACCTTCTTCGTCGACGGGGTGGACAATCCCGGACGGTACTCCGATTACGGGAGCCTCGGTTTCTACGACATCCAGATCGGCTTGCCGATCGCCGGCGACCTGAACTCTGACGGCTTCGTCGATACCGACGACTGGCTGTTGCTGGTCGCCGGCGCGGAGACCGATCTGAGCGGGCTCTCGGCCGAGGAGGCGTTTCTGGCGGGCGACCTCAACGGCGACGGCCTGAACGACATCTACGATTTCGGACTCTTCAAAGACGCGTTCACGTCGGCCCACGGTGCGGCCGAGTTTGCTGCGCTGCTTGCGCCCGAGCCCGCTGGGCTCGGTTTAGCAACGGCGATGGTATTAATGCTTGCGGGATACGTCCGCTGCGGCGTCCGCACAAACTGACGACCCACCGGGAAGCCACCCATGACCCACTGGAAATCAACGTCGGCAACGCTGCTGACCGCCCTGGCGCTCGTGCTGCCCGGGGCCGTTGCGGCGGCGATCGACTTCGAGTCTTTCGAGTTCAATGACTCGGACTTCACCGAGCTCGGAGACGCCGAGAATTCGACGAACTCCGGGAACCAATGGTCGACCGACATCAACCTGCTGACCGACTCTTTTGTGCTGGATGACTCCTTCACGGTCTACAAGTACAGCGACGTTTTCGCTCCTAGCTACTTGCAGATCGACAACATCACCGCGACGACGGGCGCGCCTCGCTATATCGTCGTCGAGATGGCCGGCTGGGACTTCCGCGGCCCCGACGTCTCGGGTGAGACCGCCAACCCCGAGCAGATCCGCTTCGGATTCCTCAACGACGACACGGGCGTCGACGGCGCGGCGGTCACCGCCCAGATGCAAATCACACGCGATATCGCCACCGAGGGGATCCAGTTGGAGGGCAGCGCGCTGGGCGGCGGCTCGACGAGCCTCGGCAACGTGGCGCAACTCGAAACGGTGCAGTCCCAGCCCTTCACCATGGTGCTTGAGCTCGACAAAACGACCGACACCTACGAGGTGTTCTACAAGAACGGTTCGGGCCCCTCGCAGTCACTTGGCTCTGGACAGGTGGCCCCGAGTCGTGACGGCAACTCGATCCGGTTCGTCGCCAACAACAACTTCGGCAGCGACCTCGAGGAATTCTTTGCGATCGATCGCATCGCTCTAACGGACTCGAACCCGCTCACCGACCTGGTCACGCTCGAAGTGGACCGCGACACGGGCGTCGTGAAGCTGATTAACACCACCGGCGAAGAGCTCACCGGCTTGGAATCGTACTCGCTGACCTCCTCGATCGGGGCGCTCGACACCGAAGGCTGGATGCCGATCGCCGGCAACTACGACGCCGCCGCAGGCCCGGGAGATGGGACGGTCGACGCCGACGATCCCTGGTCGATCGACGAGGCAACAACCTCTGAGCTGAGCGAGTCCTTGGTGAGCGGCGATGGCGGGGCCTTGGGTCTCGGCCAAGAGGTCGTGCTCAGCGACACGGGCGGCTCATGGATCAAGAGCCCCATCGAAGACCTTCGGGCGCAGCTGATGTTCGCAGGCGGCGTCGTTCGTAACGCGACCGTCGAATTCGTCGGCAACGGCGGAGAGCGGTTCGAGGTGGGCGATCTCAACTTCGACGGTGAGATCACCGCCGACGATTGGACCGCTTTCATCGCTGGGTACGAGGCAGACCTCTCCGCGTTCTCACCCGCCCAGGCTTATCAGCTCGGCGACTTGAACTACGGCGGGGTCAACAGCTTCGTCGACTTCACCCTGTTCAAAGAGGCGTTCGAGGCGGCCAACGGCGCCGGGTCGTTCGCCCAGATGGTAGCCGGAGTCCCCGAGCCGGGGTCCGCCACGATCTTGGCGTTAGCCCTCTCCGCACCGGCGCTGCTCAGACGCCGCTCACGCTTGTCATGAGACCCTGACCTATTGGTTCCCCTCAACCATCCCACGCACAGCGTAGTCTAGTACTTAGTAAGGATAAACTCATGACGCACCTCAATGAGCATCACGAAGCGGGCGCCGTTCCCTCGGCCGATCCGTGGGCTGCAGCAATTACTTGCGCCAGACTCGCCGTCTCGTTTGCCTTGGCGTGGATAGCCATGATGGAGCAAACCGCGCGTGCCGAGGTTCAAACCTTTACCGACCTGGCTTCCTGGCAAGCGGCTGTCGCCGATGTGACCTTTCTCGAAGACTTCGAGGGCGCCACCGTCGATGACTACTTCGGCCTCGCCGGGAACGCGACCACCAGCCCGAACGGCTTTCTCGGTCTGTCGGCCAACGCCAACTTTGGCGACAACGCCGTCGTCGATGTTTCCCCCTATGTGAGTTCGGGCGCCGACATCAACGGCGACGTGGTGGTCAACATGCGGTTCCTCGATGCCGGCCACGGCGCCAATGCCCAGGAGACGGTCACCGTTTCTTTGCCGCCTGGCGTCGAGGCCTTCGCCTTCGAGTACAACAACTACGACTCGGCCGGCGATGGCGCGTTCCTCAGCTTCGAGGGGACGAACGGCCAGATCGTTGGGTCGTTTGATTCGACTGTCAACGGCTTCTTCGGCGTGCTCGATACCGACCCCAACGCCGTGATCTCTTCGTTCTCTTTCACGGGTGACCCCACGGTTGGCACTGGCTTCTCGGCGTTCAACTCGTTCGACGATGTCCGCTACTCGGATTTCGACGCGCTGAAGCTCCGCGTGAATACCGCCACCGGCGCCGTCGAGATCTTCAATGATTCGCCTACCGATTTCCAGTTCGACTCCTACCGCATCGTGAGCTCTACCGACGATCTCAATTACGCCGAATGGAGCAGCTTCAGCAACCAGGGTCTCGACGCGGTCGACGGTCTCGACGGCGACTCGACCGTCGGCAATGGAATCGGTGAGACTTGGGATGAGGCGGGCGGCGCCAGCGACAGCGCGCTGAGCGAGGCGTTCCTGCTAGGGTCCTCGCTGTTCGACGAGGGGCGTACCGAGAGCCTCGGTCTCGCATTCAAGCCGGGCGGAGACACCGAATCGTTGACCTTCGAGTACCGCCGAACGTCGGATGGGGTGGTCGCCAAGGGCCTGATCGAGGTTGTCTCGGTTAGCCTGCCCGGCGACTACAACACCAACGGCGTGGTCGACGCCGCCGACTTCACCGTTTGGCGTGACCAATTAGGTATGAACGCCACTCTCGCCAACGAAAACCCCGCGGCCCTCACTCCCGGTGTTGTCGATCAAGAAGACTACGACTTCTGGGTCTCCCAGTTCGGCGAGACCCTCGAGACAGCCGCTGTGGGTGTGCCGGAACCGGCTGCGATCGGCCTGGCCATCGCCCTGTTCGCCGCGGTAGCCGGCCGCCGATGCCAGCAGCGGCGCCGCTGACTAGCATTGTGCGACGACTTCTGCCGACCCCGAGATAGAGAGCGTATTTTTTTAAGTTACCACTTCCATGCTGGGGCCATGTCTGCGGAATCTTAGAGCGGTTTTCGAATTGGTGTGGACGAGCGGGGAAGCGATTGGTGGCGTGGCGAGGAAGCCGAAGCAGGCAATGCGGTGCATTGTCGATGCAGGCTGACGAAGCCATGACGCCGATCGCGAGCCGAGCGTCTACACCTATGAGCAAACCGCTCTAATACCATCTTTCCGTTGGCAAACCTACGAAAACTGCTCGCGTTGTCGGGGCATCACACGCGGACGAAATTTAAGAGGCGCCTCCTGCCGAGCAGCCTCAGAGTACGTGTTAGGTCACTGTGCCCTGCATGGACGAATCATGATCAAGATCCGTTTAACCTCGGCATAGCAGCGGCAGTTTTTTATGCGTGCCGGCTAGCACGCTCGCGGCATCGATGTCGAGCCAGTCCGATAGGAGCGTGGAATAGATCCGCCTGAAATCGACCTGCGTTCTGAGGTCGCCGTCATCAAGGTTTGCTAAATCAGGCGCCGTTCCTAAGAGGCCGCCTGCAACGGGGGCGCCCGCCAAGAAGACGGGGCCGGCTGTGCCGTGGTCTGTTCCGAGAGAGTTATTCTCTTTGACTCGCCGTCCGAATTCGCTGAAGGCGAGAACCACCACGCGGTCGTCGAGCTTTGCGGACTTGATGTCGTCCAGAAACGCCTTGACCGCGTCGGAGAACTCTTGCAGCAAACGCGAGTGCGTGTAGAGCTGTGCCTGGTGCGTGTCGTATCCCGACTGCGCGGTGTAGTAGACCCGTGCTTGCGATTTTCCTTTCAGCACTTGCGAGATGAGTCTGAGCCGTCTCCCAAGCCCTGTGTTGGGGTAGCTACTGACTGATCCCGCGGTCTGCTTTTGTTGCCGATTGAATTCTTCGGAAGCAGCTACCGCTGAGAGCGTCTGCCGCGAGACAAAATCGTTGAGTGAGTCATCTTGCGCTGACGACGGTTCGCTGTGAAACGCGGGGTTTAGCAACAGGCGGAGGTCCTCCTCTCGTGACAGAGCCGTTGCTTGAGATCGACGCCCCCATAACGCCACCGGCGTTTCTTGGTCACCCACATAGATCGCGCCTGGCGCCACTGCTGGGCTGCTTACTTTGGGCTTCGCGTCGAGTGCGCGGCCCAGCCATCCGTAGCCGTCGTGGTCGGCGTTCTCAAAACTGGCGGTTTGCCAGATCTTCATGCTGCGGAAGTGCGAGCGGTCAGGGTTGGGGTAGCCCACTCCCTGCACGATCGAAAGTCGACCGTCGTCAAAGAGTTCTTTGGCGGCCCGCATGCTTGGGTGCAAGCCGACGTAGTCGTCGAGCTTGTGCAGCTTATCGGCTGGAAGGCGGAGTTTATTCCGGGCACGGGCGTATTCGTCGTCGCCGAACGGGACGACGGTGTTCAGGCCGTCGTTGCCACCATCGAGCTGGATGACTACGAGCGTTTTGGCGTCACTCTCGTTGCCCGCTGCGTAGGCTGTCTTGGTGAAGACAGACGGCAATAGGGGCGAAAGCGAGACGACCGAACTTGTCCGCAAGAATCGGCGGCGAGAGAGCATCGCAAACCCTTTAATTGTTCAGGCTAGAGAATGTTCCGGGCGCGTCAGCAGTAAGGCCAGAGCCTTCGGCAGCGGCGCTTCTGCTGATCTGGCAGCTTTGACAATCGGTGCAGTCGCCTCTTCCGGGCACTCGCCCCATAACAACTTGGCGAGCCAGTTGACGTGTTCTGCGAGTTTGTCTAACTGGCTGTGTCTGTGGACCAGGGCGTCAGGTTCTGGTTCGCGAGCCGGTCGCCAGAGCCGGCCAGAAACGAGTGCGTCGGCAAAGTTGGCCCGGGCGACGACTGTCCGCGTGGCGAGCCACGCTCTTCCTTCGTTCCAGCCCCCGACGTTTGGTGGATAAAACAGGTCCTGCCCCATCCGCGACGCCCACTCGGCCAGCACCAGTGTGCTCGGCGGCGGTTCACGGAGTTCAAGGGCCCGCAGCACGCCGACGACATACTCGGTTGGCCCCAACACACGCGACCGCATATTCTCGATCGAAAAGAAAAGTCGCGATCGCAGCACGGTCTCGACCGCCCAACCAATGTTCAATTCGCGTTCGGCAAGCCCGTCAGCGAGTTCGTCCAATGCCGCTCTGGTGACGACATCCTCGCCCAGGAATGTCTGGCAGATACGCCACGCGAGCCGCTTGGAAGTTCCGGGATGATTGAGAAGTTGTTCAAGGAGACCGTCGCCGGTGAGCGGGCCCTGCGTGCCAAACAGGTCAATCTCGCCAATGTCGTGCCTGGCTTCGCGATAGGCGAACCGACCTCCCACGATGGTCCAGCCGGTCAACGCACGCGCCGCCCCCTTCACGTCCGTTTCGGAGTAATTGCCCACGCCGAGCGTGAACAGTTCCAATAGCTCGCGGGCAAGATTCTCATTGGGATGGCCCTTGCGATTCGAATCGGCGTCGAGCCAGGCGAGCATCGCGGGGTGCTTCACCACGGCGGTGAGGAGCTCGCCAAACGGCGCCCGTGCTTGCTTGCGGAGCAGATCGTTTTGCTCACGCATCAGCACGAGGTCTTGCACCTTGCGGTTGCTGGTGGCGAAGTGGTTGTGCCACATCAGCGTGAGCCGCTCGCCCAGCGGGTCGGGTGACATCAGCATGCGATAGACCCACCACGCCTTGAGCCGCCCCGGGCTGCCCGAAACCATGGCGGCCTCGCCGATGGTTTGTGCCATCGACTCGAAGGCGGGAGATTCGTCGCCTTTCAGTAAGCGATCGACCGCCGCTCGGGGCCCGTCCACTAGATCTCGCTGCAACACATCCCATGGCGCGGCGAAGGCCGCGCGGCGGTGGAGGTGCACCACGCGTTTCAGGTTCCAAGGCGCAGATTCGCTCGGCCGGTACGGCGCCCAGATGCTCGTTTGCGGATTCAGCATCCTGGAACCTCACTTACCCATTCTGCTGGTGCATGGCTCGCTAAAGCCTTGATGGTCGAGAAGCAAGAACCACTCGTGCTGTGGATTGGGTAGTGCAACCGATCCTTTGGCGGCTTTCTCATCACTTGCCCGCCTCTGCACGTTTGGCGAACTCTTTCTCGTCTAACAACCTCACGTCGCCCAGGTCTTTCGATTCTCCGGGTTCAACCTTGATTACCGTGTCCAGCGGACCGGAGAACTTCGGCGCTCGGCGGCGTTTGGCCATCATGCTGTTACGATCGAACGCCCGCAGTTGGTACTCGACGCCCGGAGCGAGGCCAGCAATCTCGAACCGACCCTCGGCATCGGTCTCGTGCTGTGCGCTCAATGAATGAGGGGTGTTGTGCGGCAGCGGCGCCGCCTGATGTACGTTGTCTAGGAGAGAGGGAGTCGCGATTGGCGGATGATATGGAACCAACTGGCAATCGGGCAGCGGAACGCCATCTTGGTCAACAAGACGCCCAGTCACTCTCCCAGCGGGTTGGAGTTGGACGACAAGGTCGGCAGGAAGATCGCTCTCGATTACCGCATGCCCTGCCAGCTGACGTTCTTGATGGACAAAGTAGAAATGGCGCGGCTTCTCGCGATCGTATCCGAGCAATTCGAATCGGTCTTCTTTCGCCGGGCGCCACGACCCAATCATCCGCGCCTGACGGCCCGCATAGCGGTAGCCAGCTACTGGTTTACCAGCTGGATCCGTAACGCGGCCAACAACGAGCGAGCCCCCGTCGATTTCGAGATCCAGCCTCACCTGCTGAGCGCCCTCGGCGGGATCGATCTCGGCGACAACGTGATAGTTGGTCGTCATCAAGTAGGAGGGGCGGGTCCGGATCATTGATTCGTTGGGCTTTTCGATCCGACCATTCGCCTTGAGCACGCCCTCGGCACTTGGATACGTTTCGTGATCGTCGGCTAAGAACGCGACGTACCCAACGCCGGGTAAAGCTGCAATCCGGAAGCCGCCGTCATCGCGGGCTCGCAAGCGATCTCGCTCGTCTACGCCTAGCGAGCGTGCTTCGCTAAAGTTGGGGTTCTTACCGTCAAAGTAGTACTTCAGCCTGCCCGGTAGGCCCTTGCCGGATTGCTTGTCGGTGACGTGGCCTTCGACCCAAATACCGCGTCGAAGATCAAAGTCGACGCGTGTGGGCTCGCCCGTCTTGGTAGGAGCCGCTCTCTCGGCCGAGAAGTAGGCTGTATCACCACTCGGTGCTATCGCGGCGATGGAGTTTTCCTTGCCGATCGGCATCCCTTCGAGGCGATAGCGGCCCTCTTTGTCGGTCACTGCGCGGACGAAGTCTTGCCCCCAACCGCCGATCTGCTCACCGTGCCGCCTCTGGCTTTTAACGGTGATCCCAGCCAGAGGATCCTTCGTTTCGGCGTCGCGTACGACGCCGGTGATTGGGACCGAAGGGCCCGCGACGTGTGTGAACTCAGACGAGTGGTAGGTATAAAATCCTAGGTCGGGCGAACGCCGCTCACGCATCAGCTTGATCGCTTCTCCGGCCTCGGTGCGGGTCCAGACCTTGGCCGACTCAATGCCGGGGCCTTCTAGGAGCAGCCATGCGATCTTGCCATCCCCGATGCCATTGATTCGAAAGCGTCCGTCAGCGTCGGTTGTCGCTGGCGAGATAACCGAACGCAGTTGAGGACCATTCATGCTTTGCGGCGTTTGCATCCGCGCTGAGTAATAGTCCGCCTTGGGCTCACCAGCCGCCCTGGTCCAGCCGTCGAGCGTACCGTCGACGCCCGTCCACGTTTCCAGTAGCGTTAGCTTGGCGCCGGCGACCGGCTGACCGTTGATGTCGACAATGCGGCCGCGGATCGGCTGGCTCTCCGCCTGCAGCTTGAGCGGCTGCCCTTTGGCCGCGAGCATCTTTTTGATGGCTCCCGCATAAGCCGGCGGAACCGTCTTCAGACGCTCTTTGACTTTGCGTAATGCCTCGCCACTGGTCTCAAACAGGCTTGCCGCCGCCGAGGCAAAGCCAAAGTCAGGGTGCGTCGCGACGATCTGGCCGTAGCCGAACTCGCGGGCCGTAGCGTTGGATCCGAAGTCGCTGGGCTTCACCGTGAAGCGGAACCCGCCCTCGGCGTTAGTCGTCGCCAGTGGTTTCCAATTCGGCGTCAACCGCCCGCTCGCCTCGGGGATGTGAAACACCAAGAACAACTCCGCGCCGGCGGCGGGGTTGCCGTCGGGATCGACCACCTTGCCGGCGAACTTGTCGGCTTCGCTCTTCGGAAGCGGTTCGACGTCTTGACTCGCGATCGATCGCTTCGGCTCGGGGCGTTCTTTACTATTTACGTCGATCGTTCCCAGATCGATCGTCTCGCCAGGCATTACGGTGAGCCCATCGGCAAGGGGGGTTGGCTCAAGCCCTCGCCCTTCGGCGTAGATGGAGTAATCGAGACCAGGAAGGAGCTCCTCGTGGTGGAATACGCCTTCTTTATCCGTGGCCGTGCGACTAAGACTGCGGCCATAGCCAGAGTCGCCTTTCACATCGATGCGTATCGATAAGCCAGGGACCGGGGCGCCGTCACGTGTTAGCCGTCCCGTGACGATTGCCATCGGTTCGAGCGTCACCTCCAGTGGGCCGTCCCGGTTCTTGTCGACGGCAATGCGGAGCGCCTTGCCGAGTCGCCGCTCGGGGTGACTGAGCAGCACGGTGCGTTCTTCGTCGGGGCGGAAGCAGGTGAGTTCGAACTCGGCCGAGTCCATCTTCATGTGGGACCCGTAGATCTCGGTGACGCCAACCACATCGACTTCTTTCATCGGTCTCCCACGGGGGTCCACCGCTCGGAGCGCCACGCTGCTGCCCGAATCGAGCGCAAAGTCTAGGACGGTTTCCTCAGCTTCGGGGACGATCCGCACTTCCTTCATGGCGGTCGGCGATCTTGGTGAAGGGCTGATAGGGCCGTTGATTCGCACAAAAGCATTACGGTCGCCGGCGCTCTCGATGTCGCCAAAGCCCTGCCCAACGGGATAGGGATCGAGGATCGCCCTCACCCCTATGATGCCGTGGCCCGGCAGCGCGACAACACGGTACCGCCCGTCGGCATCGGTGCGGTATCGATTTTGAATCAACGAGCAATGCGTGCCGTATTCGAATTCGGGCAACTCGTACGCGAGCTTGTTGTCCGGAAAAGCCATGTAGTGCATTCGGGCCGCGACTGGCGAGCCGGTTGCTTTGTCGGTCACGCGACCTGTTACCCACTTGCCGCGGTGAAGTTCGATATCGAGCAGAACCGGTTCGATACCTGGCGGATCGGGCGCCTCGAACTCCGCGGTAAAATAGGGTAGATCGGTGGGCACAACGACGACTTCGTTGCCTTTGCCCTTAGGCATGCCGTTCAGCCGATACCGCCCCTCGTTGTCCGACTTTGTTTTGATCGTCGTGATCCCGCTGATATTCTCGCCGGCAAAACGCCAACTCCAGACTTCGGCGCCGCTGATTGGTTCGCCCGAATCGGCGTCGCGGACAACACCGGTAATCGCGCGTGACGGCGCCGCCGTGTAATGGAACTCCGAGCCGTATTGGGTCTCGCTGTCGGCATCGCGAGACGCGTAGGCCGGGTGAACGATCGGCTCCATACGCCGAGTCGCGACGCGGAGCGTACTGCTCACAATCGTCGGACCGCTCACGTGCAGCTTAACGATACGCTCACGACCGACACCCGACACGCGGAACACGCCTTTGGAATCGGTGGTGATCGCCGGCCAGTGGCCCGCTTTGTGATGTGGCGGACCCCCATCCATGAGCCGATACGCAGTCGAGATCGCCTGCGACGCTTTGATCGCGTTGAGGTATTCGTCGAGCGTGTCCGCCTTGGGCTCGTCAATCGAACCAACCTCGACCGTGGCGCCGACGACAGGCTTCCCCTCAAGGTCGATCACCCGCCCTTCGATCAGCACGTCGTCAACCGCGAGGCGGATGATTGCACCCTCGCCCGGTTTCAAGCGGTCGTACTCGGCCCAACCGATACCGTAGCCTCTTGCGAACGCCGCGATGCAGGTCTCGCGCCATTGGTTGGGCCTGCCCGCGGTTTCGGCGAATTGTGACTTGCGGTAAGAGATCTCGAATCGACCGTCTTGGTCCGCTTTGGTAGAGCTAAGCGGCTTCTTGTCTCCGTAGTCCCAGAAGTAACGTAGAACGTAGACATCGGCGTCACTCATGGGCTGACCGTTTGGTTTGACCACCTGTCCTCGGACAGTGATCAAGTCATCCGGCGCCGCATCTTGTGTGATGAGTTCAGCTAGTTCAGTCTGGTCTCCGATCTCGGTAGTCGTATTTGCTTGCGTAGCAGCCGGCGCTAAGCCTATCAAACCGGTCATTGTCACTCCGGCAAGCCCACTCATGAGGACCGTTAGCAGCAGCAGGTTGCCGACACGCGTCGAGAGCGACCGCGACGTGTCCATGATCCGCGTAACTCTCCTGGCGAGCATCGACCGCAACGAAACAATCCCCACGCCCGCCGCTGCGAACGGCGCCGACGACAGCTCGGCAATGTTGACGAGCCGGTGGGCATACTCTTCTCGATTACCGCCAAACTGTACGACAAAGTCGTCGCACACTTCCTCGGCCGTGGTTTCAATCCGCCGTGACAGAACCCATAGCAGCGGGTGGAAGAAGAAGAGAGCAGTCGCCAGCTGACGCAGCAGATTCCAAAAGCAATCGTGGCGACGCAGGTGGGCGAGTTCGTGGATCAGCACGTCACGCACCGGCAGGCAGAGCTCTGCCTCGGGCAGCAAGACAGCAGGTTTTCTGATGCCTGAAAGGCACGGGCTCGGCAAGTAGGGGCTGCACCGCACTTCGGGCGCGGCGACATCCATCTCGTCGGATAATAACCGACAGGTGTCTCTTGTTACGCTGTCGGCGTGAATGGCAGACTTGCGGAGGCTGGCAAGCCGCCACCACGCCATCAACAACCGCATCGCCAGCAGCCCCGCAGCGGCCAACCAAGCTAATGCGGCCACAGCCACGGCCTTACCAAACAGCGTAACTGTCGGGGCAAGATCGACGGCGATTGCTTCTTGGACTGGTTGAAGCGTGGCGGGCGCCTCCGCCGTAAATGGCCCCGGCGACACCGGCTGCGATTGCAGCGACTCAAAGTCGATTGGCGCCGTAATCGCCCCCGACTTATTGAAAGGCACTTTCGCGTTAATGAGACGATCATCGCCGGCAGAGGCTACGGTCATATCAGAAGAGCCGCGTTCGTTGAATTCCGGGGATTGGATGGCGGCTTCGCCAGCGGGGGCCTCGATCGCTGTAGCTACCCATGCCTGCGGCATACCAATCGCCCAGCCCGAATATCCGGCTTGGGACAGAGCGAACGTAGCAACAGGACAAACGAGCGCCGCAGCCAGGGTTGTTCGGTATACCAAGGACTGAGCCGCGGAGCCGCTTTTACGGAGCAAAGCGCCCACCAGCAGGCCGATGCTCACCAGCAGCGTTGATTGCAGCATCCAGTTGGCGGCAAAGCCGATCACAGATACCAGAACATCGATCCCAACCGCATGCGTCGATAACCAGCTCATCGCGACTCTCCTTTTACTTCTTGCTGCGGCGGTTGATGAACTTACGGATCTCGTCAATCTCTTCCTTGGGCACGTTCTCGTTCTTAAGGAGGTGCGTGACGAGCTTTCCGACGTTGCCGCTGAAGACGCGATCGAGCAGGTCCCGTGTAGCGTTCTGCTTGAACTCGTCTTCCACAACCAAGGGCAGGAACACGAACGTCCGCCCCTCGGTTTCGTGTGAAACCGAACCCTTCTCCTCCAGGCCGCGCAAAAGCGTTTGCACGGTGCTGTGAGCGATGGGCTCGATCTCGTTGATCGCGTCGGTGATTTGCCGGGCGGTTGCTCGTCGCTTTGCCCACAAGACCTGCATGATGAGGAGCTGGACTCGCCCGAGTTGCGTCGATGACATAGGAAAAGAGCCTCGTAAGTCGGTGGCAATCGTTTACTAGACTAAATCTACTTGCGTAGACATACCGCGTCAATCTAATTTCGGCAAGAAATTTTAGCGGCTCATGGATGCCGCTAGAGCGGTTTTCGAATTGGTGTAGACGAGCGGGGAAGCGATTGGCGGCGTGGCGAGGAAGCCGAAGCAGGCAATGCGGTGCATTGTCGATGCAGGCTGACGAAGCCATGACGCCGATCGCGAGCCGAGCGTCTACACCTATGAGCAAACCGCTCTAACGCAATAATGCGCACTCGATCGAAGAGGCCGAGGCGCAAGGACCACCAAGGTCGAAGA
Organism: Pseudobythopirellula maris; assembly: GCF_007859945.1. Classification (GTDB taxonomy): domain Bacteria; phylum Planctomycetota; class Planctomycetia; order Pirellulales; family Lacipirellulaceae; genus Pseudobythopirellula; species Pseudobythopirellula maris. Next base: position 917,391 of record NZ_SJPQ01000001.1, on the reverse strand, counting down.
GATCGTTTGCCGTGAGCGGCTAGGTGGGGCGCTCAAGCATGACGAGAGTTCGGCGTGGTGGTCTCGTGACTTCGAGGCGAATCACGGCATTTCAACAGATCGCTCAAACTCGTACCTGCGTACATGTGTGGTGCAGTCACGCAATGCTTGCTCCAATTGCTCATCGTCTTCAAAGGCAAGCCGCGTCAGTCGATGCACTTCGACCGTCGCCTCAAACTTGGCCGTACCGAACAACCAAGGGTTAATCCTCAGATTGCCGGAGTCATCCTGGCTTAGGTCAACGCGCGTGCCGTTTGCGAAAGTGATGACTTCCAAGTTCCGTCCTATGGAGGGAATGCGGTCCTGGCAGAGAATCAGCGAGCACCGATCGCACCAACGCATGATGTCGTAAGCGATCTGTAAGTCGTCTCGGTCGAGCTCCAACTCATCGAGAACGTGTTCGCGATGTTGTCGCTCGTTCGCCAACAACTCTTTCAAAGAATCCGACGCCGCATCCTTTTCGCCATAGAGAAACTCCGCGTGCTGAGACTCCAGCAGACCGGTCCACCTGTGCTTGCGGTACGCATTTTCAAGACAATCGCGGGTTTTTTCGTAACGCTGCTCGGCCGATAGTTCGACCGCCGTGAAGTCCTTCGGAGCCCCGGCCTGAGTGAGGTAGCGGCGGTCTCCGGGTTGAAACGCGACTTGTCCGTCGTCATGCGTGGCGATTGCAGTGACGGTTTCCAACCAGAAAGGGCATCGACGGTCCTCTGCAAACTCGCTTGCAAGCTTGGCTGCCAACAAACCGTGCGCTGGCTGGAAAACTATGTCCCAACCCTCGTCTGTTGGGTTGACGATCATGGCGCCGTCTTTCTCTTTGCCCTGTCGTTCTCGTCGATTCCATCGAGACTAAGAAGCGAAGGCGTGGATCGGTCGTATACTGCGTTCTTGGCGAGCGGAAACTGATGCGATCTGCTCTCGAGGAAGTGCATGAAGTAGCCAGCAGTGTTCGGCAGCACGACTAGGTCTCCAACGCCGATCCCTTCCGGAAAGACCAATTTCCGTTTCACGATCAGATCCGACTCGGTGCAGTAAGCGCCGAACAGGTAGCCTGACTGGTTTGCAGGCAGAGCGACTCGAGCCTCCGTGGCGCGCGCCCTGACCAGTAGCGGATCTACAAAAAAGTCAGCGCTCGACGTTCGGCACTGCGTGCCGTTCATCGATAGCAAGATCGCGCCCGCTCCGTCGTTCAAAGCTTTGACGCCCTCGACCCTGGCGATCGTGAGTCCCGCGTTGTCCAGTAGACTCCGTCCTGGTTCGCATCGGAGTTCGAGCTGTCGCGTGGCCAAAGCTTGGGCGATCGGCTCGCCATCGATCTCCGCATCGAGGACTGCGGCAAGCCACGCGTCCCAAGCGGGCTGCTGGAAGAAAGGATACGCCTTGGGTTCGCCCAGCACACGGTTGGCGTCTACCGTTCGCCCCAGCGGATCGTTGCGGTAGGTGATCTCACCGCGTTGCTCGGTAAGGGCGCGTTGGTGCTCACGCCAGAATCGCGACCAATCGGCTTCGTTATTTAGGTAGCAGACCGGTAGGCCGCCGCCGATGTCAATAAATGAGATAGGTGCGCCGGCTTCGCGCAACGAGTCGACAAAAGGGATCAGTTGCTGGATGGCCGATACGCGTTGAGAACCCGAGTATCCGTCGAGGTGAAAATGCAGGCCTGTGATGCTGCGCAGGCTCTCGGGATGGTCGTCGAGGCGGCGCAGCAGCTCGGGGATCTGGTCCATATCGAATCCAAACCGCGAGCGAAGTTTGTTCCCGCCATGGAGGAAACCGCTCATGCGGAGTGCTAGTCGGGCAGTACTACTTTCTCCCCGCTGTATGTTCTCAATGGCCGACAACTCCTGGAAGTTGTCGACGGCAATCGTTGCACCAACAGAGACGCACCGTTCTAGCAGTCCGCGATTCTTGACGGCCGCCGTGCAGATGATGTTCGACGGCTTAGCGCCGCGATCGAGCGACTGAAGCAGTTCCTCCTCGCTCGCGCAGTCGAGCCCCAGATGAGCGTCAATCGCGGCGTCGACGAAAGCGAGGCACTTGTTGGCTTTTCTAGCAAAAAACGGACGGAACTGTACGCCCCGCTCCTGCGTGATCCTGATCATTTCCGATGCATTTCGAATGAAATGCTCGGGATTGACGACGTTCAGCGGAGAACCGTGTTGAGCAATCCATTGGTGGAGTCGGGCGTCCCGCAGCAAGTCCACCATCCAATCGGAGACGCGTCCAGGAAGCGGCGCCGCACCATGACACCCATCACGCATTCCGTCGATCATGTCGTTGGATGCCCGCTCAAGATCATAGGTACCGATGACGCTCACGACGCGCTCCCTTCGGGTTGCCTTGACTTCTGAAAAATGCACCGAGCCCACCGGGACGATTGGTCGTGCAGCCGAGGGTTCAGTGTGTCGTTGCCCAAGACGGACCCCTCCGTAGGCCGACCGACAAGCGTCAATCCATGCAGGGTCGTGCCCGCCGTGGTGATGGGGCGGCCCGACCGGTCGACACGATAGCCGCAGCCGCTGGCATGGGGTGTCAGGGCTCCCGCCTTTGCGAGCGAGCTGAGCGGGCCACAAGGATGTGAGGCTGCCGGGTTGGGCAGGACTGCATTCACGTGGTGATCGATCGACTTGGGAGCGTCACCGTGGTTGGCGCCTATAGCTATTGAGTTGGCTCCGTGGGGGCCTACGTGTCCTTGCAGGTAGGCAAGATCGACGAGTCCGCAATCGATCAGCGACAAGAGCTTGCAGCAGTTCTCTACAGGTGGTCCGAACGCGACACGCTCCATCTCACTGGCTACGATGCGGAAGCGAGGCCAAGATTCAGCGTCCAGGCCGTCATGGCTGATGATTTTCACTAGCGATGGATAAAGCCTGCGCCATGCTTCGCCAACAGCCCAGGCGGCATCGGGACTCCGCACTCCGGTGGCGACCTCGACCGAGCTAACGAGCTGTTCCCGGAATTCTTTCGCTGTAGGCCGGTTGTGAAGCCGCGACTCGAACCACCGCCCAGCACCGATACCACCGCTCGCTTGTAAGGCGTCCTCGGCGGCCAAGACTACCACCGGCCAAATCTCTTCCGCGAAGTGGATGGGGCGGTTTTCCTCTGCGAGCTTCACAAGTTGGCTGGCGTATTGCCGCCACAAGTTCGCAAGAGGGGGTACAGACATCTTTTGAGAGATCGGCTTGGCCAGCATCGGCCGGCCGCTGCGAGAGTAAGGGTAGATGACTGCTGGCTCACCCATGGAAGGCTGGTATCGCCAAACTTTGCTGTCTTGCCGAAACGTTCCTCCCCGACCCTCGGTAAGGGCAAGGATCGCGTCGATGGCCGTCAGGCCGATTCCACGGAGGGCTACACGGCTTCCGGCCAGCGCCGCTGTGGGGGAGAGCTGCTGCAATGTTGGGTAGACATGGGGTATATCAAAGGGAGTGTCTCGATTAGACGCAGCCCCCCCGGCACGCCACCCTTCGTGCCCCACCGCGAGCAAGACTTCGTCGATGCATTCAACTCTTCGGCCGCCTTTGGTGATAATGTCCCATCCCGATTTGACTTCGATCAGTCCAGTAACCGACTGTTTCAGCAGAGCAACGGTTGCGTGCTGCGATAGACGGGCGATTACCGTCTGATAGCAGGCGTGCAAGTACTCGCCAACAATCGCGCGTGGCACGAACTGTTCAGCACTGGCGAGCTTCGGGTGATGCCGTTGCAGCCACTGCAGAAGAGTAGGGCCGTCATCCTCGCTCCGCCACATATTGATGTGCTTAGCAGCGAAGTTCATCCGCAAGTAGTGCGGCTGCCGTGGGTTGTAGACGAGACCGGCGCCGGGGTATTCGGCGGGTTCGAAGACCGAGATGTGCATCGACCTACCGGTGTTTCGCTTGTCGAGCTCATAGGCTAAACGCTCGAGGCAAAACAACCCCTTAGGACCGCAGCCGACCACGGCGATTCGCAACGGCGCTGCAGGGTAGTGGGGGTTGCATGCGGCGTGAGGTACGACTCGATCGAGCACGGTCATGCTTGCCTCGCTTCAACCGGAATCTGGTCGTCGGCGTGAACAAGTGAAGCCAGCTCATCCGCAGCGAGGCCCAAGTTCGCTTCGACCCACACGTCATCGTAAACCGTATCTAGGTAGCGTGTCCCAGAATCGTGCAGCACGGCGACCACCGTTTGGCCAGCTAGTTGCTCTCGCATCCTTCTGATGGCCGAAAGCACCCCGCCGCCGGAACCGCCTGCCAGAATCGCTTCACGGTAAGCCAGCCGGCGGCATTCAACCACGCAGTCGAGGTCCGATACCCGTTGCACCTGCGTTTGCATATTGTCTCGGGCGAGGGGCGGGACCCGTCCCGCGCCGAGCCCGGGGATTAACCGCGGTCCTGGGCTCCCGCCGAACAGCACGCTGCCCGCGGCGTCCACCGCAATAAGCCGTGCTTGTCGCCCATGTGCTTGCAGAAACTCCTGGCAGCCTTGCAGCGTGCCCGTGCTGCTCACCGCCACAAAAATGTAATCATAGGCGCCGCCCAATTGTTCATCGATCTCGGCAATAGTCCCGGTCTGATGGGCTCGAGGATTCTCTAGGTTGGCATATTGGTTCGGCCAGAAGCTGTTGGGGGTCGTTTCAAGGAGGTGGCACAAGCGTGCTAGTCGCGCACGGAGGAAATCGCCTTGCAGGGGTGTCGTTACCATGTCGACCTGGGCGCCGAAAGCCTTCAGCATCGCCAAATTCTGCGGTTGCGTCCTCGGGTCGACGACACAGATCAAAGGCAGCTTGTAATAACGGCACGCCTGCGCCAGCCCGATTCCCATATTTCCTGAGGTGGACTCGATCACCGTCGTCCCCTCATGCACCAATCCCGCCGCCATCGCCGTCTCGATCATCTGTTTTGCGGGTCGATCTTTAGCACTGCCCCCTGGGTTGAAGGCTTCCAGTTTGGCATGGAGGTGACCACCACTGAGCTCGATGTGGCGGGTCAATTCCACAAGAGGCGTCCAGCCTATTGCCGAGAGGATGCCATTCCCGGAAGGGCGTTCTTGACGATTCATGTGTGCCTCGGGGCGAGCCGCTAGGGGGCGGAGCTGTCTATCCAGATCGCCCTCTGTATGCAAAACGCGCGCCACGTGCTCCATTGTCGACTCGAATAGCTCGCAAGCCCGGTCAGCCTAGCGGCTGTAGCGACGACTGCACGTCGGAGGAGTCGACCTGCTCGATCTCTTAGAACGTGTCCCGGGTAGCGCCGGATGAGAAAAGCCGCTACGGTTCCCCCTTTGGACTGCCATCCAATGACGGAGGAACCGCAGCGTGCTCAAGGAGAAGAAGTATCCCAGCGACCAGACCGACGCACAATGACGTTTGATCAAGCGGCTGCTGCCCGAGTGGAGCGGCTGCGGACCCGAGCCGATGTGCCGGCGGTGGGTGATCGACGCGATCCTGTACGTCGCTCGCACTCCGCCTGAGGCGGACCAGTGGCGGCAGCTGCCGAGCGACTTACCGAACTGGAAAACCGTCTACAACACCTTTTGGAACTGGCGGAACGACGGGACGTGGCGGCGCCTTCATGACGCCTTGCGGGAGAAAGCCCGCAAGGCGGCCGGCAAGAAGCCCACGCCGACCGCCGCGGTCGTCGCAGCCAGTCGGTCCGCACGGCGGAAGGGGGCGAGTTGCGGGGCTACGACGCGGGGTAGAAGATCACCGGCCGCAAGCGGCACATCGCGGTCGACACGTTGGGGCTGCTGCTGTCGATGGTGGTCCACCCGGCCAGCATGCAGGATCAGGACGGGGCGTGCTTCGTGCTCGCCCGGATGAGAGGGCGATTCAAGCGGCTGAAAGTGGTGTTCGCCGACAGCGCCTACGGCCGCAGCGGGCTGCCCGATTGGACCCAATAGGCCTTCGGCTGGGTGCTGCAAACGGTCTTGCGGCCGGTGGGGGTCAAGGGCTTCGTGGTGTTGCCGAAGCGGTGGATCGTCGAGCGTACGTTCGCCTGGCTCGGCCGCTGCCGGCGTTACAGCAAGGACTACGAGAAGACCGCCGCCAGCAGCGAGGCGTTCGCCTACATCGCCATGATCAACCTCATGTCACGACGCCTCGCTCGCGGTAATTAGTTCACACTCGGGACGCGTTCTTACTCTTTTTGCTTGTCGAACTGCTCGGCGATCCGCAGCACCTCCGGTTCGTCGGGCCCCTCCTGCCCGGCCGCGAACCGGCCTGCGTAGGCCTTCCGTCCGAATTTGAAGAAGAGTGCGGGGGTTACGATCTGGTCGAGTAGGGTCGAGCTGATGAGTCCGCCGATCACGACGATCGCGAGCGGGTGGAGGATTTCTTTGCCGGTTTCACCGGCGCCGAGCGCCAATGGCACGAGGCCGATCGTTGTTGTGAGCGCGGTCATCAGCACCGGCGCGAGCCGCTCCAGGCTGCCGCGAATAATCATCGGTTCGCCAAACTCTTCCCCCTCGAACCGCATCAGGTGGAGGTAGTGCGAGATCATCATGATGCCGTTCCGGCTGACGATGCCGACCAGGGTGATGAATCCAACCCAGTGGGCGACCGAGAGCGTCGAAGCCTCGACCCACACACGCGGCAGCTCCCACCAGGCGGCGGCTTGGACCGCCTCGGGCGTTGGCCAACTCGTCAACAGCAGCGCCGCCACCGCACCGATCGCGGCGAGCGGGATGTTGACCATCACCTGCAGTGCGGCGCGCCACGACTGCAGGCACTTGTAGAGCAACAGGAAAACGCTCAGCACCGACATCGAACCCCAGAACATCAACTGACGGTTGGCCTGCATCTGGGCCTCGAACTGACCGCCGTAGTCGATGAAGTAGCCTTCTTCGAGCGTGACCGACTCCGCGACGCGTCGCTTGATGTCCCCGACGACGCCCGCCAAGTCGCGGCCGGCCGTGTTGGCTTGCACGACGATGCGGCGCGTCACGTTCTCGCGATTGATGGTGTTCGGGCCGGTGGTTTGGACAACGTCCGCGACACTGCCGAGAGACACTTGCGCTCCCGAAGGGGGGCTGATCAGCGTCGAGCGGATCGCGTCGACGTTGTTGCGGGCCGACTCGTCGAACCAGACGACCAAGTCGAAAGTCCGCTGTCCTTGCAAGACCTGCGAGACGACACGCCCCTGCAGGGCGGTTTCCATCGCTTCGGCGACCTCGTCGGGGGTGAGTCCGTACCGGGTCGCTTCCTCGCGGCGGATCGTCACCTGCACCTGCGGGATCTCGACCTGCGGTTCGATTTGCAGGTCGACCGCCCCCTCCACCTCAGAGACCGCCAGCGCAACCTCGTAGGCCTTGTCGCGGAGGACCTGCAAGTCGGGTCCGTAGAGTTTCACGGCGATCTGGGCGCGGATGCCGGACATGATGTGGTCGAGTCGGTGCGAGATCGGCTGGCCGATGTTGAACACGACGCCCGGCATCTCCGAGAGCGTGTCGCGGATTTCGGCCAGCACCTCCTCGCGTGGCCGCCCTTGCTCCGCCTCTCCGAGCCACTTGAGCCCGGGGACGGCGCGCAGCACCGCGTTGTGCCAGCCCGGCTTGGGGAGGCTGTGCTCGGCGAGCGTGGCGTCGATTTCCGAGAAGTTCACGTTCTCCGCGTGCTCGTCCAATTCCGCCCGGCCGGTCCGCCGGGCGACGTGCGTGACCTCGGGGATCGCCAGCAACATCATCTCGACCCGCTGGCCGATACGGTTCGACTCCTGCAGGTTGGTTCCCGGTGGGGCGGTCGCGCCGATCGTCAGCGTCCCCTCGTTAAACTCCGGCAGGAATTCGCCCCCCATCCAGAGAATGGCCGAGCAGGAGACTAGCACGCAAACGAGAACGACGCTCAGCACCGCGGTCGTGTGCTTGAGCGTGAACCGGAGCAGACGCGTGTCGATCGCCTTGAGCACGTGGAGCAGCAGCGGGTCGCCCTCCCGCTCCAGGAACTTGGCTCGCGGGAGCAGGTACGACGAGAGCACCGGCGTGACGGTCAGCGAGACGACTAGCGACGAAACGAGCGTCATCAGGTAGGCCAGCCCAAGCGGCGCGAACATGCGGCCTTCGAGGCCGGCCAGCGAGAAGAGCGGGAACACCACCAGCACGACGATCAGCGTCGCGTAGACGATGCTGTTGCGCACCTCGGCCGAGGCGAGGAAGATCACCTTCAGCGGGTTGTCCGGGCTCGCCTTCGCGCGATTCTCCTTCAGCCGCCGGTAGATGTTCTCGATGTCGACGATCGAGTCGTCGACCAGTTCGCCGATGGCGACCGCCACGCCGCCGAGCGTCATCGTGTTGATCGAGATGCCGAAGTAGTCGAACGCGAGCGCGGTGACGATGACCGACAGCGGGATCGCGGTGATCGTGATGGCGCTCGTGCGGAGGTTCCACAAGAACACGAACAAGATGACGATGACCCAGATGGCGCCGTCGCGGATCGCTTCGACGACGTTGCCGATCGCCACGTTGATGAAGGTCGCCTGCTTGAAGACGTCCTTGTCGATGACGACGTCCGAAGGCAGTGTCGCCTGGATCCCGTCGAGCGTGCCGCCGATGGTCTCGGTCAGGGCGAGCGTGTCCGCTCCTGGTTGCTTTTGCACCGACATGATGACGGCCGGTTCGCCGTTGACGCTCCCTTCACCGCGTTTGACCGGTCCCGCGAAGACGACTTCGGCGACCTGGCCCACGGTGATTGGGACGGGTTCTCCGGTCCGCACCACGGTCTGTTCGATCTGGTCGAGTGTTGTCGCCCGACCGATGATCCGGATCAGCGACTCCTGGTCCTTGCCGAGCAGGAAGCCGCCCCCCATCACCGTGTTCGACTGCCGCACCGCGTCGGTGAGCTGGTCGATGGTGACGTCGAACTCGGCGAGACGCTCGGGCGAGGTAAGCACCTGGTACTGCTTCATCTCGCCCCCCATGACGGTGACCTGCGAGACGCCGCCGATGCCGAGCAATCGCCGCCGGACGACCCAGTCGGCGAGCGTGCGGACCTCCATGTTGCTGGTTTCGCCGGTGGAGTGCATGCCGACGAGCATGATCTCGCCCATGATGGAAGTGATCGGGGCCATGGTCGGGTTCATGCCCTCCGGCAGCCGCGTGCGCACGAGCTGCAGCTTCTCTGAGACGACCTGCCGATCGACGTAGATGTCGGTGCCCCAGTCGAATTCGACCCAGACGATCGAGATGCCGATGCCCGACGCCGACCGGACGCGGCGGACGCCCGTGGCGCCGTTCATCGCCGATTCGAGCGGGAAGGTCACAAGGGCCTCCACCTCCTCGGGCGCGAGGCCGTGCGCCTCGGTCATGATCGTGACCGTGGGACGGTTCAGGTCTGGGAAGACATCGATCGGCAGCCGCAAGGCGCGGTAGCCGCCGATGGCGACCAGCAGCACGACCGCCGCCATCACCAGCAGGCGGTTGTTCAGCGAGAAGGCTATGATTCGGTTCAGCATCGATGGGGGTCCGGTCGGTGTGGTCTAGCGTGCATTGTCCAGCCGGTGGCGACGCGCCTCGGCGACTTCGACCCGGTTGATCTCGATCCGCGCGAGCATGCCCTCGATCAGGCGGCCATCGGAGTTGTCGACTTCCACCCAGACCGGCAGCACGCGCTCGCTCGCATCGAGCACCGGCGAGACTCGGACCACTCGCCCCTCGACCCGGACCCCCGGCAAGGCGTGGAAGGTGACCGAAACGGGCTGACCGGTCGTGACGCCGGCGGCGTCGCGTTGGAAGACGTAGCCCTTCACCCACAACGTCGAGCGGTCGTGGATCTCGAAGAGCGGCGTGTCGGCGTCGACGATCTGCCCCGGTACGATGCCGAACGCCGCGACCTCGCCATCGATCGCGGCGCGGATCGAGACGCTGCGTACGAGCGCCACGTCACAGTCCTGGGACGAAAGGTCGACCGACAGCACCCGGTCCACTTCGTCTTGCCCGACGCCCAGCATTCCGAGGCGCCTGGCGAGGCTCGCGACCCGGTTCTCAAGCACCCGCTGGTCGGTTTGCAGCTGCCAGAGTTCTTTCTTGGAGAGCAAGTTCTGGGACGCGAGCCGCTCCAGACGCCCGGCACGCTCGCGGGTCCATGCGAGCTTCGATTGGCTCTCCAGCAGCTCGCCTTGCAGGTTTCGCAGTTGGAGGCTTTCTACCTCGGCCAAGACCTGACCCGCTTTCACTGGCTGGCTGTGGTTGACGAGGATGCGGCCGACGCGTCCTTCCAGGCGGGCGCTGGCCAGCGCCTTGCGGTCGGTTGGCAACTCGACCGTGCCTTGGATAACGACCGGCTTCGGCGCGGCGCCTCCGCTCGCCGGGACCTCCGGATGGGCTTCCATCTTGGGCGGCGTCCGCGAGCCGCTTGAGGTGGGCGTCTCGTTGGCGAAGAGCGAGAAGAGCACGTGGTTGCCGTTCACAACGACCCGGTCGCCCGGGAACAACCCGTCCAGGATTTCCACTTGGTCTTCCCGCCGCAGGCCGATCTCGACCGGCTTCCGCACGTACTTGCCCTCGCCGCGGTTGACCAGCACGTACTCCGAGCCAAGGTAGCGGATGATCCCGTCGGTCGGGCAGACGATCGCCTCCTCGGACCGTGCGGTCTCAACCCACATCTGCCCGAACATCCCAGGACTGAGCAGCCCGTCCGTGTTGCTGATCAAAACCGCCACGTGGCGGGTGCGGCGGGTCTCGTCCATCTTGAGGTGCAGGTGATCGACAACGCCGGTGAACTGCTGATCGGGCAGCTCCTTGAACCGCACGACCGCGGGCTGCCCCGGTAGGACGGCGGCGGACTCCCCTTCGAGCACGTCGCCGACCACCCAGACCCGTGATGGATCGACAACGTGAAACAGGTGCTCGGTCGTCTTGACGACCTGCCCGACCCGCACGTCGGCCTCTGCAACCACACCCGACAACGGGCTGACGAGGGCGAACTCCGTTACCGGCTGCTGGCTCTGTCGCACCCTCGCAAGCAACCCTTGCGAGAGCCCGAGCGCCCGCAGCTTGCACTGCACGACTTCCAACTCGGTCGTCCGCTGTCGAACCGATGCTTCGGTTTCCAGGGCCGCGCTGCCGGTGATCACGCCACGCTCCGCCAGGGGGCGTTGCCGCGCGAGCTTCTCTTCTTCCAGACGCAGCTCCGCGTCGGCTTGCAGCATCGCCAGCTGCAACGCCTCCAGTTCCAGGCTTTCGACGCTCGCCAGTTCCTGCCCCGCTTCGACCCGGTCGCCGGGGCGGACGAACAGCCGAGCGATCCGTCCCGGCACTTGGGTCGTGACCATCGCCTGCATCCGCCACGGCGCCTCGACGTGGGCGTTGCACTCCACGCGACGCGTCATGTCGGCCAGCGTGACCTTGCCGGTCTGCAGGTCGATCGCCTTCCGCGCTCCCTCAGAGAGCAAGAGCTGGTCTCCGGAAACGGTGAGCCCCTTCGTTGGCAGCGCGGCGTGCCCCTCGTGGGCGTTTGATGCGCGCACGCCGAGCGACAAGTCGCTCAAAACCACGAAGGCCAATAGCGCGACGCAGCGCCACGGCCAGAAACAAATTCGGACGTGCTCACACATTCTGACATTCTGGGGAAACAAAGGAGTCCGTGGCGTCCGGTGTTAATTCGTCTGCACGCCTTCGAGCTGCTCGATGGCGGTCTGGATGTCGTCGGCGACCGTCTCGTACTCGGCGGCCTCGCCCCCGTCGATCCTGGCGTGGACCTCGCCCAACAGCTCGCGGACGCGCTGGGCCGACATGTTGATCGTCTCCCACTCCGACTTGGGGACATCGTTCTCACGCGCCACCGTCGTCAGGTGGCCCAGCACGATGTCCAGCTCGTCGAGAGGGCGGTGCGCCCCGGGCGGGTTGCCGGCCGCGATGGCGTCGCGGATCGAGTCACGCAGGCTCTTCACCTTCGCAATCGCTTCGCTGTAGCTAGTCAGCCCGCCCTTGAGGGACTCGATCTCCGCTTCGGTCATCGGGGCATCGTGCGGGTCGAACTCTTCAGCGCCCCCTTCGTCAGCAGGGGCAGGCTCCGCGGTGGCGGGGGGGGATGGCTCTTGGCTGCAGCCGACCAGCAGCGGCGTGACGGGCAGAGCGAGGACGACAACAAACGCGTAAGAAAACTTCATCGGAGAAATCCTTTCCAGGTACGGAGGCAGGCAGCTAGGATCGCCGCATCGAATGCGCAGCACTCGACAGCGGACGGGTTCGTAGAGCGGGGCGGCAGAGGGCCGCGCGAGACTAAATCAGCAGCACGCCGGTGCGCTCACAGCGCGCGCATTCACACAGAAGGGGCGTGTCGACTTGCGGGCGGAGCGACGGCATGGACGGCATGGACGTTTCCGCTGCTGCGCAGCGGAATGAGTCAACGTCGCCGCGAAGCAGGAGCAGCAGGTCGTTTGGCCCGAGCTGACCGAGAACGACCGGCGTGGCGGCTCTCGCCTCGCTCAGCAAGATCGGTGGCTCTGGCAGGCGGTCGTCACCGTCGTGCTCGTCCGGAGCCGGCACTGTAAACTCCAACCCATACAGACTGATGTGGGAGTGGCTTACTGCGCCGGGGGCAATCCGCGCCTCAGCGGCTCGATGAAGCGGCTGTGGTCCGTGGTCGTGATGATGGCCCTGTTCGGCGTGGCCCGCGGTATCGGTCACCGCAGGATGCGTGTGGGCGTCGTCCCCGCCGGCGTGGGCGTGGCTATAACCATGCGCAGCCACTCCGCTCGATAGCACGGCGATTGCTATCAGCACACGGATCGTTCTGTCGGCCGGGAGTGGGAGCAAAGCTTGTGCTGTGAACGAAGGAGATGGGAAACTCTATTTATGCTATCCATAGACACATCTCTCGGCTACGGCAGTTTCAGGCTGCCGGTTAGCAGGAGTCCCTCGATCTCGGCAGATGTCTCGCGGACCGCCTGAAGCGTGTCTAGGTACGCCAAACTCGTTTGGAAGTAGGTCCGCTGCGTTGTCAGCACGGTCAGGTAGTCGACCTCCCCCTCCCGGAAGCCAGCATCGACCAGCTCCAGTGCTTCCGTCGCGCTCGGCAGAACGCTGGTCTGATATACTTCGGCCTGTTTACGAGCGACTTCGTACGCGCCAAACACGGCCGCCAGGCGGTTCGCGAGATCCAATTCGACCCGCTGCAGGTTGCGCCGCGCTACACGCAGCTCGGCCTTGGCTTTCGCGATGTTGCCTTGGTTCCGGTTGAACAGCTGCAGGGGCACGCCCACCTGCACCGAGGTCACGGTGTCGTCGGTCGCGTCGTCGTACTGGATCGCCACCTGACCGGTGATGTCGGGCGCCCGCCCCGCGCAGGCCCGATCGACCGCCCACCGGGCGCGTTCTACTCCGATCGCGGCGACCGCGACCTCGGGACTCTCCGCACGCAGACGCGCAACCGCCCCTTCCCAGGTGAGACTGGGGATCGCGGCGGCCGGGTCGCCGGCAAGCGGCGCTCGTTGCAGGTTCGCCACGCCCACAAACGTCATCAGCTGCCGCCAAGCGACATCGAGCTGGTTCTCGGCGTTGATCTGGTTGAGCCGGATCGTCTGCGCTTCGGTCTTCGCCTGCAGCAGGTTGATGCGGCTCCCCTCGCGGCTCTCCAGCAACATATCAGAACGCTTCACCAGCTCGTCGCTCAGTTCCACCAGTTGGCGTGTGGTTTCGAGCCTCTGCTGTGCGACGAGCGCACGAAAAAAGGCGATCCGCACGTCGGTCAGCACCCGCTGCTGCTGCGCCGCCCAGAGCTGCTGATCGCGCTGGACGTCCTTCGCCGCGACCCGCCGGTTCAGCCCGAGCTTGTTCGCCGTGATGAACTGTTGGCTGACGAAGGCCCCCTGCTGGCCAGCCGCCCCCTCGTTGCCGATCTCGTTGGCGACGTAGCCGACGACCGGGTTCGGCTTCAAACCGACCTGCAAGTACTCACCGCGGGCCGCTTGCACACGCGCGGAAACCTGAGCCAGGGTGGGGTTGTTGGACAGAGCAAGCTCTTCAAGCCTGGCGAGTGTCAACGCTCGATGGCTAAGCGGCTCTACTTGTGGCAAAGCATGTGCATCTGGAGCCCGGCCCGTGAGCAGGAGTTGCTCGACCCCCTGACCCCACGCAAGCGTCGCTGATAGCAACCCGACGCCGATCAGTTGGCAAAGAAGTCGTGCGTGTCGAGAAACCAGGCGCATGGAGCGTCCTTGCCAGCAGGGGAGGTAAAGAGGGAGACCTCCTCGCTATCATCGGCACAACCCCTGCTACTACCATCCCCGGACCGCCCGGAGTTCCGATTGGGCAAACAAGGGCGATGGGGTTGGCCGAAGGAACCCATGGCAACATGGCGCCGGGCGAGGGTCGGAATTCCAAGTTCAGACCGGTCGACCGTCAGCGGGTTGTGGCTCGCAGAATATGCTGCGTTTGCCTCACCCGCGGCCGGTTGCTGACTCAGCGAACTCGCTGAGGTGCCCAAGGCCAGACGAGACCTCCGCAGTTAGTGGGAGACTCTTCAAGCGGTCAGTTGGTCCACCCGCCTGCATGTCCGACAAGCCCAAAGTCTCGGCGGTAGATTGACCGCTGAGGCTCTAAGGCAGACCGTATCGTGTCATCTCCACACTCAATTGCTCCCAGCACGGGCATCCGTTTGTTCGAAGCATCGTTGGGTTGATTTGATACGTCGTCAGGTATTCATCGAAACTTCATTGTGCCTTAGGCAGGTATTCACAAGTTGCATCTAGTGTGACGCACTCTCTTGAGGTATGAGCTACCGATTCGAGGCAACCTAGATCGAACAACCATAGAGAAATCGAGCGTCGCCGCCTCAGATTTCACGACTCGAAACTACTGCGGCAGATGAATGTGACTAATGAGAATAACACACATGCTGTCAGCAAATGCTGGCAATTCGTGGCACGTTGCGTACGTGCTGTTTGTCTTCTGCATGGCGATTGTCTCGACTTCTTCTTCCGCTATAGCCCAGATTCCATCCGCTTACGATATTCAGATCATCGACATCAGTGTGTTGAATCCTCCGGCTGGGAATCCACAAATCCCCAAGGGAATCAATAATGCCGGCCAAGTGCTTTTCGGCGAAAAAAGCGGTGTAAAAGGCGTATGGGACCCGAGCGGTGTTGTTTATCCACTGCCGGTGAATACGGCCGATGCAATAAACAACCACGGCTGGGTCGTTGGCCATGGCCCGCAGACGATTGTCGACCAGGGCATCAAAGACAACGCGGTTGCGGCCGTTTATAACATCTACACCGATACATTGATCGAAGTGCCAACGTGGCTCGACGACCGGCCAGATTTGATCCCGAATGCGGGATCGATTGACCAATACGATGATGACGTCGAAACGAAGTTCTATGGCGTCAACGATCTTGGCATCGCGGTAGGCCGCACCAAGAATGGCGAAGATCCCCGATGGCAGCCGTTCTCTTACGACATCAATTCGGGCGAATACTACCCCTTCAAGCGAACGGTCCCGGTAGGCGACTCAGGTTCCCGTCAAGCTTATCCCGATATAGACGGCAATCACGCGATCAACAACAACAATGTCGCGTTAGGTGACGAAGAACTACGTAGCAACACTGGTCTTGATGTAGTCGTCTGGAACGCGGCCAACGCGGACTACGCCGACATGGAGATCGTGCAACTGCCCGACGGTACGGGCATTGTTCCTGGGCCGGGAGAGAGCAATGGACAATCAATCGCGCTTAACGACAACAACACGGTGCTAATGAGGACGACCGGTGGCACGACCGACTACGTCCTAGTCGATTTTGACCCCTCGACCAATGGCGTTGCGTTTCGCACGGAAATACCATTGCGTTCCGGATACCTCGCCTCCGACCACTTCTTTCATGACATGACAGACTCGGAGGTACTTCTCGGCGAAACTGGCACGAGCACTCCGTCGGGATACGAAACGGAGAACATTCTCTGGACCGATTCGACTGGCTACGTACCTGTTCAGTCGCTTCTCAGTTCGACCTGGTCTGGCTGGACGATAACAGAGGCCTTTTGGATGAACGACAATCATCAGCTGGTCGCTCAGGCATTAGACCCTCTTGGCCAATCGCACACTGTGCTGCTTAACCCTGTCCCAGAGCCCGCTTCTGGGTTGCTCTTACTCTCTGCATTCAGCTCCCTAGTCCTTGGCCAAAGGCTGGGTCGGAAGAGCAAACCAGCTAACAACAGGCATCCAGATTTCGCATAAAAAACGTTTTTCAGGCTCACCGAGTCTACTGTGGCAGTATGCCGCATATTTCTGTATCGGAAGCCACGTTTTACGTGACATTCCTTCACTACCTTGCCGCAACAATTCGCGGCCTACAACTGGCGAGGATCTAATGAAGAAGGTTAGTTTACTGAGCTACACAAGCATTTTTATGTTGGCGATTGGAACTTACGCCAATGCGGGCCTTTTTATTTCTGAAGTCGTCGACGCGACACTTCCAGGCGGCAATCCTAAGTTTGTCGAAATCACGAATTCCGCGAACACCGACTATACCTTCACGGGTGGCGGTATTGCCATCCAGTCGAACGCAAACATCGATCTCGTAATCGATGTCGATCTGACCGGAGTCACAATCACGGCCGGGGACTCTTTCGTCATTCAAACCACCTCCAATGACGGGCAGAATATTTTCGAAAACACATACGGATTCCCGGCCGACCTCTATTCACCAGGATTCTTTAGTAATGGCGACGACCGTTATATTCTCGCCACTGCCGACGATGGAGCCGGGACTCCTCTTGCAACAGTGATTGCCGACATTCATGGCGTCCTCGATACAGATGGATCGGGTGAGCCCTGGGAATATACCGATGGCTTCGCCTACCGACTTCCAACGGTAACTGATGGCAACGGGGGTGTTTTCGATATCAGTGAATGGTACCACTCCGGAGTAAATGGCCTAGAAACGGGAGACGACGCTACTGAACTTCCACTAATCCAAGCTCAGACAACTCCAGGCACCCACACGTTTGGTGTTCCTGAGCCCTCCACCGCGCTACTCGCGCTGGCGAGCATTGTTTGCTTGTCCGGCACGAAGCGTCTGCGGTCGTAGCTGTCTCGCCGCTCACACCTGCCCCAAACTCCCCCTGCATGATGGAAGTGATGTTTTGCGCCGGGACGTTCTATTGAGAAGTTGCGAGTGTGCCAGCATAGCTACAACGACTATCTACTAAGGACACGCTAGTTCCAGGACAATCACCAGACGGTGCAAAGTACTCCGCCAATTCTTCAGCACGGGTTCGTTCGTCTTACGCGAATGAACCCGTGCTTCTTTCTGTCTCGACCCTTGACCGAAGGCCCTTGCTCCGACTGCGGACAGTTCCCAAAATCCGTAGGGCCTGCTTTCGCAACCATTTTACAGCATTTTTCTTCTAACCATCCTTGACTAGGGCGTTTCAGTTCCTTCCACGGTGGAGGTTAGTCTATTAATCGCGAGTTCACCCGATCTCCTGCGCTCTTTCTAATGAAACCGACAGATAAAGTCGGTATTGCCACATTTTTCTCGCCAGACTCGATGAAGTTCATCGGATTTCACTGCCTCGGCCAACAGGAAAATGCGACATCGAGAGCGAGGCATACGGAGGCTCTTACAACTGCCCGCTGAATAAGCGATACGTCCACCCGTCTCTGGCCGAGCAGTACAGCCAATTGCAGGGAAGCGAAGGGGCCACCAACAACAATTTACTGTGACGCGAACTGAGTGAGGTTGCCTCATCCGCGGCGCCGAAGAGCAAGCCCGAATTCGCCGGGGTCGTCTTCACCGATGCGTGTTTGAGGGAGGGGGCGTTGCCGGTACAACGCCGCCATCCCCTCAGGTGGCGCCTAAACGGTCGGCTCGGGAGCTTCGCCCTTGTCCGCCGCTCTCTGGTCCAGTTCGGCGTCGTAGGCCTTCTCCATCAGGCGGGCCGCTCGGAGAAACTCCGTCCCCGACAAGTACTCCGTGTCACGCCACTCGCCTTGGGCGTCGCGGTAGCTCCGCGTGAGCTTGCCCGAGTAGCGGGGGCGGTCGCCTTCCTGCTTCGGTACGTTTCGGAAGATCGCGACCCGCAGGCCGCCGTCGCGGACCTCTTGGACCGGCTTGTTGCTCGTGTTGCTCATCGAGTTACTCCTTCTGTTTGCTGTTTTCGATCTCCTTGGCCTAGCGCATACCGGTAGCCCGAGTCAAGAACTTTCACTCTCGCGATGCCGAAGAGGCCTGATCGCGGTCAGCCCACCTTCCTGGCGACTTCTTTCGCAAGGCTCACGTCGCGTTCGGCGTAGATCTGGGTCACGTCGGCCGATTGATGGCCGCAGATAACCTGGGCCGCTTCGAGGCCGAACTGCTTCCGGACCTCCGTGGCCGCCGAGTGCCGGAGCTGGTTCGGCGACCACTTCGCGTGCCCCGCTTTCTCACAGGCCCGGTGGATCGCGATCCGGTAGGCGTTGACGTTGTAAGGCTCCAGCTTGCCGCGGCTGATGGCGAAGCGGTGGGCCCGCTGGATCAGGTCGGCGTTCAGCGAAATCTCAGCTTCTTCACCTCACCGTCGGGAGAGCCTGACCGTCTCGTCGCCCAGGAAGCAGGGGCAGCTTGGGTGGCGATTGAGGTAGAGGGCGAGCAGTTTCTGGGCCTTGGGCCCGATCATCACCAGCCGGCTCGTGCCGTGGTGCTCCATCTTGTGCTCGCCCGGCTCGTAGACCCACACCTCGGCTGATTGATCAAGGTCGCGGGGGCGAACTGCACAGACCTCACCGGGCCGCATGCCGGTGAGCCGCTGCAGGCGGACCATGTCGGCGACGATCCGCGGCAGATGGGGGAGGGTCTTCGCGACCACCGCGTCGTCGACCGGCAGCACGGGCCCGGTCTCGCGGGCTTCGGTGCGTCCCCGTTTGAGGCCGGGGACCGTGGTGAGCGCCTGGTAGACCGAGGGCCCAATCAGCTCGTTGGCGACCGCCCATTTGAACAACCGTGTCACCCGCGAGACCTGCCGGTTGACGTGCTTGCGGCACCAATCGGCTTCGTCGATCATCCGCTCGCGGAGTTCTTTGAGCTTCACCGGCCCGAATTCTTCGGCCGCCTGGCCGCTGTGGTGGCGGACCAGGACGCGGAGCATGTCTCCGATGATCTCCGCCTCACGCGTGACGCGGCCGTTCTTGACGTAGTAGCCGCGGGCGAAGTCGAGGTACGCCAGGGCGAGCTCGTCGATCGTAACGGGGTAGCCACGCATCCGGCGGGCCTGCAGCTCCTTGAGTGTGACTTCCGGCTCGGGCTCGGCCGCCTCTTCGACCTCCTGCTTCAGGCGGACGGCTCGCCAGTTGGCGATCTCCTCCTGGTACCTCGCGTGGCTCTTATGGGAGCCGAACGGGCCGAGCTGGATGACGCGGCCGTGGATCGAGACGACGGCTTGGCCGTCATCTGCTACCGCATCGCAAGCGATGCGGAGCTGATTGGGTGATTGCTGACACGGGGTTTGTTAGAGCTTCTAAGTCCTTTTCCAGAAACATGTTAGTGATTGCTTTCCGCGTCCAGTCTCAACCAAAAAGGTCGCAGCACTAATCCGACCGGTTCGATGGCAGTCTAAACAGACTGTTTCGCAGATCCCTTTGGGCAATCAGTATGTGGCATTCCGCGGGCTGGAGTTCGATTGCAAAGTGATCGCCGGCAGCATTGATTTTGACCCCCAGAAGCCCGCGTGCCTCGACCTCAGCCCGATCAAGCCGCGGCGCGAAGCTGCTTTGCGCTGGATACAGAGGCGTTGCTCGATCCGCCTAACGGGTCCGTCCATTTCTTCTCGCCGCAGTCACGCAAGCGCGCGACGGGCCGGTGCGTGTCGGATTCTCCGCGCACGGTCCATCTGATCGGTCGGTCGTTGGCCCTGGATAGGCGCCTCGTTCCTTGCCGGACTTCTCTTTTCTTGCCCCGCTGACGTCGATCGCGCCGACGGCGTTTTTTTGCCTCGTATGACATCGCTCCAAGGGATTTTCATTGAATCGCCAAGGCAAAAAGAAATGGCGCCGTGAGCGTCGTCGGAAGGAACGCACGACGCGACGGCTTCAGAAGCCCGAGCAACTCGAAGAGCGGGCGATGCTGGCGGCCGACGGCGTCGATGGCTTCCGCTTCGCATTCTTCGACCCCTCGGCGCCGCCGGAAGAGCGCCCCGAGTTGGTGTTCAGCGCCGACACCGAGGGGGAGCTGGCGTCCGACGAGAGCCTCGGCTTCGCCTTGACCGACACGTTTGCCGAGTTGTTCGGCGTGGAGATCAACAGCGCGAACCTGGCCCAGATCGGCGCGACGCTCTCCAACCCGCAGACGCTCGCCCAGGCGCTCGACAACCTCGACGCGACCGACGGAAACGTCGTGCTCACCGAGACCGACGAGGGCGTAGAGTACGACATCCGATTTGAGCGTGAGTTCGAGACCGGCGCGCTCGTCGGGTTCCGGGGGCTCGGCGGGCGGATCGACATCGAGTCGGAGGTCGTGTTCGGCGCGACGCTCGAGGCGCACTTCGTGTTGGGCGTCGACGCGGCGGGTTTCTACCTCGACGCCGCGGCGGCCGACGCCGAGCTGACGCTCAGCAACCTGCGCGTCGAGGGCGAGATCGCCGGCGTGGGCGACTTCGGCTTCGTCCAGGTCGACATGACCGGCGCCACGGTGGCGATCGACTCGCAGATCGGCCTGTCGCTTGACGTGGTCGACCCCCACGCCGATGACCCCGCCTCCGACGGCCGGCTGCGGGGGCTCGATTTCCTCGGCGACTTCGACCACTTCAGCCCGAGGGTCGAGGCGGGCAACCCGTCGACCCCCGACCTGCGGCTGGAGGGCGAATTTGCCGTCACGGCGCTCCCCAATGGCGCGCACCCGTTCGTGCTCGACGCCACGGTGAGCGTCGAGTGGCAAGAGGTGGCCGACTTCACGCAGGTCGACGTGCAGGCGGTGTCGGCCGACCCTCCCTCGCAACTGCTGATCGAGCTGCTCGACTTCGGCACGGAGAACCTCACGACGCTGATCCAGCAGGCGGGCGAACGGCTCGAGAAGTCGCTCGACCTGGAGGCGATGAACGTCGGCATCCCGCTGGTCGACAAGAGTGTGGCCGACTTGCTCAGCGCCGACCCCGAGCCGGTGCGATTCGGCGGCCTGGGCGTCTCGGCGATCTCGCAGGTGGTGAGCCTTGGCGGCTTCAAGACGTTTGACGTCACCTTCCCCGATGTCAGCGTGTTCCGCGCGGGGGTGCAGATCGGCGACGCCGTGTCGTTTCTCTCTGACACGGGCGACCTGATCAACGGCGTGGTCGAGGCGATCGGCTTCGCCTCGGAGGGAGCCGCGCTGCCGGTGCTGACGATCCGCTACGACGCCGCGCTGCCCAATCTGCCCAGCCTCTCGGCGCCGCGGTTCGACTTCCACCCGCGGGCGTCGCTGTCGGGGCGGGTGTCGGCGTCGCTCGGGCCGCTGAGCGACCCCGAATACGTGCGTGAGAACGCTGGCACGCTGCAAGAGCTGGTCGTGCTGCTCGGCCAGGTGTTCGGCGTTAACCTCAGCGATATCGACGACGTGGTCGAGATCGATCTCGTGCAAGACCCCAACGACGCCGACCCGCTGGCGAAGATCCTGCGGGTGACGCCCAAGTTCTTGCCCGACCCGCTGCTGATCCGCACGGCGCTCGACCTGGGCGAGGCGTACGCGGGGCTGAGCCTCGACGCCAGCGGCGAGCTCGACGTGCTGCTCACGCCCGAGGTGCGGCTGCCGCTCGGCATCTTGCTCAACCCTGCCTCCGACGACGCGCTGGCAGACCGGCTGTTCGTGTACGACGACACGGGCGAGGCCGCCCCGCAGCCCGAAGTGACGTTGCGAATCGACGCTGCGCTCGACAACCCGTTTGTCTCGGCCAAGCTCGGCCTGCTGGGGGCGACTCTGCAAGAAGACCCGGCCGTCGCGCCGAACAACGGCATCGGTTTCTCGGCCACGCTCAACGTGAACGTCAAGGAGCCGACCGCCGACGACGGCCGGCTGAGCTACGCCGACCTGGGCGACGCCCAGCTGGAGGCTTCGGAGATCTTCGCGGCGGACCTGTCGGGGGAGCTCGACATCGACGGGCTGGAGATCACGCCGCAGGTGGGCGACGTGGGGCTGAGCCTCGGCCGGCTGTCGGTTTACACGACCGACTCGACCGACCCGGACGATCCGCGGGATGCCGCCGCGTTCGCCTCGGCCGCCGAGCTGGGCGAACTGCTCGGCAAGCTGCACGTCCGCCAGAGCGCGGACTTCGACTTCGACAGCCTCGGCGACCTAACGCCGGGCGACATCGTCACGATCCTCACGCAGCTCGGCAGCTCGCTGCAGCAGGCGGCGGGCGAGCTCGATGTGCCCGATGGTCTGCCTTTCCTCGATGACGCGATCAGCGAGGTGGCGAGCTTCGTCGACGTGCTGCAAGACTTTGCCCGCCAGCTCTATTTCAACCCGCGGCTCGTCGCGGCGGCCGACATGGCGGCGCCGGGCGGCGTGCTCGCCGACGACGCCCACTTCGTGCTGCGCGTGGAGTCGGGCGTGCCGGTCGCCGTGACCGTGCCGGCCGACGCGACGGCCGACAACCTCACGCTCGCCGACTTGGTTGACGACGTGAACGAGGCGCTCGTCGCCGCGGGGCTCGAGGGGGTGATCGTGGCCGAGCGGCTGGCGCCGTTCGGTTCGGACGCGATCGATACGGTGACGGTTGGCGCCCTGGTCTCGCCCGGTTCGCCCTTCCGGACGTACGACGCCGAGTTTGCCGAGGGGACCAACCTGTTCGACCTCGGTTTCAAGGTGGGCCAGGCGGTCGGCTTCCTCGACGAGGCTGGCGACGAGGCCCGCGGGGTAGTCACACAATTGACGCTGCGCACGCTCACCGTGCAGTACGACGAGACGCAGCACGCCGCGCCCGAGGCTGGCGCCGGCCGCGCCTTGTCGCTGTTCGACCTGGCGGATCAAAACAAGCTGTCGCTCCGCACGACGAACCCCGAGCACGGCGTCTCGCTGTCGCTCAGCACGGTGCGCGTCGCGGCTCCGGAGGCGGGGCCGGCTTACGGCCAGCTCGGCGAGGAGTTCGGCTTCGACCTCACGGTGGGCGGCGCGCGGCACAGGATCGCGCTCGCCGCCGACGCGACCGCCAACAACAGCCGCCTAGCGGACCTGGCGGCCGACCTGAACGCGGCGGCCGCCGCGCGGGGGATTGGCGACCAGGTGGTCTTTCTCGTCGACGGCGACCGGCTCGCCGTCGCCGCGACCGACGCCCGGGTTGGCTCGCTGCTGGTCGAGGGGGGCGAGCGGCTCGGCTTCGCCACGGACCAGACCGACGGCGACAACCCGGCGGACGACCTGCTCGGCTTCGGCCCGAGCGCCACCGCCGCCGCCCGGTTCCGGTTCGACACGATCCAGGACTTGGTCCACACGCTCAACGGCCTGCTGCAGGAGCAGATCGACGGCCAGCCGTTCGACGCCCAGCTGACGTTTGTCGACTCGCCCGCCAAGGCGATCGAGTTCCATCTCGACCTGACCGCCTTGTTCACCCAGACGACCGAGCTCGACTTCGCTACGGCGCTCGACCTGGGGTTTGCCGACTTGCAGCTCGGCGGCTCGGCCGAGGCGACGTTCCGCGTGGAGGCGGGCGTCGGGCTGGGCGTGGGCATCGACCTGGAGTCGTCCGCCACGGTGGCGCTCTCGGACAGCACACGGCTCGCCACGCTCAATGGCAACGACGGCGTGCGGCTGAAGGTCGAGGCCGTGGCCGACTCGCCCGCCCCGGCCGACGGGCAGCTGCCCGCGGGGCTCGACTTGGTGATCGAGGTCGAGACGTTCGACCCGGCCGACCCCAGCGGCGTCGAGCTGCGTTCGATCCCGATCCAGCTCCCCGCGGCCGCGTTCGCCGACGGCGTCGACGCGATCGACCTGGCCTACACGATCGGCGACGCGTTGCTCGCCTATCTCGCGGACGGCGGCAACGGCTTCGGCGACCTGACGATCACGACCGACGAGTTTGGCGGCCAGATCTCGCCGATCGAGATGATCGCCTCGGGCGGCGCGCTGCGTCTGGTGGGCAACGATCCCAAGCTGTCACGGCTGCGTGTGCTGGGCGGCTCGGAGATCGGCTTCGCCGAGGGCCAGTCGAGCGACCGGCCCGACCTGACGATCGATCTGCCCGACGGCTCCCGGTTCGATGTCGCGCTCGACGGCGCTGGCACGCTGGGCGACGTGCGTGCGGCGATCGAGTCGGCGACCGGCGGCCTGGTCACGGTCGAATACTTCGGCCCGTCGATCCGGCTGGTAAGCCATGTCGACCGGTCGGCGTACCTGCCGGGCGGCGTGCTGCGTGTTTCGGCGTTCACCGACGCGCGCGGCCCCTCGGCCGCCGCCGCGGGCTTGGGCCTCGCCGCCGAAGCGCGGGGCGAAACCTTTCGCTTGCAGCTTGACGTGGGCGACGGCCCGCGCGTCACCGAGCCGATCCGCGCCGACGCCACGGCCGACGAGGTGCTGCAAGCCCTCAACGCGGCTTTCACGCTGCCGGTTGTCGCTTCGGTCGCCGGCGACGCGGGCGGGCCGTACACGGTCGAGTTCCGCCCCGAACTGCGCAACGTCGACCCGCTCATCGGCAAGACCGACCTCGACCTGAGCGTCGCGGTCGCCACCACGACGCAGGGCGACGCCTCGACCGCCGAGGTGCAGACCGTCACGCTGTCGCTCTCCGACGACGCCGGCCCGGTCGACCACCGCGAGGCGTGGCGCACGATCACCGGCGACCCGCTCTCGGGCGATTCGCTCCTGGACCGCGTGTACCTGATCGCCGACCAGAGCGAGGCGTTCGCCAACGCCACGATCGAGGCCGACAGCGTGTCGCTCGCCGCGTCGCTCGGCATCTTGGACGTGGGTCTGTCGGGCGGCGAGATCGGCTTCGGCGTGTTGGCGGGGCTCGGATTCCAGGACCTGGGCGACAACAAGATCCGGCTGAGCGACCTGCGGTCGTTCGGCGTGGGCGGGGTGGTCGACACAACGTTCGACTACTTCGGCTCGGCCACGCTGCCCGTCGACAGCTCGCTGCTCGCCATCCTGCCGCCGGCCGACCAGCCGGAGGACCCGCCCGCGCTCAACGTGCTCCTGACCAAGGCCGAGGGCACGCAGCGGCCCGAGTTGGAGATCGACGCGGCCGACTTCGAGCAGCTGTTCGGCAAGTTCCAGAACCTCTCGGCCCGCGACATCGCGGTGATGCTGCAGCAGGTGGTCGAGTTGCTGCGGAGCGGCGACATCGAGGCGCTCAACACGCCGCTGCCGCTGATCAATCAGACGCCTAACGACATCCTCGACGTGACGGACGGCGTGCTGGCGGTGGCCGACAGCCTGCTCGCCGGGCCCGACCTCGACGTGCTGCGCGAGCTGCGCGACCAGATGGCGGGCGCCATCTCGCTGGCCGACGGCGACCCGGCGCAGCTCGAAAAGGTGATCGCGGCCTTCGGCCGCTTCCGCTCGGCAATCGAGCCGGACCACAACTTCACGCTCACGGTCGACGGCCAGCAGACGGCGCCGATCCCGCTCGACTCGCCGGCGACCGACGTGCACGCGGCGCTCGCCGAGATCTCGACCGACGTGCTGTCGGTCACCGGCCGGCGCGGCGGGCCGTACACGATCACGTTCACCGAGTCGATCGGCGACGTCGACGCCGTGCGCGGCTCGAGCGCCACGGGATTGAGCGTCCGCACCGAGGTCGAGACCGAGGGCGTGGTCAACACCGAGTCGGAGGTGCAGGTCGTTCGGTTCGAGACAGCCGGCCGGCTCTCCAGCGCGCTGGTCGCGATGCGTCAGGCGGTCGAGGGGCTCAACAACGGCCCAATCATGGACCGCCTCGCCGACTTGGTGGACGAGGCCGAGATGCAGAGCGCCTCGGCGGCCAACCTCGACCGGCTGCTGAAGTTTTACCTGCAGCAGGCGCTCGGCCTGACGCAGGAGGAATTCGACGGGCTGTTCGAGCTGAGCTTCGGGTTCGTCGACGCCGACGCGATGCAGGACGGGTTCCAGCCGGCCGGCGTGCTGCGGTTGGGCGCCACGAAGCACCTGGAGGCGACGGCCGACTTCGACTTCGGGCTGCCCGACCTGGGGCCGATCACGGTCGACTCGGGCGCCCAGATCGGGGTGGTGCTCGGCGGGCGGATCGACCTCGACGTCGGCTTCAATTTCTCGACCGGCACGCCCTACCTGCTCGACTCGACTCGGTTCGAGGTGTTCGCCTCGTCCGACTCGTCGATCGGCGTGGAGGCGGCGTTGGGCGGCGTCACCGCGGGCCTGTCGGGCAAGCTGGAGCTGAGGCAGACCGTCCGCGAGGAGGCGCCGGCCAGCCCCGGGGCGCCGCTCGACGAGTTCACGCTCACCCACGAGCCGGTCGGCGCCAACTTCGTGATCGCCACATCGGGCGGCGTGCGTCTGGCGCAGGGCGAAGAGGGCGACCCGGAGGCCGACTACTACCTCGATTCGGAAGACCCCTCGGTGCTGGTCTTCAACGCGCCGCAGACCGCGCCGGTGGTCGTCACGTACCCGACCGAGGCGTTTGTCGAGGACTCACCTTTCTTGCTGCCCGAGGACGTGAGCGACGACGCGGCGACGTTCACCGTGGGCCTCAACCCGGCGCTCGTCCCCAGCGACGGCAACACGATCGGCGGCATCCCGCTGGGCGACCTGCAGGGCAACCTTGGCAGCGCGATCGAAGTCGAGACGAGCGGCATGGCGTACGCCGCGCTCGACGCCGAGCTGCTCGGCATCGAGCACGAGAACGCGATCTCGGTGGCGGTCGACCTGGCGAGCGGCGTGACGCAGTACGAGCTGGCCGGTCTCGACGACCTGCTGGGCGGCCTGACAGACATTTCCAACATCAACCTGGGTCAGATCGTCAAGGGCCTGCGGACGCTGCTGGGCAACCTGCGGTCGGGGCTCGAGGGCGATTTGCTTGAGAGCCTGCCGCTGGTCGAGGGCGCCCAGCTCGGCGCCACGTTCGTCGGCCAGCTCGAGGGGGCGGTCGACCGGATCGACGCCCTGCTCGAGGCGGGCAGCGGCTCACTGAGCGCGGCCCAGGCGAGCATCCAGCAGATTCTGTTCGACGCGCTCGGCCCCGGCGGGGCGGGCATCCTGCAACTCGACCCGTTGTTCCACAACGACCCCGAGGTGGGCGACGGCTCGGAAACGGCCGACTTCCGCGACGTCGAGTTCGTCATCTCCGACCCGTTCACCACGCCGGCCGACGAGCTGCAAGTGGCGATCAACTTGCCGCTGGCGGGCGCGGACACGTTCGACGCCGACTTCGACGTCGGCCTCGACGCGTTCGTCTTCGAGTTCGAGACCAACGGCGGGGTCGAGCTCACCTGGGACTACGACTTCTCGCTCGGCTTCGGTGTGAGCTTGCAGCGTGGGTTCTTCTTCCAAGTGAACGACAACGTCGAATACGGCGAGGACGAAGAAAACGCCGACTTCGGCCTGCCCACCGGCGGCGGCGCGCCCGAGATCAACCTCGGGGCCGAGATCAAGCTGAAGGAGGGGACCTCGCTCGCCGCGTCGCTCTTCTTCCTCGACGTGATGGCCGAGACCAACCCGCTCGAAGACCTCAACCGCGACGGCGTCGTCAACGACGGCTCGGCCGAGGAGGGCCACGGGCCGGCGCTCGACGAGATCGCCGACGGCGTGGACTACAACGGCGACGGGCTGATCGACAACCCCGCGGTGATCGAGGTCGACCTGAACGGCGACGGGCGGCTGTCGAAGGGGACCGGCCTGCGGGGCGACATCTTCGTCGACTTCGACGACCCGAACGACGACGGGCGGCTCACGCTCGGCGAGATCGCCAGCGCCGGCCTCGACGAGACCTTCAACGCCGGCGTGTCGACCCTGGCGACCATCGACCTGGCGCTCGGGGCCGACGTGTCCGACTCGCTGCCGGAGATCACGGCCGGCTTTACGGTCGATTGGAACATCGGCTACACGACGCGCGACGGGCTCGTGGGGGGGGGTGCGCCGGTGGCGACGATCCACGACGCCACGCTCGACCTGGGGAGCTTCTTCGACAACGTGGCTGCTCCGGCGTTCGACTTCTTCACCGAGTACGTCGAGCCGCTCAAGCCGCTGCTCGATTTCCTCGGCGAAGAGGTGCCGGGCGTCTCGGAGGTCGCGGAGCTGGCCGGCGAGGGGCCGGTCACGTTCCTCACGCTCGGCGTGCTCTTCGGCGGGGGCGACCTCGCGCAGGCCCAGAAGGCCAACCGCGTGCTCGGGCTGATCAGCAGCATCTACGACACGGTCGAGACGCTGCGCGACACGGCCGACGAGAGCGACGGCCTCGAGATCAACTTCGGCAGCTACACCTTCGGCGGCGTCGGCAACCCGCTCGACCTGACTAGCGGCGACGTGTCGGTCGGCATCGACGCCTCGAAGATCGCCGCCGGCACGGGGCAGTCTTCGCCCGTGACCGGCCTGGAGGACGTGTTCGGCCAGGCCTCCTCGTCGGGGCACTCGGGCTCGCGCTCGGCGAGCGCTTCGATCCGCAAGATGGTGCGCACGCCCAACAGCGAGGGCGCCGGCGGGCTGGGGGTGAAGATCCCGCTGCTGACCGACCCCTCGAACCTGTTCAAGCTGTTCACCGGCGAGACGGCCGACATCTTGCAGCTCGACCTGCCGCGGCTCGAGCTCGAGGTGCCCGTGAGCGCCCGCTTCGGCCCGCTCGTGCCGCCGATCCCGATCTACGCCACGCTCGGCGTGGTGCTCGACGCGTTCGCCGACCTGTCGCTCGGGTTCGACACGCGCGGCATCGCCAAAACAGGCAACTTCCTCGACGGGCTCTACTTCGGCGACCTGGAGAACATCACCACGGGAGCCGACACGCCGGAGTTCGGCTTCGGGCTCGAGGTGACGGTGGGCCTGTCGCTCGACCTGGAGGGCGCCTCGGTCAGCGTCGAAGGGGGCGTGACGGCCGACGTCGAGTTCAACTGGAACGACACCGACGGCGACGGCAAGCTCTACCTCGACGAGATCGCCGACCTGGTCGACCTGCACCCCTTCCCGACGCCCGACCCCGCCGTGCCGGGGCTCTGCGTGTTCGACGTGCACGGCAGCATCGGCGCGCTGCTGAGGCTCAACTACGAGGTACTGATCCTGTCGGGCTCGGTCGACATCATCGACGTTGAGTTGTTCACGTTCGAGCACGTCTGCGTCGACCCACCGCCGCTCGAGCTGGCGCACGTCTCCGACGGCGCTGGCGGCTTCGAGGCGGGCACGCTGGTGCTGCACGCCGGCGATCTGGCCGACGACCGTGACCCGGGCGCCTTCGTCGCCGACGGCGCCGAGAAGTTCACGATCGACCAGGTCGAGCCCGACGCGGTGATCGTCACGTTCCAGCTGGACGAAGAGACCGAGGTGATCAAGCGCTACTCGGGCGTCGAGCGGATCTACTTCGACGGCGGCGCGGGCGACGACGAGATCACGCTGCTCGACAGCGTGACCCTGCCCGCCGTGCTGCGCGGCGGGGCGGGCAACGACACACTCATCGGCGGCGCCGGCGACGACCTGATCGACGGCGGCTTGGGCGACGACCGGTTGTTTGGCCACCGGGGCGACGACACCTACGTGTTCGCCAACGGTTGGGGCGCCGACGAGATCGTCGAGGACGACTCCGCCGACCGCAACACGGCCGACTTCGGCCCCACCACCGCGCCGATCACCTTCAGCGCCCAGCACACGCTCGCGCCGCTGAGCGTCGACCCGGAGACGGGCGAGCGGACCTACAGCGGCGCCTTCGCCACCGACGGCTCGAACACCGTGCGCGGCGCCTACGTGAGTGGGTTTGTCGGCGGCACAAACCTCGACACGTTCGAGCTGCCGTTCGCGCTGGCGCCCGGCACGCCCAACGACTGGCGCATAACCGGCTCGAACGCGGGCGACGCCGGCGGGCGGTTCTTCTTCAGCGGCGCCGAGCGGCTCGTGGGGCACGACGGTGACGACAACTTCCGGTTCACGGGTTCCGCCCTCGTTAGTGGCGAGGTCGACGGCGCCGGCGGCGCCGACACGCTCGACTTCAGCGGTTACAACGCGTCGGTCGCCGTCCAGGTCGACCGCGACGCGACCCGCGTCGCGCACCGCGGCGACGGCGGGGGCTTCCTCTACTCGCAAGTCGAGGCGTTCCTCGGCGGGGCTTCGGCCAACGACTTGCTGATCACCCACTCGGCGGGCGAGTCGGTCCACGTCACGAGCGACGACGCCGGCTTTGTCGGCTCGGCCGAGGCGTTCTCGTTCTCGGGCGTCGAAGATTTGGCGGGCAACGACGGCAACGACGAGTTCGTCTTCGCCACCGGCGCCGTGCTGTCGGGCCAGTTGACCGGCTCGCTCGGCGACGGCGTGTTCGACAACGACACGGTCGACTTTTCCGCGGCCGTGGCGGCGCTCGACTTCTCGATCTTGACCTACGGCGCCGGGCTGGTGAGCGACGGCCGCACGCTGGCCAGCTTCAGCGAGGTCGAGAGCCTCGTGGGCGGCGCCGCGGACGACCTGTTTGTCGTCTCGCCCTACGCCGGGCTGCTGGGCCAGCTCGACGGCGGCGCCGGGACCGAGGACCGCATCGACTACGCCGCCTGGCTGCTGCCGGTCACGGTCGGGCTCGCGTCGCAGTCGGCCACGGCGCTCGGCGGCATCGTGGGCGTCGAGCACGTGGTGGGCGGCCGCGGGGCCGACATCCTTGCGGGCGACGACGCCGACAACGAGCTCGTCGGCGGCTTCGGCGACGACACGCTCGAGGGCCTCGGCGGCGACGACCTGCTCATCGGCGGCATGGGAGACGACGAGCTGAGCGGCGGCGACGGCGATGACCTCTTGTGGGGCGGCGACGCGCTCTTGCCTGCCGCGTCGTTCGACCGTTCGACCCCCGGCGCGTTCACGCTGCCGCCGGGCTACTTGCAGGCGGAAGCGGCCTACCCGACCGGCTACTTCCCGGCGGTGCTCGTCACCCCGGCCGCTGTGGGGGGCCAGTCGCTCGCCGGGTTCTCGCGCGGCGGACGCGACACGCTGCTCGGCGACGACGGCAACGACCTGCTGTTTGGCGGCTTCGATAACGACATACTCGACGGCGGCGCGGGCGCCGACTACGTCGACGGCGGCCAAGGGGCCGACACGGCCACGGGCGGCAATGACGACGACGTGGTGCGTGGCGGCCTGGGCGACGACAGCTTGCGCGGCGGCGGGGGCGTCGACCAGATCCTCGGCGAGGCGGGCGCCGACACCCTGTTGGGCGACGGCGACGCCACGCACCGCGCGGGCCAGCGGCTCTTCGGCGGCGACGGCCGAGACACGCTGTACGCCTACTCTCACTCGGCGGTCGCGGCGCCGGGGCTCATCGGCGACCAGCTGTTCGGCGGCGCGGGGGGCGACCTGCTGCTGGGCAACCTCGGCGATGACCTGCTCGTGGGCGAGGGGGGCAACGACGTGCTGCGCGGCGACTACGCGGCCGGGCCCGGTTACAACGTCAACCCGACGGCCGCCACGGCCGGCGGCGACGACCGGCTGCTGGGCGGCGGCGGCGAGGACCAGCTCTCTGGCGGCGGCGGCGACGACGAGCTGTGGGGCGGCGCCGACTCCGACCTGTTAGACGGCCAATCAGGCTCCGACACGCAGTACGGCGGCGGCGGCATCGACTTGTTCGTTGCCCCCACGGCGACGGGCCACAACGTGGGCGTCGACGTGATCGACGGCCACTTCGGCAACAGCACCGTGGGCGACACGGCCGACGACAACGCGACCGACATCCTGGTGGTCGGCGGCACGCAGAACGACGACCGCATCTTGTTTGCCGAGACGATCCCCGCCGCCCCCGGCGGCGTTGGCCAGTTGCACATCGACTACAACGGGCAGGCGATCCGGGTCGATTGGCGCGACGCCACGACGGGCGATTTCCTCCTCGAGCAGATTCAGGTCGCCGGCCTGGCGGGCGCCGACACGATCGGCTTCGCCCAGGCGAACCCGATCGCCGGGCTCGACGCCGGCTTGCCCGTCGGCACGCGGCAGCTCGACCTGGCGCCCCTGGCCGCCCGCAGCAGCGATTTTGTCGGCGTCTTCGACGGGGGCGGCGACGACGACGTGCTGATCGGGGCCGAGGGACGCGACCGGCTCGACGGCGGCGTCGGGAGCGACACGGCGTACGGCTTCGCGGGCGACGACCGCCTGTGGGGCGACACCGGCGTGGCCAACCCCGGCGACCACGACACGCTGTTCGCCGGCGCCGGCAACGACGACCTGATAGGCGGCGCCGGGACCAACGCCCTCTACGCCTGGTCGTACGACCCGCGGCAAGGCGGCTCGCAGTTCGGCGTGTTCGTCGACCCACTCGGCGCCCTGTTCGACGACGACGGCGAGCTCGACGGCTCCAACCCGGCCGAGCCGCCCCGCGTGCAGGAGTCGACCGGCCTGAACCGCATGCTCGGTATGGCGCGCGGCGACGAGCTGTACGGCGGCACGGGCCTCGACTTCCTCTACGGCAACGGCGGCGCCGACGCGCTGTACCGCGCCGACGGCACGACGCTCGAGTCGCTCGACGGCGGCTTGGCCGGCGACGCCTGGAAGGAGTACGCCAAGCAGACGGGCCAGGTCTGGTACCTGGGCGGCACGAACAGCAACGACCGGATCACGGTCGACTTTGTCACCGAGCCCGGCCTGCTGTCGGACCACCACCTGATCACCCGGCTGACGGAGAACGATGGTTTCTTCAGCTTCGCCGCGCAGGTGCGGCTCGACTTCGCGGCGACCGACGAGAACGGCGACCCGGTCTGGAACGCCGCCGACACGGTGTTCCGCGCCCAGCAGTTCATCGACGCGGTCAAAGCAAACGACGGGGCCGGCGACGGGGCCGACCCCTCCGCGTTGGCGATGGCCGAGACCCAGCTGGTCGACGGCCTGCTGCCGCCCGAGGGCGACTTCCTGGCGATCATCATCGACGCGCTCGGCGGATCCGACGAGATCCAGGTCGGCCCGACGGTGCAGAAGACCGTGTGGATCGACGCCGGCGACGGCGACGACCGCGTCGTGATCGAGTCGGGAGTCGCCATCCTCACCGACCGTGCCGAGTCGGGCGTGTCGGCCGACGGCCTGCGCGGCAGGAACGACAGCCCGGGGCGGGCGTTCCCGCTCGCCACCGACCCGCAGGCGGTGGTCTACCAAGGCCTGACGATCGACAGCCCGACCGACGCCGACTGGTTCGAGATCGAGTTGCCCGACGCCGGCGGCCCGCTCGTCATCGACGCCGCCAGCGTGTCGACCGCCGACGGCATGAGCCTCGAGCTGTACGAGGTCGTCGGCGATGGCGAGCCGACCCTGCTGCCGCTCACTGGCAGCGGGACCGAGGCGCTCGAACTCGCCGGCTGGACTGCCGGCAACCGCTACCTGCTGCGCGTCGTCAACGACGCCGGGCTGCCGACCGTGTACGACCTGCGACTCGCGCTCGGCGCGGGTGCCGAACGGCTGGTCGACATGGCGCTGCGCGACGACCCGGTGCGGCGCGACGTGATCCTCGGCGGCCGCGGCGACGACATCCTCTCCGGCGGCGCCGGCGAGGACTGGATCTTCGGTGGCCCCGGCCAGGACGTGCTCACGGGCGGGCTCGACCGTCAGGCGAGCGACCTGCTGTTCGGCGGCGAAGGGGACGACACCTTCCAGATCATCCCCGACGCGCTGCCCGAGCTCGGCAGCCAGACCAACACGCTCTTCCAGGCGGGCAGCGAGACGTACATCCCGACCTACAGCGATCAACTGCTCGGCGGCGCCGGCGACGACCGCGTGCTGTTCCTCGGCGGCGACCTCGACCGGCTCGGCAACGAGGTTCCCGACTACGCGGCGCTGCGCTACAACACGCTGCTGCACCGCTACGAGTTCACCAGCCTGGTGTGGGACATCGGCGCGCAAGACTTCCGCAAGACGGCGGACGAGACCGCCTACGAGCAGCAACATTACTTCTACCAGACACGCGACGTCGAGCGGACGGTCGTCGACCTGCAGCGTGGCGACGACACGTTCCACGCCGACAGCGGGTTCCAGTTCCTGCCCCTGTCGGGCGCGTTCGACGCCGAGCTGTTCGCGAGCTGGGGCGTCGACCTGGGCGACGCGGAGCAGGGCGCCACGATCGCGGCGCTCGACCTGCGCGGCGGCGAGGGAGACGACCTGTTGTTCGGCGGGGCGCTCGCCGACCGCATCGACGGCGGCGCGGGCGACGACGTGATCTTCGGCGGCCTGGGCGACGACGAGCTGCTCGGCGGCGGCGGGGCCGACTCGCTCCACGGCGGCGCGCCGACCGCGGCCGACGACGCCTACCCCTTCGTCAGCCAGTTCACCGGCGTGGCGGGCGACGCGGAGGCGTACGCCTTCGAGCTGGCGACCCCGCAGTTCGGCGAGTCGGCCGAGGACAACGCGGCCGGCTTCGACCTGACCGCCTACCGCCAGACGCTGCTCGGGGGCGCCGCGAGCGTCGAGGGCGCCGCGGCGGGCGAACGGCTCAGCGACGTGCGACGCATCGGCGACTTCGACGGCGACGGCTTCGACGACTACCTGCTGGTCGGCGCGTCGCGCAGTTTCGTCATGCTCCGCCCCCCGACGCTCGACGACACGCACCGCATCACGGAGGTCGCCGACATCGTGATCGACCACGCCGCGTTGGGCGCCCCGGCGACCGAGTTCGGCGACGTGAACGGCGACGGCCGCGCCGACATGGCGTTCGTCCGTCCCGGCACGGACGAGACGCTGGTGACCGTGGTGCTCGGCGGCGCCGACGCGTGGCGCCGCGAGTGGGGCGCCGAGTTCTTGGCCAACGACCTAACCATCAACAACAGCCTGTCGCTCGTGGTGGGCGCCGACCGGCTCTCGCCCAGCGGGGCGGCGGTCGCACTGGTCGACATCGACGGCGACGGGTTCGACGACCTCGTGCTTTCGACCGGGGCGAGCGCGGCGGCGGGCGTGGCCCAGCGGCTTGCCTCGGAGGTCGACATCTCGCTGAGCCACGACACGCACGTGTTCGGCGACTTCCCGGAGCACGCCGGCACGCTCTACTTCTCAGCCGATTCGGGCTCATCGGCTGGATACGTGTTGCACAAGATCGACCGCCACGGGCGCCTGCAACGGGTCGTCAGCGACGATACCGACGGCTTTGTGCGCAACCCGGTCGGTTTCCAGCTGGTCAACGGCGAGCCGGCGTTCTTCGGCGCCTTCCCCCACACGTCCATGGGCGTGTTCACGCTGACCGACGACAACTCGATCGACATCGACAACCTGGGGGCGACGGCCAGCAGCTCGCAGCCGCTGCAGAACGCCCTGCTGGCGGGCAATGGCCACGGGCTCAATTTCTCGTCCAACCCGCCGCGGCACAGCATCGACCACGACACGATGTGGCTCAGCGACGAGGCGGACACGACCCCCACGCTCACACTCGATCTGGGCGACGAGTACGCGCTCGACGGGTTGCGGTTCTACAACTACAACGACGACGCCGACTCGACCTACTTCGCCGGCGACGCGACCCAGCACGGCGTGAAGCGGGCGATCATCTCGATCGCCGGCGGCGACGGCGTTTACACCTCGATCGGCGAGTTCGAGTTCAGCGAGGCGTCGGGCACGGAGTTTTACACGGGCCAGTCGTTCAACTCGACCGCGTTGTCGGCCAACCTGCCGCCGGGCGTCGAGCTGGCCGACCTCAGCGCGCGGTTCGTGCGGTTCGACGTGCTGGAGAACTTTGCCGGCGAGGGCCCGGTCGGCGTGAGCGAGGTGGTCTTCAGCGGCAGCCCCGTCACGCCCCGCCCCCAGGGCCCCGCTTCGGGCGAGGCTTACCCCAAGCTCAACGCGCTCGAGTACCAGCGTATTGAGGGGAGCGATGTCTACTCCACCAGCAGCGACCTGATTGTGGGCCACCTGCCAGGCGACTCGTCGGCCGTCGCGCGGTCGGTCGACGGCGTGGCGCGGGCGGCCCGCGATTTGACCCGGGTCGAGTTCCAGCTGCCCAACGGCGTCGACGACGAGGCGCTCTACTACGTCGAGGACTTCGGCGGCGGCTCGCGACTGCGGCTGTTGTCAGACTTTGACCCCGACGACCCCGATTCGATCGGGGTCAACCTCCCCGCGGGAGTCAGCGACCCGGAAGACCTGACCTGGGCCCCGGCGACCGGCTTGCTCTACTTCACCGCGGAGAACGGCTCGGGCGACCGCCACCTCTACGCCACGGCGCCCGCCAACGGCGACCTGTTTGACTTCACCGACGCGACGGCGCTGACGGTCGACTTCGCCCCGGCGCCCGACCCGCAGAACGTGTTTGTCAGCGAGGCGGGCCAGGTCTTCTTCGCGGGCCTGACCAACGGGGGCGGGCGCGAGCTGTGGGTGCTCGACGCGGCGGGGCAGTTCGAGGCGATGTTCGAGATCGCCCCGGGCGGCGCCGGCTCTTCGCCCGCCGATTTCATCGAGTTCGACGGCTCGGTTTACTTCACCGTCGAGCACGAGGGCTTCGTCTGGCGGTACGACGGCGTGAACGCCATCCGCACACGCATCGTCGACGGCGCGGGCGCCGCCGTCGACGGGCTCGTTCCGCTGGCGGTGTTCGACGACGCGCTCTACCTCTACTCGCCCGCCGAGCAGTCGCTGTGGCGGTTCGAGGGGCCGCGGGCCTACGCGACAATCTTCTCCGGCGAGTCGCTCGCCGCGGGCTCAGAGCAAACGCTCGCCGAGGTGGCGCCCAGCTCCGCCGGCGACGACCGCACGATGGACCTCCGCGTGACGGCCCTGGGCGACGTGAACGGCGACGGGCTGGCCGACCTGGCGGTCGCCGACGGCGGCCACGACGGCGTGTCGGCCGGCGACGACTACCTGCGCGTCTTGCTCGGCGACGTGGCGGCGTCCGACGTGCTGATCGGAACCTCGGCCGAGCTGGCGCTCAGCGGCGCGGCGGCCGAGGGTCGTGTCACGCCGTTGGGCGACCTCGATGGCGATGGCTACGACGACTTCGCTCTCTCCGGCGCGACAGGGACACGCGTCTACTTCGGCGCCGCCGATTTCAGCCTGGCGGGAGCCCCGCGGTTCACGCTCTCCGAAGCGGGCCTGGCGATCAGCGCCGGCGACTACAACGGCGACGGCGCCGCGGACCTGGCCGTGGCCGACGCCACGGCTGGCGCGGTCCACGTCTTCTGGTCGATCGGCTCGGCCAGCGGCGTGCTCGCGCTCGGCTCGGCCGACGTGACGCTCGACGCCCCGGCGGGCGCCATCGCGCTCGGGCCGCACGGCGTCGACCTGAACAACGACCTGGTCGACGACCTGATCGTCGCCCAGCCCGAGGCGGGGACGCTCGGCGCCTCGCCGGCCCAACTCGGCGTCGTCTACGCCGTTTACGGCGGGCGGGCGAACCGCTTCGACGTGACCGCGCTCGGGACGGTCTCGGTCTCCTCCTCCACTTCGCCGGCGGACAACCTGATCGACCGCGAGCAGTCGAGCGGCTGGCTCTCCGACGGCGCCGACGCGGGCGACGACACCGAGCTGGTGACCTGGACCGCGGGCGAGACGATCCGCTTCGGCTCGGTCAGGCTCGAACCGGAGGCGACGGGCGGCCTTGGTTTCCGCACGGTGCGGCTGCGGGTGTTCGACTCGTCGGCGCCCGGCGCGCCGGTCTACGAGTCGGAAGCGATCGAGCTCGAGGGCCAGCGGGTCGACCTCGACTTCGAGTTCCCCGGGTCGGTCTTCGGCGACCGCCTCGAGATCGAGCTCGAGGGGCATCAAGACGCCGGCCAAGGCGGCTTCGCCGAGCTGCGGGTGTTCAGCCCGCCGATCGCCGAAACGCTGGCCAACGTCTCCGTGCCGGGCAGCGGCGAGTTCCTCGCCAACGACGGGACCGGCCAACCGCTCCGATTCCCCGGCGGCGACCAGCCGTACGAGCTCAGCAGCGACTCGCCGGAGCGCTGGATGAGGCTGACCACGTTGGGCGACGGCCGGGCGGGCGACGCGCTCCACGTGCTCACCGAGCTGGGGGCGCCGGTCGCCGCCGACCTGCTGGGCGCCGACGGGCGGGAGCTGTTCTCGGGCGTCTTGGACTTCGACCTGCGGGCGCTGCCGGCTGGCGAGTACTACCTGCGCGTCTACGGCACGGGCGTCATCACGCCGGGCTCCCCGCGCGGGTTTGAGATCGAGGCGTTCGCGCCGACCCGCGGCTGGACGCACGAGGGCGACCTGCCCGACCGCGACCTGCTGCGCGGCGGCGACGGCGACGACACGCTCGCGGGCGACAACGACCTCGACGTCCTGCTCGGCGAGAGCGGCTTCGACACGTTCTTCGGCGGCGACATCGAGGTCCGCGACCGCGAGGCGTCCGAATTGCTCAACGTCGAGGTCGCGTCGATCTCTACGCCGGTGGTTCTCGACCCGGTTGTCGAGATCGAAGACCGCCGCGTGGCGGCGGCGATCGCGGCGGCGCTGGGGTTGCCCGTCACCACGGGGCACGACGGCCTGCCGCTCACGCACGACGAGCTGCGCGCGACGGTGCTGGCGACGCTCAACACGCTCGACGCCACGGGCCTCGGCCTGGGCAGCCTTGAAGGCGTCGACCGGCTGGTCAACCTGCGCGACCTCGACCTGTCGGACGGCGGCGTCGCAGCGACCCCGCCCGGGTTTGAGCTGACCGGCCCGGGGCTGAGCGAGTCTCAATTCCTCTCCGGCCAAGCCGAGGGGGTGGCGGACCGACCCAACGACATCGTGGTCAGCCCGGACGGGCGCCACGTGCTGCTGTTCGGTCGCGGCGGCCACGACAACCCCAATGCGGCGCTGCACGTCTACGAGCGGAACCAATTCACGGGCGCCCTGACGCCCTCGCAGACCCTCCAGCTCATCCCGGCGAGCGATGGCGGGGTCGCGGTCAGCGCGGACGGACGCTACGTCTACGCCGGGGCGCAGCACCGGTTGTACGTGTACTCCCGCGACTTGCTCACCGGAGTGCTGACCGAGGTCTCGTCGATGGGGGCGTTCGGCCTGACCGGCACTGATCGCAGCATCGACAACCTGACGCTTAACGGCAACGGCGATCGCTTGTACGTAACCAGCGGCGATAGCTTGCTGCGATACGACCGCGACGTGACGACCGGTGCGCTGTCCGCTCCGATCGACGTCCGCCACGAACTAGGCATTACCGTCGAATTCGCGTCGCTTGTGCTGAGCCCCGACGGCGAGCGTGTGTACGTCGCTGACATCCACAACCCTCAGGTCTATGTTTACGACGCCGACCTGAACCCCGTGGAAGTTTACGTGCTCGACCCGCAGGCTGCCGCCGCCGACGACGGGGTGGCGCAGATCGCGATCGACGCCGAGGGGCTGCGTCTCTACGCCTTCTCGTTGATCGAGGGCGAGGCTCGCAAGTTGTTCGTTCTCGGCATCAACGCGGTCAATGGCACGCTCTCCGAGTTGCAGGTCGTCACGCCTCCGGCCGAGTTGGACCAACCGAATACGTCTGCTAGCGTCGCGATCAGCACGGAGGGCAGTCACGTGTATGTGAGCGACAGCGCAGACCTATTGGTTTACAACCGAGACAGCCTGACTGGCCTGTTGACTCCCTCCTTGGCGTCGTACACCACTTCTGACCCCGTGACGTTGCGCGGTATCACAGTCGCCTCGTCGGCCGACGGGCGGCACGTTTATACGGCGACCCAGGGCGACACCCTGCATGTGTTGAGTCGTGAGGGCGTCACCGACCCGCTGCCCGACCTGCTGGCGCCGCTCGCGCCGCGGCTCGGCGACGGCGCCGAGCCGTTGGGGCTCGGCCGGCTCGAGCGGCTCGACCTGAGCGACACGCCCGCGGCGACGAGCGTCGCGGCGCTGGCGGGCGTCGACACGCTGCGCCAGCTCGACCTGCGCGGCTCGAGCGTGCCGGCCGACTCGGCCGATTTGGTAAATCTGGTCGGGCTCGATGAGCTCTACATGACCGTGCCGGGCGTCGACTCTGCTCTCAATTACGTGGTTGCCGAGGGCGCGTCGTTCGTCGCCGCCGTGGCGGGCGCCGACGCGTCGCACGGCTGGACGGTGTCGACCCCCAGCGGCGTGCTGTCTTCGACGGGCGATATCGGCTTCGTCGCCAGCCAGCCGGGGGCGTACCTCGTCGACCACGACTTGGCCGGCCGGTTCTACGTGCTGGTGCGAAACTCGGCGCCGACGATCGATTCGTCGCTCGACCCGATCGAGGTGCAAGTCGACGAGGGCCAGACACTCACCGCCGACGAGCTGATCGCGCTGGCCGGCGTGACGGCCATCGATGCCGGCGCCCCGTTGCAGCCGACCGTGGTGCTCACCAACGCGGCGGGCGACAAGGTCGACCTCGGCGACCGGGCGCTCGACTTCGACGGGGTCGAGGACCGGGTGCGCGTCGACGGCGTGCCGTCGGTCGCTCGCGTCGAGGGGGCGCTCACCCTCTCGGCTTGGGTCAACGTGCAGAGCATTGACTCGGACGGCAACGGCCAGGAGCGTCAGCCGATTATCGCCAAGGGCGCCTCCGGCGAGTGGGAGTTCGCGCTCTACGTCTACGACGACCTGACGGCGGGCATCGCCCTGTGGCAGACCAACAGCTTCAGCCACGTCGCGGCGCGCGGCGGGCAGCTGACGATCGGCCAGTGGAGCCACGTCACCGGCACCTACGAAGAGGGCGGCGAGACGCGCATCTACATCGACGGCGTCCTCGTGGCCAGCACGAACTCGCAGATTGGCTCGGTCGGTTTTGGCAACGAACCGCTGTATCTCGGCGGGCGGAGCGACGGGCAGTTCCTCGACGCCGTGATCGATGACGCCCAGATCTGGGGTCGGGCGTGGGACGCGGTCGAGGCGCAGCAAGCCGCCGACGGCGCCGAGCCAACCGACCGCACGGGCCTGGTGGGCCACTGGAAGCTCGACGAGGGCGCCGGCTCGGTGGCGCACGACACCTCGGGCAACGGCTACCACGGCTCGCTGGGCGGCGGGGTGAACGGCTCGCAGCCGGTGTGGACTGCGCCGCCCGTGTTCCTCGCCGAGGACGAGGGCGAGTGGACCGTCACCTTCACCGTGGACGACGGCTTCGGCGGCGTCGCGACCGAGACGGCCCTGCTCACGGTAAACAACCTAGCCCCGACCGCCGACCTGGCGGGCCCCACGAGCGGCGTGGCGGGCCAGCCCCTGGTGATCAGCGGCGCCGGCTCGACCGACCCCGGACCGCTCGACTCGCTCTCGTACGAGTGGGTCGTGGAGCACGACGGAGCGGTCTTCGCCCTCGGCGCCGGCCCCGAGTTGCAGTTCACGCCGGCGGCGGGCGGCTCTTATGAGGTCACGCTCACGGTCACCGACCCGGCCGGCGCCACGTCGAGCGAGCAGGCCACGGTCAGCGTGATCACGCCGCCGTTCGCCGGCAGCGACTCCTTCGAGGCCTTGTCTGGCGAGGTGTTTGTCTCCGCCGAGAGCCTGCTGGCGAACGACAGCGACTCTTTCGTCCAACAGATCGTGTGGGACAGCGTCTCGCAGATGGGGGCGGCGGTCGACATCAGCCCGCTCTCTGGCGCCCTGACCTACGACCCCACCGCCTCGGCCACGCTCAACGCGCTCGCGCCGGGCGAGACGCTCACCGACACGTTCAGCTACACGTTCACGTCGCTCGAGAGCGGCCTGATGGCGACCGGCCACGTGACGGTCGTGGTCACGGGCGTCAACCACGCGCCGGTCGGGGTGAGCGACAACGCGACCACCAACGAGAACACGCCGATCACGGTCGACGTGCTGACCAACGACACCGACGCCAACCTTGGGGCGCAACTCACGCTCACGACGCTCGGCGGCGTCTTTGTGCCCAACTTGCAGTTGTTCGCCGATATCTCGAACAACGGCCGCTCAGCGACGCTGGGCGACGCCACGGTGGAGATCGTCGAAGGCGGGATCGCCTTCGATCCCGGCTCGCGTTTTGACCACCTCGCCCCCGGCGAGTCGGTCGACCTCGAGATCAACTACACGATGACCGACGAGAACGGCGCCGGTGGCGCCGGGACCTTGACCATCACGATCGAGGGCGCCCTCAGCCCGCCGCCGCTCTTGGGCGACTACAACGGCAACGGCGTGGTGGACGGCGCCGACTTCACCGTTTGGCGCGATGCTCTGAACACCAACGTCGACCCGTACACGGGCGCCGACGGCGACGGCGACGGCTTCGTTGGCCCGGACGACTACCATGTGTGGGTCGACCACTTTGGCGAGACGCTCCCCGAGCCCGAACCGGGCCTGCCGTTCGCCCAAGCCGCCGCACCGGGCGCCGGCCTCCTATCCGAACCCTCGCCGGCCGCCCCCGCCCTGGCCTCCCAAGAATCGTTTGCCACGGCAACAACCACTCCTTCCACGACGACGCTCTTGGAGCCCCAGTCGGTCGCGCCTCAGCCCTTTGAGGCCGAATCAGTCGGCGACGCCCCGCTGAACAAGGGCCCCGCGCCGGTTGAGCCGCAGGCTGTCGGCTTTGCTGCGGCGTGGACCTCAGCCTACAAGCAAATCACGCATCATCGCTC
This sequence comes from Pseudobythopirellula maris, assembly GCF_007859945.1. Classification (GTDB taxonomy): domain Bacteria; phylum Planctomycetota; class Planctomycetia; order Pirellulales; family Lacipirellulaceae; genus Pseudobythopirellula; species Pseudobythopirellula maris. Next base: position 874,883 of record NZ_SJPQ01000001.1, on the reverse strand, counting down.
CCAAGAAACCGACCAACTCCCCGTGGAGACACGCCACCCGGACCCGATCGATCAAGCTTACTTGCTCATCGCCCTGGAGGGATCCGCGCAGATGCAAGCCCGCGAGAGAGACGACACCACGATCCGTGACGCCCACGACGAGGCCTTCGCCGAAGAGACGCCGCCCGATTCCGTTGATACGCAAGAGGCAGGCTTCCGCCTCTCGACCTAGAACCGGTAGCGGCCCGGTAGTGTACGCGGCCAACCCCAGCGGGGGCTGACGGCCGTGTCATTTACTCTTGGAATCGGAAACGACGGCGTGGTTGGCCAACCAAAGCGAGAGCAGGCCGGCGCGGTTCTTGACGCCGAAACTGCGGAAAATGCCTGTTACATAATTGTGTGTCGTCGAGTGCGCGCGATCGATTGCCGCGGCGATCTCCTTCTCCGGCTTGTCGGTCAGCAGCAGGTAGAGGATGTCGGTCTCGATCGGGCTGAGCGGCTTGCCGCCGATGACCATACCGGTCGCCATCGCGAGCCGGTCTTGAAACAACCGCAACCCGCGCAATGCCACGCCCGCAAGTGAAGCCGTATGGCGATCGATTTGACGGCCATCGCCAACACGTTCGAAGACATAGCTGGACTCAAACGCCTCGCCCACCGGCGTCATGACGTAGAGCCGGTCGTTCAGGCCATAGGGCGCCTGAAACTTCTTGAAGTAGTCGGTCGCCTCGTATTCCTCCATGTCGACCAAATCCCGCAGCAGCCGCACCCGAAACTCCCCGGCCTCGCTCATAATCGCCGCCGACGCCAACCCTACCGCCTCCAACGAGTGCTGGTTCTCTAAGATTTGCTCCGCCTGATCACGGTAGATCTCCGGAAACACGTGCGGCTGCACGGCGATGTTGCGCCAGCCGAACACCGCGTCTTCCGCAGCGACTTGCTCCTCGCGGAGCCTCGCGAGACTGACCCAATAGGCGTAATCGGCGTCGAGCCACTCGGAGAGCGATTGCATGAGGAAAGCGTTCGCCTCCCGCTGGCGGTGAGCCGGATACCGCCCCAACTCATCCCAGAGTGAGAATACTCTTTCTAGATCGGCGTCGGTCAGCGTCGTCTCTTCGGTTGTGAATGGCATTCGTCGACGACATTGAGGTGTGAGGCGCTTTTCCAACCAGGCTCTACGCCTAGGTTACAAGCGTTTCTGCCGCTATTTTAGCCTGATGAGCCCTTCGCAGAAAGCAGCATTCTTTAGCGGGCGTTAGCAGTGATTGGCGGTACGGCGCGGCGCAAAACGGTAGTGAACGGTAGCCGTTAAGAGGCCGAATCTCGCGTCGTGTCTTCGAATAGATCGAGCACGACAGCGCCGTCGGGGAGCTGATGCAGGAGCAGCGGAAACTGCTCGCTCTCGAGCTTGGCGACTTCCACGCAGAACGACGCCACAGCCAGCGTGGCGCGCACGTCGGCGGTCGAAGCCAAGCCGGCGCGGCAGATGTGCCGTGAGATGGCCGCCGAGCGCTCGACTGGCGTCGGCCGGCGTTCACGCACGGCGTGCTTGGCCAAGGCGATGTCGCCGCGAGTGAGATCGCGACGTGCCCCTCAACCCCCCTGGAGATCGGGGGACTCAAACTTGTTCGCGGTCGCCTCCGCTCGACGGCGGGCTCGTATCCGCTTTTTGCGACTTGGCATGGCTTGTCCATTCTACTGGATCCGCGGCGAGTGCCTCAACCGTTCTGTCGTCTTTGAGCTCGGGCACTTCGACCATCTTGTCTCTTGCTACTGTGATTACTATCACCAGGCGCGGCCGCATCAGCGCAAAGAGAACAAACCCTTGCTCGGCGTCTGGCCCGAAGTCGATGACCCGCCGAACGAAGGAGAGAAGATTGTCTGCCGCCAATGGCTCGGCGGCGTGCTGAAGCACTACGAACGCGAAGCGGCCTGACGATCGGAGGAGACAACTGTTATCGAGTCGTTGCGTGTCTTCGCTCTTCTCAGCATTGCGCCGTTGATAAGCCGTGCGTGATTCGTGACAATCGGGTGACTTCGTTCGCTGCTCGACGACCGATACCGACCGACGATTGTCGGTCGGTATCAAGTGACAACCTTGCCGAGCGGGACGAGCGATATGCCAGTCGAGTAGCCCTTCGCTACTGAGCGGTGTGTCAGCGTGCGCGGGCTGGTTTTCTCTGTACTTTATGGGCATCGTGTAGATGCCGATTCGGGGCCGCTGCGGGGACAACCTGTCGCAATCTGCCCTGAGTTTTTCCTCGGTGGGGACATATTCACCTGGGGCCGGGGGAAGTTTTCTCGTCAAAACCGTAGGGGCGCCACGCCCCGGTCACCATCGCCCCCGCAGCCTACGCAACGGCGCCTGCGAAAGTCGTCGCTCGCCGTCGTTTCCAAGAAGAATAGCCGCGAACCGGATTCTCGATGACCAAAACGCTGTTCCTGCTTGCTCTGTTCATGCCAATCGCCGCGTCGGAAGGCGTTGAGTTTCGCGATCCGCTCCGCGCCGAGTTGGCGGCGTCGGCCGAGCCCTCGGTGGAGCTCAAGGCCGGGTGGCGCGACCCACCGCAGATGGCGCGTACCCGGTGCTGGTGGTGGTGGCTCAATGGGAATGTCACGAAAGAGGGAATCACGCGCGATCTTGAGGAGCTCAAGTCCAAGGGCATCGGGGGCGCCAACATCATCGACGCCGGCGGCGCCAATCAGCGCGGCCACCGCCAGGTTCCTCACGGCCCCGATTTTGGTTCTCCCGAGTGGCTCGGGCTGTTCCAGCACGCGCTGCGTGAGGCCGATCGGCTGGGCCTGGAACTGGGGCTCAACATCCAGAGCGGCTGGAACCTTGGCGGCCCGACCGTCACCGCCGAGCAGGCCGCTAAGAAGCTGACGTGGTCCGAGCTGCTGGTCAGCGGCGGGCAGCGACTCGAACTCGACCTGCCGCAGCCCGAGACCATCGGCGACTATTACCAAGACGTCGCGGTGCTTGCCTTGCCCGTCGCCGGCGAGAGGGGGGCGGTTGCGGTTGAAGTAACGGCCTCCTCGGCGCAGGGCGCCCACCCGCCGCTCATGGCGATCGACGGCGACCCATCCACCTTCTGGGTCTCGGGCACCCATGAAAGGGGTGAGGGACCGAACCCGAGTAAACCGCAGAGGCTCGAATTCGAATTCTCTCGGCCGACGGCGCTGTCGCGCATCGTCGTCACACCGCGCCCTGGTTACGGCCCACGACGGGGCTGGCTGCAGGTCTCTAAGGGCCCGTTGAGCTGGAGCGTGATCGCCCGTTGGGACGCCAAGCTCCCTGACGAACCGTTCACGATCGACTTTGACCGTACGGAGGCGAAGCGTTTCAGGCTAGTGATCGTCGACGCTTTCGACCCTTTCAGCCCGGCTGCGCCACGCAACGCGCAAGTGGCCGAGGTGAAACTGTTCGATCGTGACGAGGCGATTGGTGGCGGCGCCAACATGGCCCGCGTCGACCGTTTTGAGGAGAAGGCCTATTACTCTTACCCGGGCGGGTTCACCGCCGCCAAGGCCGAGCACCTGCTCGACTTCGACGCCAGTCACGCCGACGAACCAACACTTAAGCTGGGCGACGCGATTGACTTGACGGGCCGGGTCGACGCCCACGGACGCTTGACCTGGCCGAGCCCCCCGCCGGGCGTGTGGAAGTTGCTCCGCATCGGCTGCACCCTTTCCGGCTCTCGGGTCTCGACCTCCAGCGAGGGCTGGTCGGGGTGGGCGATCGACTACCTCGATCCGGGCGCCTTCGAGCGGTATTGGGAAGACGTCGTCGAACCGATCCTTGCGGCCGCGGGGCCTAGCATCGGTCGCTCGCTTCGCTACCTGCACACCGATAGCTGGGAGCTTGGCCCGGTCAACTGGACGCCGGGTCTCCCCGAGCGGTTTCGCCAACTCCGTGGCTACGACATGGAGCCCTACCTGCCGGTGCTTGCGGGCTACGTCGTTGGAAGCCCTGAGGTCTCAAACCGGTTCCTGAATGACTTCCGGCGAACGCTGGCGGACATGATCGCCGATGGAAAGTACGCCACGTTCCGAGACAGCGCCCACGCACGCGGATTAGCGATTCACCCCGAATCGGGCGGGCCACACGCCGCGCCGATCGACGCTCTGAAGTGTATGGGGCGAAGCGACATCATGATGGGCGAGTTTTGGGCTCGCTCCGCCACGCACCGCGTGAACGACTATGAGAGGCTCTTCACTAAGCAGCCCGCCTCGGCAGCCCACACCTACGGTCGCCGCGTTGTGATGGCTGAGGCCTTTACGTCAATCGGTCCGCAGTGGGAACGCGACCCGGCGATGCTCAAGCCAGTCTTCGACCGCGTGGCGTGCGAGGGGCTGAACCTAGTGATGCTGCACACCTTCGACAGCTCGCCGCCAGAGATGGGGCTCCCGGGCCAGGCCTACTTTGCCGGCACGCACATCAATCCCAACGTGACTTGGTGGGACCTGTCTGACGGATTCTTCTCCTATCTCAACCGCTGCCAATTCATGTTGCAGCAAGGTTTGCCAGTCTCGGACGTGCTGTACTACTACGGTGAAAACGTCCCCAGTTTTGTGCGGCTCAAAAACGATAATCCCGCGGGGGCGCCGCCGGGCTACGACTACGACGTGCTCAACACGGAGGTGTTGATTGGCCGGATCGAGGTACGCAACGGCAAGCTGGCCTTGCCGGAAGGGACCAGCTACGAGTTGCTCGTTTTGCCGCCCGGCCCGAGTTACGGGCTGGAGGCGCTCCGACGCGTCGCCGAACTCGTCGAACAGGGCGCCCGTGTGATCGGCCCCAGGCCGCCGGGTCCCTTCGGCCTGCTGACGAACGACGAACGGCGAGAGTTCGACCGGCTGGTCACACGGTTGTGGGGCGCGGGAGGGGCGACGGGCCCGATCATCGACGCGCCGACGGACGACGCCCTCGCTGCGGCGGCGATCGAGGCCGATTTCGCTTACAACGGGCAAGGGCAAGCCGCGGCGCCGTTGCTCGATTACATCCACCGCACGACCGACGAGGCCGAGATCTATTTCGTTGTCAATCGCACGGAAGAAGAGATCGAAACCGAGTGCTCGTTCCGTGTCGCGGGGCCAAGGCCGGAGCTATGGGACCCGGTAACCGGGGGCACCCCCGAGGCTAGCTCCTACCAGATCGACGCCGTCTCAACCCGGCTGCCGATTGTGCTGCCGGCCAACGGGTCAGTCTTTGTCATCTTCCGCGGGGCGGACGCCGAGCGGTCGCGGCGTGACGAAGGTCCGAACCTGCCCCGCCCGGCGCCGCTGGAGGAACTCGATCTCCGTTGGAGCGTGCGGTTCGACCCCGCTTTGGGGGGGCCCGCCCAGCCGATCGAGATGGACCGGCTCACCGATTGGAGCGAACACGACGACCCGGCGATCAAGCACTACAGCGGCAAAGCGGTTTACCGCTGTGAGTGGTCTTTGGACGACAGCGCCCTGAAGCGGCTCGACGGGGGTCGCGTCTGGCTCGACCTCGGGAGCGTGCAGAACTTGGCCCGGGTGAGGGTCAACGGCGTCGGTCTCGGGGTCGCCTGGACGCCGCCCTACCGTGTCGAGATGACCGGGGTCCTTCAAGAGCACAACGTCATCGAGGTGGAGGTGGCTAATCTCTGGCCGAATCGTTTGATCGGCGACCTAGCGGCGCCGCCCGATAAGCGGATTACCCGCACGAACGTCGTGAAATTCAGGGCCGACTCGCCGCTGCTGCCGTCGGGTCTGCTGGGGCCAGTGCGGGTGCTGACCGAGGCCGCCGCCCACTAGCAGGGGGCGCATCCTTTATTTTGAGGATTCTGCAACGATTTCGCCTCAGACGTCACCCAACCAGGACATATCCCTAGTTGTGCCGCCATCTGCAATGACTGGCGAGCGTTTTTTGTACGTTCCCGGAGCAGCAATGATCCCGGAGCAACGACATCGAAGCAACGATACCGAAGCGCGGCAGACCCAAAGAGTCCTCGGTCGAGGCGGTAAGCGGCATGGCGATCGACAAGCCCAATAGCAGCGACGCGGACGATCGGCAGCTTTTTGTCGAGTTGCTCAATGAGAACCACAGCCGACTGTTCGGCTTCATCTACACGCACGTCCTCAACTTGGCGGACGCGGAAGACCTGTTCCAGCAGGTGGCCATGGTCCTATGGACCAAGTTCGACCAGTTCGAGAGGGGCACGGAATTCGGCAGCTGGGCGATGCGAGTGGCCGACTTCACGATCAAGAACTTCATGCGAGGCAGGCGTCGCAGCAAGGTCTATTTCAGCGACGAAGTCGTGCAACGGATCGTCGATCACCAGACCGTGGCGCCGGAGGGGCAGGTGGCGCAACGGGCCGATGCGCTCAGGGGATGCTTGAAGAAACTTCAAGCTACGGATTTCAAGCTGCTGGAAAAATGTTACGGAGCGGAGTCGCGGATCAAGGACATCGCCCGCGCCGAGGGGCGGACCGCCGGCGCGCTGTACACCGCGTTGAGTCGGATCCGACGTGTCCTGCTCGCTTGTATTGAACGGACCCTCAAGGCCGAGGCTTCTTCTTGAACACCAACCGCCCCAACGCACGCTTGCGTCGCCTGCTAGACGCCGCCCTGGTCGACCGGCTCTCGGATCCCGAGCGTGAAGAGCTCGACGCCTGGATGCGGGAGGACGACCGGGCGATCGACCTGTTCGTGAAGTACTGCCAGCTTGACGCCGCGTTGTACTTTGAGATCCGTGCGGCGGCGGCTAGCCGCCGCGCTACCGTCGCTCTCGAGGTCTTGCAACAAGCCTCCGACGCCCGCCAGGAGCGACGCGTTGATCGTGGCTCGACCGGCGGCGGCAAGCCGGCCCGCAAAGCACGCTGGTGGGAGACGCGTCACCCCTTCTCGGCGCTGGCGGCCGCTGCGCTGTTCGTGTTCGGCGTTGGAGTATGGTACGCCGTTTCGAACCAAACAATCCTTGCCGAGCGACAACCGCAGCCCGTGGCCCGCTTGGCCTCGGTCGACGGCGCCGAGTGGCTGGGCGAAGGGTTTGAGCCCGGGCACCAGTTCGTCGAGGCGGATTCTGTGTACCTCACGGCCGGATCGGCTCGCATCAGCATGGCGAGCGGCGCCGAGATTGCCTTGCGAGCGCCATGCTTTGTCACGCTCGACACGCCGATGGGGGTCGGTCTCGAGGAGGGGGTGCTCACGGCCCAAGTGGCCGACTGGGCGCACGGCTTCAGCGTCATCACTCAATCGATGCGGGTCGTCGACCTGGGGACAAAATTCGCGGTCTCGGCCGACGGTCGCGGTTCGATCGAAACCCACGTGCTCGACGGGCAGGTGCGCGTCGAGCCACTCGACCAATCCAAGGCTAGACGCCGCAGCCTGTTGCTCTCGGGGGGCGAGGCCTTGCGGGTGCAGCACGACCAGAAGCTGTCGGTTCGGCTGAAGGCGGACCGCGAGTTTTACGACGCCGAGCTGAACGATGTCCTCCCCTACAAGCCGATACGCGTGTTCAACACCGGGGGCGGCCTGACGCCGGGCGACGAAGACCAGCACTGGCGCGTGGTCGCCGGGCCCCGGTGCGAGCATTACACGGGCCCGCAGTTCGCCGTCGTCTGTGAGGCGGACCGGCGGTACCTGCCCAACGACCCGCAGAGGTCGCAATGGATCTCGCTCAAGTCGCCGCTGCGTCCCGGCATCCCGCAGAACACCACGTTTACCTTTCAAACCAAATTCGATTTGACCGGCTACAACCTCTCGTCCGTTGTCGTGGCGGCCCAGGTGATCGCCGACAACGGCGTGAAGGCTGTGCGGATCAACGGCGCCGATGTCCCCTTCGAGTCCTGGACACTCAACGAACGTGACCAGGTTTTCAATCGCTTCAACGTGATCGAGATCAACGAGGGGTTCGTCGCCGGCACGAATACGGTGGAGTTCGACGTCTGGAACGGCGTTGACCGTTACACCAGCAGCGGCGTCAACCCGCTCGCAATACGCGTGGAATGGCACGCCTTTGGCAGACTCCAGCGGAGAGCGCCCGTGGCGCCCATGGCGACCGTGCTGCTGCAGTAGACAAACACACAAATCGTACAGTGCGGGCTTGCTGGCCTTTGGGCGTTGCTTCCAAGCGACGGCGCCGAGCAGCGCCGCAGACTCGTCAACAAGCTTTTTCCAACTCATCACCACCGCGCCCGCCGCGAGCGAAACCTCGCAGCGGTCCGCCCACTGCTAAGCGGTCTAGGCCTCCGTCGCCTAGGCCGGACATACGCGCGTCACAATTTCGTAACCATGCGCGTCGCATCGAGACGAGACCACGAGGCGGCGAGCATCTTTTTCAGGAGCACACTTCCATGTTGAAAGCTTTCTCTAGCGTTGGTTCACTCGGTGTGGCGCTGATCGGGGCGTTGCTCGCCGCGTCGGCGTCGGCCGGGCCTGTGGGCGTGATCGACGAGTTCGACGACGCCAACCTGACGGAATACACACTCACGAAGATCCTCGACCAGGGGACTACGAGCAACATCGCGTTCTCGAGCCCCAGCGGGATGCTCGAGGTCGCCTCCACCGGCGCCGACGGAGCCGAGCAAGTGCTATTCTTGCGCAACGACGGTTTCGGCCTCGCCGAAGGGGAGGAGCTTCGTGTCGACATCGACCTCACGATAGCGGGCGCGGTCAACGACCTCGGCATCGCCGTGGGGGCCACCCCGACAGCGGGCGTCCGCGAAGACTACCTCTTCGTGTCCATGCGGTCAGCGACGCAGGTCAACTCCCGCGGCTTCATCGGCGTCTCTGAGATCGGACAGATCCAGAACTTCGGCGTCGATGTTGAGCAATTGTTTATCTCCCGTCCGGCCGCTTCGACGTTCGAACTCGGCTACTACGCCGGTGGGGCGCGCACGGTCATGCGCAGCGAAGACGTCGGCGCCAATATTTCTATCGGCGACAACGTTGGGTTCTACGCCGACCTGCGTGAAGACGGCGCCACGATTGCCGGCCTGGACAACCTCCGAATCGTCGTTCAGCTGCCCGGCGACGTGAACGACGATGGGAGCATCGACCTCATCGACTTCGGCATCATCCGAGACAATCTATTCGACGAGGTTGTCGGCCGTGCGCTCGGCGATCTCACGGGCGACGGGCTGGTCGATTTCGTCGATTACCGCGAATGGAAAGACAACGCGGGGGAGCTCGCCTCCCAAGTCTCGCTGTTCGGCGGGTCGGTCCCCGAGCCGCTCTCGTTCGCTCTCGCAGCCATCGCGGGAGCCGCTGTTGTAGGCGCGAGCCGGCGTCGCTGAGTGCGAAGCCGACTCGTCGTTCAGAGATCCACGCCTACGACATCGCGAGCAAACCACAAAGGGTCAAACCAATGAAACTCTTCATCAAAACCACGGCTGCCGCCTTGCTGGTGCTATCGTGCCAGGCGGTGCTGGCCCAGCCAGTGGGCGCCTTGCTAACGAACTGGGACGCCGACGGCGACGGCTCAGGCACGGGCCCCTGGACCACGGCCACGAACTGGAATCCGAACCTCGTACCGAACGTGAACAACGAGGATTCGGCCGTCATCAACGGCGGGGGCGCCGCCACGGTCGGATCAGTCGTGTCGGCGCAAGCTGGCGGGCTGGTGCTCGGCCAGAACGGCGGCGATTCGGGCACGCTCCTCGTTCAGAGCGGTGGGGCGATTACTTTCGTCGAAGACGCCTCGTTCCCTGCCGACGGCAGCGTGCGCGTCGGCCAGGGGGGGACGGGAACATTGCACATGACCGGCGGCTCGCTCACCGCGGTGAGCCTCACCTCCGCTGGCGAAGCCGACAGCCTGATCCGGCTGGAGGGGGCGTCGACTCTCACGACGGCGACGGCAAATCTGGCGCGCACCACCAGCGTGGTCGGCCCGAACGTGAGCTTTCTCTCGACAGGCGCGCTGACGCTCGACCCGGCTCACACGCTCGTGGCGGAGATCACCGCCGCGAGCCACTCGCCGCTCGTGTCGGACACGTCGGCCGCCTTGGGGGGCACGCTGTCGGTTGACTTCGCTGGCTATTCACCTTCCACAAGCGACACCTGGGATCTCATCTCGGCTCCCACGATCAGCGGCGCTTTTGGTGCGATCGAGTTCACCGGCGGCGCCAGCCTCGGGCCGGGGCAAGCCTACAGCACGCGTATGCAGCCGTCGGGTCTCAACACCGTGATGCAGCTCTTCATCGAGCAACGCTTGATCCTCAACGTCGACCGGGCGAGCGGCGAAGTAACGATCTCCAATCCCGGCGCGAGCGGCATCGAGCTTGACGGCTACTCCGTGCGATCCGCAAGCGGCGGGCTGATCCCCGACGGCTGGAACCCGCTCGCGACGCAGCTCGGCCCACCCTGGGCGCAGGCGAACCCCTCGGCGAATCACATCAGCGAATTGATCGCGGCGGCGGGCGAGACGACTTCCACCATCGCCGCTGGAACCTCGATCTCCCTGGGCGAGGTTTACTTCCCGACCGCGCCCGTCGCCTTCGGAGAACCGGTCGACAACCTCGTGTTCGATTACACCCGTCCGGGCGCCAACGGGCTCGACGCCGAGGTCATTTACACCGGCCCGGAGACCATCAACAACCTCACGCTCTACGTCGACCCCGCCACGGGCGAGACGACGCTCCGCAACACCTCACCGTTTGAGGTCGAGATCGAAGCCTACACCATCACCAGCGCCAGCCAGTCTCTGCTGCCGGGCGAGGGCGACTGGTCGAGTCTCGACGATCAGGGCGCCGCCGGCGACGCCTGGCAAGAGGCCAACGCCGGCGCCGGCCGGCTGTCGGAACTGATGACGGACGGCGTGACGCCACTCGGGATCCACACTTCTTTCACCATGGGCGAGCTGTTCGACACGTCCGGCGAAGAGGACTTGGTGTTCGAGTTCCTGCTCGCGGGCGAGAGCGAGGCCTTCACCGGTGAGGTGGTTTACGCCGCGGCGCCGGCGGCCACGCTTCTGCCGGGCGACTACAACAACAACGGCACGGTCGACGCGGCCGACTTCACGGTGTGGCGCGACGCGCTCCACACCGCAACGACGCTGCCGGGCGACACCTCGCCCGGCGCCGTCAGCCACGTGGACTACACCGTCTGGGTCAACAACTTTGGCGCGTCGCTCGCGTCGCTCGCGTCGCAATCGCGAGCGGTTCCCGAACCGGCTTCGTTCGGTTTGGCCGGGTTACTCGTGGGGGGGATTCTGGTTTGGCGGAGACGTGGGTAAGGAGAGTAGAGAGGCAAGTCTTTCACACCCGCTGATTATTTTCTTTTCTTGGAGGTTGATCTGATGACTCGACTTGGAATGACTGCTGTGATCGCCTATGCGATGTGCGCCTCTTGCGCCCTCGCCAACCCGATCGGATTGATCGACGACTACTCGGACGCGTCGCTGTCGGAGTACACACTGACTAAGATCCTCGACCAGGGGTCGCAAGATAACGTCGGCTTCTCAAGCCCCAGCGGGGTTTTACAAGCGAGCTCCAGCGGAGCCGATGGCGCCGAGCAGGTGCTGTTCCTAAGGAACGACGGCTGGAGCCTCGATGTTGGCGAGGAACTCCAGGTCGATGTCGATATCACGTTCGCCAGCGGCAACGACCTCGGCATCGCCGTCGGGGCGACGCCCGTCGCGGGGGTCCGTGAAAATTACCTGTTCATCTCGATGCGCTCGCCGACGCAGGTCAACTCTCGCGGCTTTATTGGGTCTTCCGAGATCGGACAAGCCCAGGCGTTCGACGTGGACGCCAGCAAGCTGTTCATCGCGAGGACGGCGGATAATATTTTCGAGCTCGGCTACTACGGCGGCACGGGACGCGAGGTGCTGCGAACCGACGACGTGGGAGCTAATCTCAGCATCGGCGACAACGTCGGGTTCTACGCCGACCTCCGCAGCGATTTAGCCGGCTTCACCGGCATGGACAACCTGCAGATCGTTCCCGAACCCGCATCGCTGGCGCTCCTTGGCCTCGCCGCCCTGGGGCTGGTGGCTCGGAGCCGGGACTGAACCTCGCACGGCGCCCCCCCGTTGGCGCTCGACGCGCCAACGGGGCTCGCCGTTTGGAGACGGCTCTGTGCCCGCGTCCAGGACGCAGCCCTCCATGCCAGATCGGATCGAAACTACCCATGAAGCACAAATCAAAAGCCTTCACCCTCGTCGAGCTGTTGGTGGTGATCGCCATCATCGGCATCCTTGTGGCGCTGCTCCTCCCGGCGGTGCAGGCCGCCCGCGAGTCGGCGCGAAGGTCGCAATGCACGAGCCAAGAGAAGCAGTTCGGATTGGCTTTCCTTGGCTACGAGGACACGAACAAGAGGTTTCCCGCGGGCCGGCTGGGCTGCGACGGGAACATCATCCCCGAGTGCGAGGGAAAAGGCCTCGGCGTCGGTGGCGGCAACCTCGGCCAGAGCGGCGCCAGCGCCTTCCTCCAGATCCTTCCCTTCCTCGAGGAGCAAGGCCTCGCCGACCTGTGGCGGATTGACGAAGTGGCCGTGTGGTACGTCGACGCCTCGAACAACTGGTTTCGCGATCCGAGCGTGCAGCAGGCGATGAGGATTCAGCCTGCGCTGATGCGTTGCCCCAGCGACGGCGAGTCGCAGGTCTTCGCCCAGTACAAGCACCACGTCCCCTCCGGCTCGCGCGACATCCCGGTCACCGCAGGGAGCTACGCGCTCTCGATGGGATCGAACGGCCCCGAGGGGTCTGCGCCGGTGTTCCCCAGCAACGACGTGAAGTTCTACAACACGGGAGTGTTTGTCTACGCAAGAACGTTCCGCATTTCGCAGATCACCGACGGCCTCAGCAAGACGTTCTTCGTCGGAGAGTCGATCAACGGGCACGACCCGAACAGCTCGAGCATCTGGTCCAACGGCAACCGCTGCAACCTGATGCGATCGACCAACCTGCCGATGAACACGCCTTACGACGTCAGCGCGATCGTCGAGAACGCCGCCGAGGCGGGGGGCCCTGGCGGATGGGTGAACTGCACCTTTTCGAGCAAGCACCCCGGCGGCGGCAATTTCTTGTTCGGCGACGGCCACGTCTCGTTCCTCAGCGAGAACATCTCCGACGCCAATTACCAGGCTCTCTCGACGCGCGAGGGCGAAGAGGTGCTCAGCGAGAGTTACTGATCGCGCCGAGCGTGACCGCCCCTTCCCCCCTCGAGCCCCCCTTACGAGACAAGTAAAAGGCATGCGAAACAGTATTGGCCTCACCGCGATGGCTCTCATGTTCGGCGTCTTGGCGATCAGCGGTTGTGGCGACGGTCGTCCCACGAGGGCGCCGGTCACCGGCCGAGTGCTGATAGACGGGCAGCCGCTTACGGTTGGCACCGTGAAGTTCGTGAGCTCCGGTGTGAGGTCGTCTGTGGGACAACTCGACGGCGAGGGGCGTTTCTCGCTCACCTGCTACGAGAAGAACGACGGCGTGATCCCCGGCACGCACAGGGTGCGCATCGCCGCGAAAGAATCGATTGACGAGAACACCGTCCGCTGGCACGCGCCAAAGATGTACGCCGACGAAAGCACCTCGGGGATCGAAGTGGTGGTCGATGAGCCCACCCAGGACTTGGTGATCGAGCTCACCTGGGACGGGCAAGAAGGACCTTATGTCGAAAGATTGTAGCCCCCGCCGAGGCACGCCCTCGCCAGAGTACGCGCCTGACCGCCACGCACGCACCCAAGCCGAGCACCCTGTGAGAATTAAACTCTTCAACTGTCCCGTTATGCCGAGCCGGATCGCGCCCCTGGCCGCGGCGACGCTCGCCGCCTTGTTGGCGTGCGCGCCAGCGGCCGATGCGGTCGAGACGAACCTGATCCCGATTGACCAAGCGTTCGCCGCTAACAGCATGAACCACGTGAGCTTCCGCCAGAGCTCGATCATGACCGTAGGCGAGCAACAGTTCGCCGCCTATTACGACGACGCGGGCTTGGTGACGGTCGCCCGCCGCACCCACAGCTCGAACACCTGGGACGTCTTCAACACCGCCTACACCGACAACAACTCGAACCTGACCGACGACCACAACGTGATCACGTTCGGCGTCGACGGCGATGGCTTCATGCACCTCAGCTGGGGCATGCACGACGATGACCTCCGCTACATCAAGTCGGACCAGCCGGTCACCGGCGCCACGCCGATCTCGTTCGGCTCGGAGATCCCGATGGTGGGCGACGCGGAGGGGCTGGTCACCTACCCTCAGTTCTACAACCTGCCTGGCGGCGACCTGATGTTCTTGTACCGCACCGGCGGCTCGGGCAACGGAGACACGCAGGTCAACCGCTACGACCTATCGACCGGCGACTGGTCCCCGCTGCACCGCCCGCTGTTCGACGGCAGCATCTCCGGCGACGGCTTGCCGAGCGTGAATAACTATCCCAATACGCTAGCGTTCGATTCGCAGGGAGACATCCACCTCACCTGGACGGTTCGCAACACGCCCGACTTCCAGACCAACAAGAACCTTTACTACGCCCGCTCGGGCGACAACGGATCGACTTGGACCCGGACGGATGGCTCGTCCTACCCCTTGCCGTTCGGCGAGACGCACTCCGAGATGGTGGTCGAGATCCCCGAGGGGAGCTCGTTGATCAACCAGACCTCGACGGCGGTCGACCAGCACGACAACCCGATAATCGCCTCGTGGTGGGCGCCCGGCTCACAGCAGGGAGACCACACCCGGCAGTACATGCTCGCCCATTACGACGGGGCGGAGTGGCGAACTTCTCAGATCACCAACCGACCGCCGGAGAGCAAGACCGGCGGCGGAAGCGTCCGTGAACTGGGCCGGCCGATTGTCATGGTCGACGACGACGATCGCACCCTCGTCGTGATGCGGTACGAGGAACGAGGCAACGTGATCACCGTGGCCCACAGCAAGGACCGTGAGAATTGGGACTTTGTCGACCTGACAACCGAAGACCTCGGCGACTACGAGCCAAGCTTCGACCGCGAGCTGTGGGAGCAAGAGAACGTGCTGAACCTGCTCTATCAACCCGTCGGACTAGGGCAGCAGGGTTCGACCATCTCCGTGCTGGAATGGGACGCAAGATCTTTTTTCGAGCGGCTGGAGAGCCCTAAACTCACGCTGCGGGTCGACCGCTTCACCGGCCAGGTTTCGCTCGTCAACAGCAGCGACGAGCCGATCGCGGTCGATCAGTACACGGTCGCCTCGGCCAACGGCCTGCTCGCCGACGGCGAATGGCAAGGGCTCGCGGCGCAGGGAACGCCCGGGTGGCAAACCTCGGCCGCCGGGCCCAGCGCGCTTTCCGAACACAGCTCTGTGGGGTTGTCTTTCGATCCGCAGAACACCGCTTCTCTCGGGCAGGCCATCAACAATCAGCTTGCCTTCGGCGTCGACGCGCCCCAGGACCTGACGCTCAGCTACGCGGTAGCCGATGGCGACATCGTTAGCGGCGAGGTCGTCTACGAGGGCGAGTCCCCGAACAACCTTACGCTGCTGGTCGATCCCGGCACGGGACAGGCCCGTTTGATCAACACCTCGAATTTCGCGGTCGACTTCGATGCGTACACCATCACTTCGGAATCGGGGGCCCTGCGCTACGGGGACGACGATTGGCGGAGCCTCCACGATTCGGGCGAGGCCGGCGAAGGCTGGGACGAGGCCAATCCGGACGCGACACGCGTTTCGGAACTGCAGAACCAGGGGGCCGTGACTCTCGAGAGCGGCGAAGGCTACGACCTCGGCGGGCTGTTCGACACGAGCCTGGACCAGGACCTCGGATTCGAGTTCCTCGTCGCCGGCGAGTCGCAAGAACGTACGGGCGTGGTGCGATTCGTTTCTCTCGCCCCCGTGTTGACGGGCGACTACAACAATAACGGCGTGGTCGACGCCGCCGACTTCACTATCTGGCGAGACGCCCTCAACACGTTCGCCTCGCTCCCCAGCGACGCGACCCCGGGGCTCGTGACGGCCTTGGATTACGAGGTCTGGCTGGCGCACTTCGGGGAAACCGCCGCAGCCACCATCGCTCCGGCCGCCCCGGAACCTATGTCGCTTGTGACCGTCGTCTATTGCTTGGTCCCGCTCCTGGTCTTCCCCCGATTCATGCATCAGCTACGATGAGAGGATAGGGGGGGAGGCCGATCTGACGCCAACAGATTATCAATCTCACATGGGCTTTGGTCGACGACCTCGAGGTTATGAGGCGCTTTCCCGCGAAGGCTTTCACCCTACGTTTTTCGGCGTTTCTACCGCTATTTTAGCCTGATGTGCCCTTTGCAGAAAGCAGCATTCTTTAGCGGGTGTGAGTGGCATTCGAAAAGTGCAGCGCCCGGCGTTCAGGGCTTGGCGCCCTAAAAGTGCAGCGCGCCGGGCGCGTTCGCCCGCCTGATTTGCGAAGCTGAGAGGCCGTGGGAGGGGCCGGAGGCCCCTTTCCTGGTTCTCTTGGGGGTCGTGGATCAGCGGGGCGCGTCAGAAAGTGCTGCAAGACATGGAGTTGTGGACGGAGGTCCGGCGTCGGGTGCTGACCGGCGAGCTGAGCCGGCGGCAGGCGGCCGAGGAGTACCACCTGAACTACCGCACGGTGGCGAAGGCCTGTGAGCACGTCGAGCCGCCGGGCTACCGGCGCAGTCAGCCGCGCAAGCGACCGAAGATGGCGGCGTACCTGCCGCGGATAGCCGAGATCCTGGAGGCCGACAAGCGGGCGCCGAAGAAGCAGCGTCACACGGCCAAGCGGATCTTCGAACGGCTGCGGGACGAGCACGGCTACGACGGCTGCTACGAGAGCGTGAAGGAAGCGGTCCGCGAGTGGAAGCAGGGAAGCCAGGAAGTGTTCCTGCCCTTGTCGCACCCGCCGGGCGAGGCGCAGGTCGACTTCGGTTTCGCGTCCATTGATCTCGCCGGCGAGCGGGTGCAGGTCGCTTTGTTCGTGATCACGCTGCCCTACTCGGACGCGTTGTTCCTGCAGGCGTTCCTGCGGGAGTGCACCGAGTCGTTCCAGGAGGGCCACAAGCGGGCGTTCGATTTCTTCGGCGGCGTGCCGACGCGGATCAGCTACGACAACTCGCGGGTCGCGATCTCCAAGATCACCGGCCCGCGGGACCGCGAGCGGACGCGCGAGTTCCTGCGGCTCGAGAGCCACTACCTGTTCGCGTCGCACTTCTGTCTGGTGCGGCGGGCGAACGAGAAGGGGAAGGTCGAGGGGCTGGTCGGCTTCGGCCGCCGCAACTTCCTCGTGCCGGTCCCGCAGGTGGACTCGCTGGAAGAGCTGAACGCGGAGCTGGCCAGGCGGTGTGAAGCCGATCTGGACCGCACGCTCCGCGGCAAGAGCGGCTCGAAACGCCAACTGCTCAACGAAGACCAAGCGGCGATGCTCGACCTGCCGAAGCAAGGCTTCGATGCGAGAAGAGTGACGCAGGCCTCGGCCTGCGGGCTGTCGCTGGTGCGGTTCGACACGAACCGCTACAGCGTGCCGGTCGCGCACGCGAGAAGGCCGATCACCATTGTCGCCACGGTCGACGAGGTGCGGCTGATCGACGCCGGCAAGCTCGTCGCGAAGCACCCGAGGTGCTGGAAACGCGAGCAGGACGTCTACGACCCGGTGCACTACCTGGCGCTGTTGGAGAAGAAGCCGGGCGACTTCGACCACGCCCGGCCGCTGGAGAAGTGGGCTCTGCCGAGCTGCTTCGACGAGTTGCGGCGGCTGCTCGAAGCGGACGGCCTGGGCGCCCGCGAGTACATCCGCGTGCTGCGGCTCTTGGAACGCTTCGACCTGAAGCCACTCACCGACGCCGTCGAGTACGCGCTGGACATCGGCGTCGTGGACGCCGACGCGATCCGGGTCATCGCGGAGCACCGCCGAGAGGCGCCGGTCGCGCTCTTCTCGCTCGACGGTCGGCCTCACCTGCGGACCGTCGCGGTTGAGGCGACCAACGTCGCCGCCTACGGCGCGTTATTGTCCGCTGGGCAGGAAGGAGGCCAATAATGAAGAACGAGACCAAGAGCACGGTGCTAGTGAAGCACCACCTCAAGCAGCTTAAGCTGCCAACTATGCACTCCGAGTGCGAGAAGGTCGCCGCGCGTTCGGCGAAGGAGAACCTCGACCACCTGGCGTACCTGCTCGCGCTGTGCGAGCTGGAGCTGGTCGACCGCGAACGCCGCGCCGCCGAGCGGCGGCTCAAGGCCGCCCGGTTCCCGTCGTCCAAGACGCTCGACGAGTTCGACTTCGACGCAAGGCCGTCGCTGAACAAGCCGCTCGTGCTGGAACTTGCCAAGGGCGACTGGATCGACAAGCGGGAGAACCTGCTGCTGGTGGGCCCCAGCGGGACCGGCAAGACCCACCTGGCGATCGCGCTGGCGATGGCCGCCTGCCTCTCCGGCCGCAAGGTCCGCTGCTTCCGCGTCACCGAGTTGATCACCACGATGCTCGAAGCACGGGACGAGAAGAGCCTGCTGCGGCTCCGCTCCCAGCTCGCCAAGCAGGACGTCGTGGTGCTCGACGAGCTGGGCTACGTCCCCGCCAGCAAGGCGGGAGCCGAGCTGCTGTTCGACCTGATCGGCCAGGCCTACGAGCGACAAAGCCTCGTGGTCACCACCAACCTGCCGTTCGAACACTGGACCGAGGTCCTCGGCAGCGAACGCCTCACCGGCGCCGCCCTCGACCGGCTCACCCACCGCTGCCACATCCTCGAATTCACCGGTCAGAGCTACCGCCTGCAGGACGCCCAACGCCGGAGTCGATCCAAGAAACAAGAGTAAAACACTAGGCGATCGCGGGGGCGCCTGCTATCCTCCCCGAAACCAACCAGCGCTGCACTTTCACGGCGCCGGGCGCTGCACTTTTCGAATACCACTCACAGACTCGGGGTCCTGCTCGGCCAGATCGGGGCGGGCCTCGTCGCGTCGCCGCCGCCACTGCTCAACGAGCTCGTCGTAGCGTTCGTAGCTTCGGGGCGAACCGAAAACACCGAGCTGAATATCCCGGCCGTCGATCGAGACGATCGCTTGGCCGTTGCTCTTGTGGTGACGGTACTTAGGTGGACGGTTTACCAGCTTGGGCATGGCGGCTCTCCAGCTGCGAGTGACCAAACAGGGCGTAAACGCCATGTTTGGGCTCCAGCAAGCCGCTCGGCCAAACTTTGGCCGGTAACCTAAGTAACGGTTTCAGCAGGACTTAGAAAAAGTGGCGGGGGCCGGATTCGAACCGACGACCTCGAGGTTATGAGCCTCGCGAGCTACCTGGCTGCTCCACCCCGCGACATGTGAGCCTCGTATTCTACTGCCGGGGCGCCACATCGGCAACGGGCCCCTTCCACACTTCGGGGAACCCGCCAATCGGCTCTCTGCCCGGCAGATTGTTCTCTTTCGGCGCCGCGGGGCGGCGAGCTTTGGCGGCGGTTCCTGTTTTTCTGTTCCCAATCCCATCGCGCGCCTCGCGGGTGGGCGTAAGTGCCGGCTGCGAAGGACTTTCTGTTTGCCGCACGCCCCTCCGGCCGATACGATCCTGTAGGAACAGCAACCGGCCCCCCTAGGGCCGCGGCAGGCGGGTGGCAGCGACCGGTTCGGCGCCTTGGGGGCGGCGGGCCCCGCCACGCTGGCCTCTCGCGCGGCGAGGCGAACGATGGCGTACGACGCCCAATCCGATTCTCCCTCTCCCTTGCGCCCCGGCCTCGCGCCCGCTCCGCCGCACGGCCACGACCCGCGCCGCCACCACCACGGCCACGACGACGATCACGACGCCCCGCCGCTCGTCGACATCTCCGGCTGGCTCAACGACAGCCCCGCCTGGCTCATCAGCGCGGCGATGCACCTGCTGCTGCTGATCGTCGGGGCGTTGCTGCTGGTCTCGGTCAACAGCTCCGACGACCTGACCATCGAGGCGCTCTTCACCGAGGACGTCGGCGAGCAGCTCATCGAAGAGCCGCTCGACCTGTCGGCCGCGCTCGAGGTCGAACTCGACGAGCAGATGCTCACCCCCACCGACCTGCCGGAGGTGGCCGACCCGCTCGCCACGCCCGAGCCCGCCCCGCTCATGCCAGACGCCCCGGCGTTCGCCACCGACGCGCTCACCACCCCCACGCTCGGCGTTGCGCTGAGCGGCCGCGAGCCCGGCTCGCGCGAGATGCTCCTCAAATCGTTCGGCGGCACGGCCGCCACCGAGTCGGCCGTGATGGCCGGCCTCGAGTGGCTCATCCGCCAGCAGCAGCGCAACGGCTCGTGGAGCCTCCAGGGGCCGTACGACGACGGGGCGCGGGTCGAGAACCAGCAAGCCGCCACCGCCATGGCGCTGCTCGCCTTCCAGGGCGCCGGCTACACCCCCGCCAGCGCCGAAGACTCACGCTACCGCCGGGCGGTCGAGAAGGCGTGGCCGTGGCTGCTCGAAACGCAGCTCGACGACGGTTCGTTCTTCCGCCAAGGCGCGAACAGCCACCGCTTTTACACCCACGGCCAATGCACCATCGCGCTCTGCGAGCTGCTCTCGATGACCGGCGACGAGCAATACCGCGAGCCGGCCCAGGCGGCGGTCGATTTCCTCGTCCGCCACCAGGCGACCGAGGGGGGCTGGAAGTACGACCCCGGCGAGGGGAGCGACACGTCGGTCACCGGCTGGGCGCTGATGGCCCTTAAGAGCGCACGGATCGCCGGCCTCCACGTTCCCAGCGACGTGTTCGTCCGCATCGGCGAGTTCCTCGACCTGGTGGCCCGCGTCGACGGCAGCCGCTACGGCTACATGAAGCCCGACGGCTACACCACCAGCATGACGGCCGAGGGCCTGCTCTGCCGGCAATACCTCGGCTGGGCCCGCGAAGACTTCCGCCTGCGGCAAGGGGTCGATTACCTGCTCGACAACCGCCCCGAGTGGCGCCGCGGCAAACGCGACGCGTATTACTGGTACTACGCCACGCAGGTCTGCCACCACATGGGGGGCGAAGACTGGCGGGCCTGGAACAGCGTCACCCGCGAGCTGCTGCCCGAGCAGCAGGTGAAGCGCGGCCGCGAGCGCGGCAGCTGGAGCCCCGACGGCGACCGCTGGGGCTCCCACGGCGGCCGCCTCTACATCACCTGCCTGTCGATCTACACGCTGGAGGTCTACTACCGGCACCTGCCGATCTATCAAGACGTGCTAACGGGCGGCGGGTTTTAGCGTGGGGCGTTGGCCTATAGGTTTGCGGGTCGTCGGTGTGTCGGGCCGACGCAGGTTACGGACAACCTCTAAGCAGAGTCCGTTTCCTTGAAGGCCGCCTCTCCGACTTCGAGTCTGGATTCGAGCTCGGATACGACAGGAGCGAGGATCCTTAGCAGGACTTCAGACGACTCGTAGAGAGCTGGCAGCCTCGCGACAGTTGATCGTAGTTCGTCACAGGTTATCGGATAATTCCCGCGTAGCCCTTTTGAGAGCAACTCCGAAAGTACGTCAATGATGTTCGCGCCACTGTAGCTGAGGTCGCCTACCTCTGGGCGAAGTCCGCACTCGATCCTGATGGTCTTCGGGATCGCCCAATAGCGTACCTTGCACGCTTCTACACGGTCGAATAAGTCGCGAATCCGCATCGCGTGAATCTGTTCATAGGCCGTTGACTGCAACGCTTTAAGCGATGAGATACTTACGTTCGTCAAATTCGACGCCTCAGCCGCCCCGCTCTGCACCCCTGCCTCGCATAGAAGCACACCGCGGTCTGCCCCAAGATCTGTCACGATCTGCCGCAAAGCGAGCACATGCAGTTTTGAGACCTTCGTCTTCCAGCGTTTGCACTCAACTATCCATAGTATCGAGAATCCCGAGTGCTCCGAACGAACAGCTACATCGACATGATGCGTAGTACGCACTCCCGAGAGGGATGCGTTAGTCTCGGCGTGCATGCCGAGCCCACGGAAGAAGACTGCCGCATTCTCTTGATAGTCGCTCCAATCTGGGGGCATTCTTCTGCTCCTACCTCAGCCGATGGGTGAGAACTCAAAGAGCTCGTCGTCCGCGCTCGCCGTCACACATCCCCCATCGTTTCGGATCAATGCTCGCCAGACTGCGTAACTCTTCAGTATCACCGACTCCCATTCTTTCGGTGTTCTGTCGTGGACTTCGTAAGGTCGCGTCATCATCTTGATCGTACGCAAGAGATCGAACTCGACTGATTCTGCGCCGTCGAACATCGAGAAATCTCGTGCGAACTCGTAGACGAGTACAGAGATCGCTTCTTCGGTAATGCGCGCCCGCGCGCCGTCTTCGACCTCGTCAATGTCCGGCACCGATTTCCGCTTTCTTCTGCAAATGTGCCGAACCAAAGGTGACCATCCGAGCAATGCCGCCATGGCTAGGTGGAAGCAATCGTGGAAGCGGTAGCCGTCGTCTGCGTGCGCGTTGTCTGTAAGATAATCTCCGCTCGACTCGCCGTTGATCGTCAGCGACAGCTTTTTCCGTCCACTCGCTTGAACCATGCGAAAGTCTGCACGGAAGTTTCGAGGGAGTTGCTCGTCTTCTGGGAACTGTTGGTCGTAATGGGTTGAGAAGAGGCTCTGTTGAGGCTTCTCGGCCTCGCCCCATCGATCGGCAAGCTTAGCAAGGTTCTCTCGCGCGATCTCGTCCAGGTCGAGGTTCATCTTGGAGGCGATGTTCGACAGATACCAGAGGATGTCTCCGAGTTCCTCCGATACCTGGTCCGTGAAAGGGCGATAGATATCACCCTGCCGCATCCATTTCTTGAATTCACTCAGTAGTGAGCCTGCTTCGCCGGCCAACCCAAGGAGAGGAACCATTAGCGAGGTCGTATCTCCACCGCCCGCTTCAGGAACCTGATCTGTCTTTTCTGCAAGGAGCTGATAGTCTCGCAGAGTCAGGTTGTCGCCGGCAGCATGAACATCACTTGTCATGGCTTATCTCCTCCGTAACTCGTTTCTCAACCACGCTCCGCAGTTGGCCGAGGGAAGACTTGGAAACGCCGGCGCCGAGAAGCGGCCTTGTCGCAATGCATGTTACGCGGCGCAATGAGAGCTTGGTGTGATACGCGATGAAGTGACCGAGGTGTGCAAGACCGAGATAATTGCCGTAAGCACGATCAAAGATGTATTGCGATGGATAAAATCCCGTGATCGAGATGCTGTCCTTTCCTTCATAGTCGACGCCAACGTGCTGCAGGCAGGGAAAGCCTAGGCGCGTCTGTCGCGAGTGGTCTGCTGCCGGATTGAAGCAAGTCATCTGAAGTCCGGTAGCTCGAAAGTGCCGGTCACCGCTCAAGCGATCGATTACCTCAGAGACTTGGTCAATTCGATTGACGGAGCCATTTCGCACCGCATCGAATCCCATCAACCGGGCAAAGTAAGTTCCGTGGCGGTTCGCCGGGTTGAGAGCGGCCAATCTAGGATAGAGGTGATCGACGCAAAGCTCACCGAACTCGCTGCTTGTCAGGTCTTTCCGCCGTAACCAAAGCTTGTACGGAAATATGACCATGGCAGATACGTCACACGAATTGCATCCCGCGGTGGACAGCGCTGCGTCCGTAGCAGTGCGGATAGCACTGTCTTCTGGCGGGAGGTCGCCTTGGAAACCGGCGATGCTGACGACGAGGGGATTGCATTTTCCAGCTGGCTTCTGGAGCACCTGTAGAAGGGCGTGACCCCATGCGATGCTCAGGTTTGAGCATTCCACAACCGTAGGTGCACCTGGCATCATTCCTCCTCCGGCAGAAAGCGGTAACGCCAGGCTCCGACATATCCGCGGCGTGAGACACGAATAGCTACTTCGCGGCCGTTTGCGAGCTTGAGGCGTTCTTGGCCCACGCAGGCCGCTTCCCACACGGTTTGTTCATCGTGGCGGGGGTGTGAGGTCAGCAAGGCTGGTTCATCGGCGAACGCCTCCTGTGCAAGCACGAAGTCGCCAACTTCCATATCGACCGTAGCAGACGGGTAGTCGTCGTGAAACACGACGAGTCCACTCTTTGCCGACGGTGGATAGAGAACAGACCGTATGGACTTTGGTTGATGCCGCTTCAGCCCGTCGAATCTGCCCCTGGGCAGGAGTTGCAACCCGAAAGTCAACTGCCCCAGCAGCGCGGAATATCCCACACTGAACAGGCCGGCGATCAGGAATGTCTGCTCGGGCGTTATGCTCTTGATGTCGAGGTGATACGCTTTGGCGGCAGCCAGGATGGCTTGACGAGGCATCAGTAGATGTGCGGCGAAGACATCCGCTGCCACTTCCTCGGGGCTTCTGCGCTGATCCGTCGTGCCCCCAGCCAAGTACTCGTCTACCCTTGTCCCGTGTCCGAGTTCGTGATGCCCAAGCTCGTGGGCACAAGTGAAGGCTACACGGCCTGGAGGACGGTGCCGGGTGGAAGGCAGCACAATGGCAGTTCGCGGCTCTCGGCAATACATACCTTCGAGGGACGGGCAATCCAGAAAGCGAACCTCAACCCCAATAGCGGCGCAAACATCGAATACGTTGACAGGATCTTCACGCGAAACGGCAAGACGTCTCCGCGTCTCAAATGCCTTCCGCAAGGCAGTATTTTTCGCTGTCTGCCAGGGATCCACGGCATCACTCCTTGTTTGACCGCAATGCTTTGACCAGCCTCAGCAGCGTTTGGAGATCTTCTGGGCTCAGCTTGCTCAATTCCCTCGCCGCGAGCTGAATACGTGGATCGCCACTGCTAGACGATTCATCATCACCTTGGAGCAGCCATGCACTGCTAATGTCGTAGAGTTCTGCGAACCACGACACTTCTTCTGCTTTGAGAGAACGTGAGCCCGCCTCAATCTGGGAGACCGTCGGGCGATGCATGTCTAGGAGCTTTGCTACCTGCCCTTGGCTGAGCCCAGATTGTTCGCGAGCCCACCTAAGCCGATCACCAATTCCCGATGTGCTTTGCTTCTCTGACGTAGACATCTTGGCTTACTCCTGAGCGCAGACCATAGAATGGATGCGATCCACCAACTCACCGAATGTTCGATCGCGTTGCCCGTCATCGTGCACGGTTGCGTTGAAGTCCTCGGGAATCTCCGCGTTGAACTCAATGCAGAGATCGAGCACGACGTTTACGCCGTCATCGCTCGATAGACCAGTATCGCGAACGAGCTTCGTAGAGGGGACCAGCTCCGGGCAACTCTGGCAGGACGCGGTTACGTACCCCGTGATTACCTTGCGAACTCGGTCACTGACTTCAGAGATTCCCATCGACACGGCTCCTTACGGGTGGTAAGAAAATCTTACCAATCGGGCCGTGGAGGTCAAGCATCGGAACTATCTTGGTGAACTAAACCGCGGTGTAGGGCTGCGGCTGCTGATCTGCACGTACGTAGAGAGGATGCCTGGGATGGCCGTCGCTGGTTGTTCCGAGGCAGTACGGCTCTTGAAGATAGGTGAGCACGCGTTGCTCTCGATCGCTGAGCTTGCCACGCGTTCCCCACGCTGCCAGCACGAAATCGGCCTGAGCCGCGAGGCGTTTAAGTGTTCGGTCGTTGGAAGGCCCTACGGGATCGCTTACTTGAGCCAGAACGGTAGGGTCTGTGGCCCTGTACGCGAATAGATTGGCGATGATTAGCGTTCCGAACCCCCAGCTTTTCGCGAATCCAACGCAACGCCTAACGGTTGGGTCATCTTTGGTTGCATCAGCAGTTGACGGATTGAGCCCGACCACAAGGAGGACTTCGCCATTCCCCCAGTATCGACGCAGCGAGTAGCGGTAAACGCCGCAATGCGAGAAGCTCGCACGCCTCAGTATCTCTTCGCGAGCCGGTCTTCGGGAGCTTGCAGGCAACGCTGTCTTCCAATGGGCAATTAGAGGTACCAGATGGCAACGTGGTTTTCCAAGATGATCGGTATGCCGTCAATGCCGGCTCTCGGACAAGTAACGATGAGCCGACTGCATGCCGAGCCCACGCCAACCTGCGTCGGTCGTAAACATCGAAGCAGGGGGCGATGGAGAAGGTAAGACATCGCTAGATACGCCAGCCATCGTTACCGCTCACGCTCGTGGGCTTCCGCTTGGCGGAATGCCCCCGCCATGCCGTTGCAAACGCGTCAAAACTTGGCCCAAGAAAAGTTGGGTGCGATTAGCGGCCCTTCGGCGGACTTCGCTGCGCTCAGCTATCCACTTTGCCGGCAACGGCTTACGACAAAATCGCGTTGGCCTAAAAATCGCTGCTGCGCGCTTGGCTCAAAACGCTTTGCAGAAATTTGGTGATCGATCGGTTATCAATACAATTGGGCGCCGCAGGGTGGGCGCGCCGCTGCGTTCTTCCGGCCAACCGCCCCCTTCGAAGCCGCCACGCTGCGTTTTTCGGGCGTCGATCGTGAGCAACCGACGCAGCAACTTTCTGAGCGGCAAACCAGCGGCAAGTTTCTGAAAAACTATTGGCCGCGCGAAGGTTTTTTAGCAGTCAGCGATCAGCACTCAGCGATCGGCTTTATCATGGCTGACCGCTGAAAGCTAACTCCTACGCCGCCCCAACCGCGCGTCCGCGCCGGGCCGAGCGGATCCAGCCGGTCACCTCGTCGAGGTCGGGCTTCTGGGCGCCGCGCAGGGCCCGCTCGCCTTCGCTCGTCTCGCAGAACGGCTCGACGAACTCCAGCAGCTCGGCCGGCTTCATCGAGGCGATGCCGTCGACCGTCGTGAAGCCGCAGCCGACGAGCACCTGGGCGTCGTGGCCGCGGAGCTCGGGGACGCAGCAGACGAGGTGCGCCTGGTGCTGCCAGGCGACGACCGTGGCGGCGTCGACCCGCTTCGAGTCGATCTCGCCGGCCAGCCGCTCGGCGTCGGCCTCGAGCAGCTCAGCGACGGTCCGCACACCGGCGCGTTGCAGCATCTCGGCCGTCTTGGGACCGATCGACGGGGCGTCGACCACCGGGCTGGTGGTTTCGAGGTAGTACTTCGGCGCGGCGGGCCCCGATGGCTCGCGGCGCCGCTTGCTCCGTTTGCGCGACCCGCCGCCCGAGCCGCCCGTGCTGAACCTGACGCTGCGGGCGTCGCCGGAGTGGTCGGGGCGACGGCGGGAGTTCTCGGCGATCCGCTCACGCCGTTCCGAGCGGTGCCGGCGCCACGCCTTGCGGGCCGCCGACGACCGCCAGCGGGAGCGGCCGGCGTCGGCGCGCTCGATCCAGGCGTCGACCAGGTCGCGGCTGAGAGTGAAGCCGCGCGAGCGGAGCCGCTCGCCGCGGCCGCTGGCGAGCCAGCGCGTGGCGCGTTCGAGCAGGGAGTCGGTGTCGGCCTCGGCCAGCTCGCCGACGCTCCGCACACCGCACTCGGTGAGCAACGCCGCCTCGTCGAGCCGCAGCCCGACGACAAAGCAGACGAGCGCCAGGTGCTCCTGCCACTGGGCGACCAGCTCGGCCGGGATGCTGTCGAGATCGATCTCCTCGGCCACGGCGCTCGGGTCGGCGCCGATCAAGTCGCCGACGGTGCGGACGCGGGCGCGGCCGAAGACCTCGGCGCGGTCGGCGATGGGGGCCGGGAACCGCTCGATCGGGTCGTCGACGCCCATCAGGAAGTCGGGCTCTTCGACGAGCGTTTCCTTGACGATCGAAACGGGCTGTGTTGGTGCTGGCCGCGGCGCGGGCTTCGGCGGCGCGGGCTCGGCGGCGGGGCGGGCCGACAGGTCGAACCGCTTGGTCCCGAGCCAGCGGAAGCGGTCGAGCGCCGCCGCGCGGTCGGTGGTGACCAGCGCCTGGCGGCCGCGGCGGCCGTAGTCGTCGAGCAGCGTGGCGAGGTTGGCGGCGTGGCGGTCGTCGAGCCCGGCGAACGGCTCCTCGGCCACGAGCGGCGTGGCCACGCCGCGGGCGGCGAAGGCGTCGGCCAGGGCGAGCGACAAGCTCCAGGCGACGAGCAGTTCGGTCGTGGCGCCCCAGCGGCCCGCGTCGAGCCGGCGGCCGTGGCGGTCGATCACGACGATCGAGCGGCCGCCGTCGATCAGCTTGAGCGTGGTCAGCTCGCCGTCGGAGAGCCGGGCGATCAGGTCCGAGGCCCGCCAGCCGTCGGCGGCGTGGTCGGTCTCGGACTCTTCGCGCCACACGCCGCGGTCGAGCCGCTCTTGGACCGAGCGGAGCTCGCGTTGCAGCGACTCGACCTCGGCGTGGGAGAGCAGCTCGGAGCGGTCGCGAACGAGGCGCTCGTGGGTCGCTTCGAGACCCGCCAGGCGGCTCTCGGCCGCGTCGAGGCGGTCGATCAGCTCCGTGCGGCGGCGCACCAGCGAGTCGCGGGCGGCCGGGTCGGCGGGGGCGAGCTCGATCATCTCCTGGCGGCCGCGGGTGGTGCGGCCGAGCGTTTGGCGGCGTTCGAGCAGCCGGTCGAGCTGCTGACGCATCTCCTCCTTCGAGCGGGCGAGCTGCTCGCCTTCGGCTTTGAGTTCCTGAGACCGCAGGGCGCGGTCTTGGCTTTCGACTAATTGAGCGAGCCGCTCGAGCTGAGAGCCGAGCGTCTCGACCAGCGGGTTGAGCCGCGGGTGGGCGTCGCCGCAAACGCACGCCGGCGAGTCGGCGGGCCGGGCGAGGCGGGCGACTTCGCTCTCCAGGTCGCGCAGCAAGCGGGTCGAGACCGCCACGCAGGCGCGTTGGTCGGCGACACCCAGCAGCGGCGATTCGTCGTCGGGGCGGGCCTGGGCCCGCTCGGCCTGCACGCGCGCCTCGCGCAGCTCGATCTCGGCCAGGGTGGCGCGCCAGTGGTCGATCTGCTCGTCGAGGTCGCGCAGGCGGGGGGCCCACTCGCTCGCCGCCAGTCGGTCGGTCTCTTCGCCGGCGATGCGGCTGACCTCTTCGGCCCGGTCGGCCGCGTCGATCTCGCCCAGGCGGGCGCTGAGCGCGTCGAGCTCGCGGCGCAGCTCCTCCATGTCGCCGCGGAGCGAGTCGCGTTGCTCCGAGATGCTGGTGAGCTGGGTTTCGAGGTCGTCGCTCTGAAGGCGACGCAGGCCGAGCTGCTTCTCGAGGTCGGCCGCCAGCGCGTCGCGGCGGAGGATCAGCTCTTGCCGCAGGGCGGCCGGTTCGGCGCTGTGCGAGGCGCCGCGGCGGCCGCGCGGCCAGCGCGTTTGCAGATCGCGGAGCGCCGAGGCGACCGCCGGCGACAGCAGGCGGGTGGTCCAATGCGCCGAGTCGGTCGGGGCAGGGCAGTAGACCGTTTCGAGCACCGCGGGGCTGCAGCCCTCGAGCCAAAGCTCCTTGAGGTTTTGCGGCGGCGCCTCGCCGCCGAGGCTGGCGACCGTGAGCCGGTCGAACTCGCGCTCCGCGCGACGCTTGAGCCGAAAGGGCCCGCCGGCGGTTTCGATGTCGATCGAGCCGTTGCGTGTCGACCGCGGGCGGTCGTCGCTGGCGGTGCGGCCGAACACGAGCTGCGGCGCGAGCCGGGCGAGCTCGCCCCGCGTAGCGGCCGAGCCGCTGTGGAGCACGTTCAGCCCGGCGGCTAGGCCTTGCAGCTCGACGCCGCGCCCTTGCGGCTCGGCGCCGTGGTGATGCGTTCCCTCGCCCAGCGCGATGCGGTGAATCCTCATGGGTCTCGTGTCCCCCTAAACTTCCTTGTTGGGTCAGACTCTACGGCCCCATGGCGCCTCGGCAGCGAGAAACAGCGCGGCGTGGCTGCCGGCCTAGGGCGGGTCCTAGGCGTGCGGGGCGATGGGTAAGCTAGCCAATACCCGCGGTTTAGACAACGTCGGTTCCGGCGACGATGGCTGTGCTAGCTGGCGCCTTTGCGGGAGTACATGTCGCGGTCGGCCGCGGTGAGCATCGCCTCGGCCGTGGCGTGCCCCTCGTTGGAGAGGGCCACGCCCACGCTCACGCCGAAGGATCGCCCGTCGTTGTCACCCTCGCCGTCGATCGGCTGAGCGACCGCGTGGCCGATGCGCTCGACCGTGACGGCCGCCGCTTCGCGTGTGGCGATCGAGTCGAGCAGCACCACGAATTCGTCGCCCCCGAAGCGGGCGACCGTGTCGCCGTCACGCACCGAGTCGGCGATGCGGTCGGCGATGATCCGCAGGTAGCGGTCGCCGGCCACGTGGCCGAGCGTGTCGTTGACGCTCTTGAAATCGTCGGCGTCGATAAACAGCAAGGCGAACGGGCGGTTGCCGCGGCGGTCGAAACGGTGGGGGAGTTCGGCGTCGAACCAGGCGCGGGTCGCTAGGCCGGTCGTTGGGTCGACCGCGTCGAGCGACGCTCGGCAAGTGTCGATCGGATCGCCGGCGACCACGAGAAACGCCTCGACGAACAGCCGTTCGACTTCGCCCCGGCGCTCCCCCGCACGACGGACACCCACTCGCCACTCGGCATCGTCCAACCGCAGCCGCTGTCCGGGCTTTTGGGCGGCGGTGAGCATCCGCTCGACCAGCGCGGCGTTGCTCAAGCAGTTGCTCTTTGCCAGCTCAGCGAGGGCGGGGTTCAGCCAATCGATCTCGAAGCCGGTGGGCCCCCGGTCGACGAGGGCCATCGGCGCGGCCGACAGCTCGGCCGCTTGGCCGGCGGGGTTGGCCGGCTTTCGGGCGTTGTGGGCAGCGGCGCCTTCGTTCAGAAACGCCATGGGGTGTGGGCCAAGTCGAAGGTGCGAGTTCGGAGGAGCGAAGCAGCGAGAAGTGAGTACGCGTTACGCAACGACAATGCTTATTTCACTCGATTCCCCATCGTGCGTCACAGGAGAATCGCCGCCGCTGCTGTACTGTAATTATGCGCTACGCCGTGACTCTAGGGATAATGGCTACCGCAACTGGGGGGGGGAGTGGGTGGGGCAGCATACCGTAATTGCGTTAGAAAGCCTTTGGTAATAGCGGTTTTCGACGATCGGGCTGGCGAGTTTCACCTACCCGGCCAAGGGGGGCAGGGGGGGCACAATCGTTTCTTTTCGTTGGCGTCTTCCTGAGGGCGTGATTAAAATCGTGGCATGCTTCGTGCGGCCTCGAAGCCCCCGCCTCCGACTAGCTCGCCCGTTCTTTGGCGAGACGACACGCTATGAATCTCCCTGTGTGGCTCACCCGCATCCCGGCGTTCCGTCTGCGCCAAGGCGTTGCGGGGAGCGCTCTCGTCGCTCTTGATCGTTTTGAGATCGCCGCCACGGCTGAGCGGATGCGGGTGGATCGTAACGGGTCGGTGGTGTCGATGCTCGCTATCGAGCTGCCGCCCGGTGCGAACAACGCCCAGGACCTTGGTTTCCTGGCGGGCTTGCTCCGCGATCGGCTGCGACTGACCGACACGGCGGGGATGCTCAGCGACGGTCGGGTGGCGGTGTTGCTGCCCGACACCCCCGAGGAGGGCGCCTGGAAAGTCGCCTCGGACATTTGCGAGTCGTACCCGGTGGGCGAGGCGCGCCCCAACTGTGAGGTGCATGTTTATCCCGACAAGCCGCGGTCCTCGACTCCCAACGAGACCGGTGTGGGGGCGGGCAGCGGCGCCAATCGAGTGACCGGCCCCACGCCCGCCGCGCGGTCGGGCGCTGCGAGCTACGACCGGGTGTTCGCTCGCCGCACGCCGTGGTGGAAGCGGGCCGCCGATTTAGCCGGCGCGTCGCTCGGCTTGGTGGTGGCGGGGCCGGTGATCTTGGCCGCCGCGGCGGCGGTGCGCATCACCTCACCCGGACCGGCGATCTACGCGCAGGAGCGCGAGGGGCTCGGCGGCAAGCGGTTCAAGATCTACAAGCTACGCACGATGCAGGTCGGCGCCGACGCCCTGAAGGACGGGCTCCGCGAGCACAGCGTGCAGGACGGCCCGGCATTCAAGATGAACAGTGACCCACGCGTTACGCCGCTGGGCAATATCCTCCGCAAGACAAGCATCGACGAGCTCCCGCAGCTATGGAACGTGCTGCGTGGCGACATGTCGCTGGTGGGGCCGCGGCCGCTGCCGGTCGACGAGTCGCAAGGCTGCGAGCCTTGGCAGCGGCGCCGGCTGCTCGTGACGCCGGGCATCACCTGCACCTGGCAGGTGCGTGGCCGCAACTTGGTGACTTTTGACGAATGGGTCCGGATGGACCTTCAATACGTGCAGGAGCGCTCGCCGCTGACCGACCTGAAGCTGATCGCTCAGACCGCCCCGGCGGTTGTTTTCGCAAAGGGGCCGCGCTGATCCTGCGCCGCGCCGTCGAACCCCGGCCAAACTCCCTCCTTCATCCCTCCTCACCTTTTCCTCAATTTGATCGCCGCCTCGACCATAGAGGCGACCCCGCCCGTCGCCCCCCGAACGCGCCCGCGCCGACGCCTGCTCTTGGTGTCGTTCGCCTGCCATCCCGATACGCACATGGAGTCGCGTATCGGCTGGCGCCGCGCGCTGCACGCGGCGCGGGAGTACGACGTGACGGTGATGTACGGCGACGGCTCGCCGGCCAGCGCGCTGCGTCAGGCCGCCCGTGAGCAGGGCGCCGAGGGGCGGATCGATTTCT
Organism: Pseudobythopirellula maris; assembly: GCF_007859945.1. Classification (GTDB taxonomy): domain Bacteria; phylum Planctomycetota; class Planctomycetia; order Pirellulales; family Lacipirellulaceae; genus Pseudobythopirellula; species Pseudobythopirellula maris. The sequence goes on along the minus strand of NZ_SJPQ01000001.1, from coordinate 842,643 downwards.
TGCCGGTCGAGCACTCGCGTGTTTCGCGGCTGCTCTGCCGTTCGGCGGCGACCTATTACGCGGGCTACGACCTTTGGCACCGTCGCGTGTATCGCCGGGCGATGGGCGTGCACCAGCGGCGGCCGTTCGACTTGGTTCACCAAGTGAACTTTACCGGCTACCGGCAGCCGGGCGACTGCTGGCGGTTGCCGGCGCCCTTTATCTGGGGACCGGTGGGCGGCACCCAAGGCCCGCCGCTGGCCTATCTGCCCGAGTTGGGCTTGGCGGGGGCGTGGACCGAGTTGTGGCGACGCGCTGTGAACGCCTACCAGATGCGTTATTGCCCCCACGTCCGCGGAGCGGCCCGCAAGGCTTCGGTCGTGCTCTCGGCCACCCGGCGTGTGCAGAGCGATCTGAAGCGGTGCGGCGGCATCGAGTCGGAGGTCGAACTCGAGACGGCCCTCGATTACGAGCCGCTCGGCCCCCGTCCGCCGCGTCCCGAAGGGCAGCCGCTGCGGATTTTGTGGGCGGGACGGCACCGCAGCTGGAAGGCGTTGCCGCTGCTGCTGAAGGCGCTAGCGCGGCTGCCCGAGTCGGTCGACTACCGTGTGCGGGTGCTCGGCGTGGGCGATCGCACTTCGGCCTGGTTGGCCCAAGCCGAGCGGCTTGGCGTGGCGGATCGGATCGAATGGCTCGGCTGGCCGACCTACCGCGAGACCTTGCCCCATTACCGCTGGGCCGACGTGTTCGCCTTTACCAGCGTGCGAGACACGTCTGGCACGGGACTGCTCGAGGCGTTGGCTGCGGGGGCCCCGATCGTGGGGCTCGATCACCAAGGCGCCGCCGACCTGATGACGCCCGACTGCGCGATGCCGATCGCCGCGACGGGGCCCGAAGACTCGATCGAGGGGTTCGCCGCGGCGTTGACTCGCCTGGCTGGCGACCCCGATCTGCTGGCCCGACTCTCCGAGGGGGCCCGCGAGCGTTCGTTCACCCTGGGGTGGGAGGAGAAGGCGGAGCCGATGTTGCGAAGGTATCGATTAGCGCTAGCCGAGAGTCCTGCGACGGCAGATTCGGCCCCATAAAGGCGCGAAATATCGGTTGACCATAGTTAATATGGAGGTTTAAGCCCTCCCCGCCGCGGCGACGCCCGCCCCGCCTCCCCACTCTTCCCTCGAACCTCGCCAACCGCCGTGAAGACGATCGACTTTTGGGAAACGGTCTTCCGCCACAAGATCAAGGTGGTCGTGATCCCGCTGCTGCTGCTCGGCATGGGGGCCCTGGTCGTGTTCTGCTTCCCCCGCACGTACCAGTCCGAGGCCAAGCTGTTTTTGAAGGTCGGCCGCGAGAGTGTGGGGATCGACCCCACGGCCACCGGCCAGCGGATGATCAACCTGATGCAGCAAGGGCGCGACTCGGAGATCACCTCGGCGATCGACCTGATCACCAGCCGCGGGCTGATCGGCAAAGTGGTCGACGAGCTGGGGCCGGACTACGTCTTGCGCGGCGGCCCCGCGGGGCAGGGGGGGCCCGAGCCTAATGCCGCCGCCAAGGCGTTCCAAGACTTCATGGCGGCGACCATTGGGGCCGCCATCGGCGCCATCAAGAGCATCGACCCGGTCGGCCGGCGTGAGGAGGCGATCATGCGTCTCGAAGAGAGCCTGATGGTCGACGCCGAGCGCCACTCGGCGATGCTCGTGCTGCAGTACGAGACCGACACGCCGCGTGGGGCGCAAGAGATCCTCGACACGGTGATCGACGTGTACCAACGAGATCACCTGAGGATCCACCGCAACGAGAGCACGCTGGCGTTCTTCACCGAGCAAGAGGCGACACTCGCCGACGAACTGGACCACGCTCGCAACGCGGTGCAGCGGGCGAAGAACGAGATCGGCGTCGCCTCGATCGAGGCCCGCCGCGCCAGCCTCGAGAGCCAGTTGCAACGCGTCGAGGTGGCCGTTTACGTGGCCGAGCAGGATCGCTCCAGCGCGGCGGCTTCGATCGAGGAGCTCGACCGCCAGCTGGCCGACCTGCCGGAGCGCGAGATCGCCTCGAAGCGGCAAATCCCCAACGACGGCGCCGACCTGCTGCGCGACCAGTTGTACGGCTTGCAGATGCGCAAGATGGACCTGATGGCCCGCTACAGCGAGACGCACCCGCTGGTGGTCGCCATCTCGCAGCAAGTCGAGCAGGCCGAGAGCGTGGTGCAGGGGCAGGAGACGGTTCGTGAAGAGACGGTCGACGATATCAACCCGGTCCACCGCCAGCTGACGCTCAGCCGGCGGGAGCTCACCAGCAAGGCCGCCGGCCTCGACGCCCAACTAACGATGCTCGCCCAGCAGAAACAATCGCTGCTCGAGAGCATCAAAAAGCTCAACCAAGACGACGTGCGGATCGACCGGCTGCAGCGCGACGAGTCGCTGCTGCGGACCAAGTTCTTCCGCTACGCGGACAACCTGGAGCAGGCGCGGATCGACCAGGCGCTCGAGGAGCAAGAGATCTCGAGCGTCAGCATCGCCCAGCCGCCCACGCTGAACGAGAAGCCGGTGAGCCCGTCGAAGGCGCTCGTCGGCCTGGCGTCGATCGTGCTGGCGATCGCCGGCACGGCCGCCACGGTGCTCGGCCTCGAGCAACTCAACCACAAGCTGCGTGGCGAAGCGGACACCGAGCAGGCGCTAGGCTTGCCGGTGCTCGCCGCGGTGCCGAACAATCCGGTCAACGGCCGGGTCCTTTCGCACTATTAACGTTCCCTTGTCGACGGTCCGCCTTGCGAAGCCCGCTTGATCGCCACCGCACCCCGCCGACACGCATTCCCCCGAGAAACGCCATGGCGTCTCCCACAGCCGACACAATCAGAATGGAACCGCCGAGTGATAGTGGCGCGAAGCGATCGCCGCTCGTGCCGCGGCGCCGCGGCGCCGAGCCGTACGACACCGTGCTGTGGCGTTTGCAGTCGCGGGTCGAGCAGCGGCACGGTGCCGGTTTCTTGGTGGGCGTGACAAGCTGCATGCGTCGCGCGGGTGTGAGCACCCTGGCGGCGAATCTCGCGATCCGGGCGGCCGATCACCAGCTGACCCCCGCGTTGCTGGTCGACTGCAACGCCGCACACCCGCAGGTCGATCGCGAGTTCCGCCTGCAGGGCGCCCGCGGCCTAGCCGACCTGTTGGCGGGCGAGTGCGAGCTCGAAGAGGCCGTTCATCCGACCAACGTCGAGGGCCTCGAGGTGATGCCGCTCGGCACGACCGGTTTGATCGACCGGGCGAGCGTCGAGCCGCGTCGGCTGGAGGGTTTGGTCCGCTCGCTCGGCGAGTCGCACGAGTACGTGGTTTTCGACCTCCCGCCCGCCGACGACATGCGCCACGCGTTGCTCGTGGCCAAGCAGCTCGACGCGGTCCTGATGGCCGTCGGCTCGGAGGTGACGCCGAGGGGCCTCGCCAAGAAGTCGATCGACCTGCTGCGGTCGGACGGGGTGAGCTTTGCCGGCGCCGTCGTGACGCGGCAAAAGAAGCACGTGCCGGGGTGGTTCGGGCGGATGCTCTGATCGCTTCGTGGTTGAATACTCCGTCTCTCCCCAGCCGACTATCGCTCGGAACATTGTGCCCGTCACCGTCGCCCCCACCCCGAACGCAACACCGCCCAGGCGTCCCCAAGTGGGCGCCCAGCCGGCCGCCGAGGCGCGCCGGGGCGCCGGCGCAATAAGGCTGCAGGGCGTTTGGGTGCTGGCCGATCAGGCCGTGGTGAGTCTGGCGAATTTCGCCGCCGCGGTGGTCGTCGGCCGGCTCGCCGGGCAGGAACAGCTCGGCCTCTACGCCCTCGGCTACTCGGCCTATGTGGTGATGATGGGGCTGGCGAAGGCGATGGTCTGGACGCCCTACACCACACGATCCCCCCACCTGGAAACGGACGAACGGCGCCGGTTCGCTGCGAGTGTGACGGCCCACCTCGGCCTGATCGCCGCCGCGGCGATGGCCGCCATCCTGGCGCTCGGTGCGGTGCTCTACGCCTTGGCGCCCGAGGCGCCGTACGGCCCGCTGTTCCTCGTGCTCGCCCCGTGCTGTGCCGCGATGTTGCTCAAGGAGCACGTGCGGCGGATCTGCCTGGCCGAGCTGCGTGTGGCGGAGGTGTTTGCCGTCGACGCCCTTCTCGCGTTGCTGCAAGTCGCCTTGCTCGCCGTGCTGGTGGTTGCAGGCGTTGTGAGCGCCGCGGCCGCGTTCGTGGCGATCGGCGCCGCCTCGCTCGCTGCGGTGTTGTGGCTGGTGGTGCGATCCAAGAGGTTCGACTACGCCGCCGCCAAGCCGCTGGCCGACTGGCGCCGCAACTGGGATTTCTCGCGCTGGCTGACCGGCTCGGCGCTCGCCGCGCTGATCGGCACGCAAGGCTACCGCTGGGCGTTGCCCGTGATCACGAGCCTGGCCGAGCTAGGCAGGTTCGGCATGGCGCAGAGCGTGATCCAAGTCGCCAACCCGTTGTTGCTCGGCGTGTCCAACTACTACGGGCCGGCGTCGGCCAAGATCTACTCGCAGCACGGGATCGCCGGCCTGTGGCGCCACGCGGTGCGCAGCACGGTGGTGCTGGGCGCGGCGCTCGCGGTGCTGCTCACGGGGCTCGTGGCGCTGGGGCCGACGCTGCTCGAGTGGCTCTACCTCGACGCGGCCGAAGGGGTCGGCGTCGTGCTGCTCGCCGCGTTGGGACTGGGCATCTTGTCCGACGTGCTGCTGATGCCGATCGACTTCGCTTTCATGGCTCGCAGCCAGGGGCGGATCTTGCTCCAGGCGTCGGTGGTCCGGCTAGTGCTGAATCTGACTGTCGGCCTGTGGCTGGTGAGCCGCTACGGCGTGGCGGCGATCGGCTTGGGGATCCTGATGGGAAACCTCGTTTCGCTGCTGTGGCAGTGGACCGTGTTCGCCCGGGAGGTCCGCCGTGGATAACGCCCGCAGCCATCCCCCCGACGAGAGCACGAATAAGCTCCGCGACTGGCTCGTGGTCGGCGGGACGGCGCTCATGCTGTTCGTCGTGTTCTGGAACGTGGAGCACGATCCCCGCTTCGCCGGGTCGCAGATCGCCGGCCAGGACGAAGAGGAGATCATCGAAGGCTTTGTCGACGGCATCGACCAGGGCAGCCTGGCGCGCCAGCTCGGGTTGGTCGGCTTTGCCGCGTTCGGCCTGGTGGGTCTGTACCGCACGCGTTCGCGGCCCTTGGTGATCAACCTCGCCAGCGTGTCGCTGATGCTGTTTGGCTTGTGGGTCGTGTCGAGCGTGGCGTGGTCGTCCTCACCCGGGCTCAGCCTCAAGCGGGCGACCGCTTATGGATTCCTTGCGCTCGGCATGCTGGGGATGTCGCGTGTGTTGCGGCCGGGCCAGTTGCTCGTCGCATTGCTCATGGCGCTAACGGCGTTCACTTCGGTCAGCATGCTGCTGGACCTGGCGAACGGCGCCGGGCCGTGGATCAGGGACTACCGCTTCAGCGGAACGCTGCACCCGAACATGCAGGCGATGTACTGCGGCGTCGCTTGCTTGGCCGCCTATTGCCTGATGGCGAGCGGGCGGCGAACGCTCGGCCGGGGGCTCTTCGCGGGTCTCTTCGTGCTGATGTTCCTCACCCAGTCGCGCACCTGCCTGCTCGCGCTCGCGTTGGCGATGGTCGCCGTGTTCCTGCTGCGACTCAACGCCCGCACCCGCTGGATCGCGTCGATGTCGCTGGTCTGCTTGCTGGGGATGGCGATGTTCGTGATCGGCTCGCTCAACACGGCGCAGGTCTCCAAGGCGCGCACCGCCGCCTTGTTGGGGCGGACCGAGAAGGCCTCGACGCTTTCAGGGCGCGTGCCGCTGTGGGAGGAGCTGATGAACGATGTCCGCCGGTCCCCCATGCTCGGCTACGGCTACGAGGCTTATTGGACCCCCGAGCAGATCGAGGAGCTTTCGCAGAGCCAGCAATGGGCGATGCAATCGGCCCACAACGCTTATTTGGAGGTGACCCTCGCCCTCGGCCTGGTGGGGCTCTCGTTACTCTTGGCCGCGGTGGTGCTGCACCTGTTCAAGGCCCAGCAGGCGTACGACGCCACGCGCGAGCCGTTTTACGCCTTCGTTTACGGCGTGCTGGTGTTCGCGTTGGTGACCGGCTTGCTCGAGTCGTTGTTCGTACGGATGAGCCTGCCGAGCGGCATCGCCATGTTGGGCATGTGCTCGGTGGGGCTGGGCGCGCCGCTGGCGGCCGACAAGCAGGCCGCCCGCGAACCGGCTGACTACGGGCGCCTCGCCTGGGGAGGCGCCGCATGAGCAGTCCCGACCTTGCGATCGATGTGAGCGTGGTGGTCGCCACCTTCAACCGCGCGGCGATGCTGCGCGAGACGCTGCGGAGCCTCGTGGAGCTCGAGACCGACGGCGCTTTCGCCTACGAGGTGCTGGTGGTCGACAACGCCTCGAGCGACAATACCCCGCAGGCAATTACCGAGTTTGCCGCCGTCGACCGACGCGGATCGGCCGTGCGGGTGCGCGGCGTGCGCGAGCCTTCGCCGGGCGTATCGCACGCTCGCAATCGCGGCGTCGGCGAGGCGGCGGGCGACTGGGTCGCGTTCCACGACGACGACCAGGTCGCCGACCCCCGTTGGCTCGCCGAGTTGGTGGCGCTCGCCAAACGGCGCAGCGCTCTTGTCGTGGGCGGTGCGGTCAAGCTCAAGCTGCCCGCCGGCGCCAAAGAACCGAGCGCCCGCTACCTGCGACAGATGCTCGGCGAGAAGGTCGGCATGCCCGCCGAGCAGCCCTTCAACCGCCGCCAGATCCCCGGCGCGGGCAGCCTGATGATCGACCGCGGTGTTTTCGATCACGTCGGTCTGTTCGACACCGACCTGGAGATCGGCGGGGAAGACGCCGACCTGTACCGCCGCATCCGCGCGGCCGGCTACGAGGCGTGGTACACCCCCAAGGCGATCGTCCATCACCTGATACCGGCGAAGCGACTCGACAGCGATTACATGCGATGGACCGCCGCCCGGCACGGACAGCACGTCGCCTTGCGCGAGTTCCTCGATTGGGGCCCGCGTAAGTTGCCCTTGGTGATGGCCGCCCGGCTGGGGCAAGCCACGATCAATTACCTGCCACGCTATCTCGCGGCGCGACTGACCGGGGACCGCGACGGAGCGCTCGCCGCCCGTTGCCTGATGCTCCGCAGCCAGTCGTACTTGGCCAAGGCGTGGCGGCTGCTGCTCCACGGCGAGGGCCAGCAGGGCGCCGCCGACGCGGCGCTCAGCCTCCGCGAGGGGCGTGAACGGCTGGTTGGCGGCCAAGCCCCCGAAGCCGAAACCCCTCCAAGACTCGTTGCGACGGGGCCCCAAGAATGAACGATAACCCGAATGCGCCGCGGTTGTCGGTGCTGATGACCGTCTTCAACGGCATGCCCCACCTGCCCGCCGCGATCGATTCGGTCTTCGCCCAGACCTTCCAAGACTTCGAGTTCGTCGTTGTCAACGACGGCTCGACCGATGGCACGGCCGACTATCTGGCTTCGCTAGACGACCCGCGTGTGGTGGTGATCGAGCGCGAGAACGGCGGCACCGCCGCCGCCGCGAACCAAGGGCTGAAGAGCTGTCGCGGCGAGTACCTCGCCCGGGTCGACGCGGACGACATCTCGCTCCCGACTCGGTTTGAGAAGCAGGTCGCCTTCCTCGACTCGCACCCGAGCGTTGGGCTCGTGGGCACGCAAATGGCGGCGCTCGGCGAGCAGGGCGTTGGCAAGAGCCTCCGCCTGCCGACTTCGCACCAAGCGATCGACCAAGCCCTCATCGAGGGCCGCCACGCCCTGGGCCACGCCAACATCATGCTGCGCACCGCGCTGCTCAAGCAATTGGGGGGCTATTGGTCGCTACGGATGCAAGACGCCTGGGACATGATGCTCCGCATGGGCGAGGCCGCCGAGCTGGCCAACCTTGACGAGGTGTTGCATCACTATCGTGTCCACTCCGGCAGCCTCAACGGCAAGGGGATGCGACGGATGCGTCGCAGCATCGATTACGCCTGCGAACTGGCCCACCGCCGCCGCAGCGGCCGGCCCGCGCTCAGCTACGTGCAGTACGAGGCCGAGCAAGACTCGCGCCCGCTTGTGAGCCGCGGGCTCGAGGGCATCAACTTGCACGCCCGCTGCCAATACCGTCACGCCCTGGCCGAGATCCACGGCGGCCGCCCGCTGAGGGGCTACCCCCGAATCGCCTGGGCCGCTCTTTGCTCGCCCCGTTTGACGGCCGAGCGGCTTGTAAGAGTCTTCTTGCCAAGTGGAAAAGCGCACCCCCCGGCAGAGAATTCGTCGGCTGGAAACGTGAATCCTGCCTAGCTCCCAGTTATCATAAACTACCTAGTCTCACCCTCCCTCCCGTGGGGCCCCAGCCCGCGAACGATCCCTCCTTCCTCGGATCACCGCCGTGCTCCCGCCCGCCCCGCCCGCCTTCTAGATTCGACCCGTCTCCGATGTCACTCGCGATTGTTACCGGCTCGGCCGGACTGATCGGCTCGGAAGCCGCCACTCACTTTGCCGGTCTCGGCATGGACGTTGTGGGCGTCGACAATGACCTGCGAGCCGAGTTCTTCGGCGCCGAAGCGTCGACGCGCTGGAACCTGCGTCGGCTCGAGTCGCGTTTGGGCGAACGGTACTCGCACGAGTCGATCGACATCCGCGACGGCGAGGCGGTCGACGCGCTCTTTGCTCGCGGCGGGGGCGACGTGAGCCTCGTGGTTCACTGCGCCGCGCAGCCGTCGCACGACTGGGCGGCCCGCGACCCGATGACCGACTTCGGCGTCAACGCCCAAGGGACCCTCAACCTGCTCGAGGCGACGCGGCGCCACGCGCCCGGCGCCTGCTTCATCTTCACCTCGACCAACAAGGTGTACGGCGACACGCCGAACCGGTTGCCGCTCGTCGAGCTGGCGACCCGCTGGGAGATCGACCCCAAGCACGAGTACGCCGCCGGCGTGCCGGAGACGATGTCGATCGACCAGTCGATGCACAGCCTGTTCGGCGCCTCGAAGGTGGCGGCCGACGTGCTCGTGCAAGAGTACGGCCGCTACTTCGGCATGCCGACGGCCTGCTTCCGCGGCGGCTGCCTCACCGGGCCGAGCCACTCGGGGACCCAGCTGCACGGCTTCCTGGCGTACCTGATGAAGTGCGTCGTGACGGGCGCCCCCTACACGGTGTTCGGCTACAACGGCAAGCAGGTCCGCGACAACATCCACAGCGCCGACCTGATCCGCGCGTTCGATTGCTTCTTCCGCGCCCCGCGCAGCGGGGCGGTCTACAACATCGGCGGCGGCCGCGACAGCAACTGCTCGATGCTCGAGGCGATCGACCTGTGCGAGCAGATCGCCGGCCGGCCGCTCGCCCGGAGCTACCGCGACGAGAACCGCGCGGGCGACCACATCTGGTACGTGAGCGACCTCTCTCGTTTCCGCGGCGACTACCCCGACTGGCGCCTGGAGCACGACGTCCCCTCGATCCTCGCCGAGATCTACGAGGCCAACGCCGAGCGTTGGGCCGCCACCCCGCAGCCCGCATGAGCATTTCTCCCACAACCAACGACGCCCCCTCGACCAAGCACGACGTGCTCGGTGTGGGCGTCGACGCGGTCGATTACGAAGCGGCGGTGGGGGGCGTGATCGACGCCGCCCGCCAGGGCCGCCCGTTGTCGGTCTCGGCCCTCGCGGTGCACGGCGTGATGACCGGCGTCATGGACCGCGAGCATCGCTGGCGGCTCAACGGCTTCGACATGATCTGCCCCGACGGCCAACCGGTCCGCTGGGCGCTCAATTGGCTGCACGGCGCCGGGCTCACCGACCGCGTGTACGGCCCCAACCTGATGCTCCAGGTTTGCGAGCGGGCCGCCGCCACGGGCGTTCCTATTTTCCTCTTTGGCGGGTCGGAGGAGCTGCTCGCAACGTTGAGCGACCGACTCACCGCGCGGTTCCCGGAGTTGCAAATTGCCGGCGTGCGGGCCTCGAAGTTTCGCACCCTCAGCGACGAGGAACGCGACGAGCTGGTGCAGGAGATCCGGGACAGCGGCGCTCGCCTTGCGTTCGTCGGCCTGGGGTGCCCCCGCCAGGAGGTGTTCGCCTACGAGATGCGTGACCGCTTGAGCATGCCGCTGCTGGCCGTCGGCGCCGCGTTCAATTTCCACGCCGGCCAGCTCGACCAGGCGCCCGACTGGATGCAGCGGCGTGGGCTCGAGTGGGCCTATCGACTCGGCAAAGAGCCCCGCCGCCTCTGGCGTCGTTACTTGCTGCTCAACCCGTTGTTCGCCTCGCTGCTGCTCGCGCAGATGGTCGGCCTCAAACTCGTGCGGCCCTGCGGTTCGCGGGCCCCGGCGCGTGAGATTTGCTACGGGTGATTCCCAATGAGTGCGATCGCCACGCTGTTTTTGGTACGACAGACTCCCCACCGTTGTTGAAGATGACATCAATCACCCCCACCGCAACGAACGACGCCCAGCGGCAAGGCGACGCCGACCGAGCCGCCGCTGCGGCGGCCGGCCGTGCCTGCGTGCGTGTGGTGCTGCCGGCTTACAACGAGGAGGAGGCGCTCCGCCCGCTGCTCGACGGGCTGCACGCGGTGCTGATCGAGGCCCGTCTGGAGCACGAGATCGTCGTGGTCGACGACGGCAGCGCGGACAGCACGGCGCTGATCGCCAGCCAGGCGTCGTTCGACATGCCGCTGCGGCTCGTGAGCCACGAGCGCAACCAAGGCCTGGCCGCCGCGCTGCGGACCGGCTTTGTCGAGGCGGTCGGCCGCTGTGCTCCGGGCGACATCGTCGTCACGCTCGACGCCGACAACACCCAGCCCCCGGGGCTGATCCCCCGCATGGTCGGCATGATCCGAGAGGGGCACGACGTGGTGATCGCCTCGCGATACCAGCACGGCTCACGCACGATCGGCGTGCCCTTCAGCCGCGTGCTCATGAGCCTCGGCGCGCGGGCGCTGTTCCAACTGGTCTTCCCGATCCGCGGCGTGCGCGACTACACCTGCGGGTTCCGCGCGTACCGGGCCGAGGCCCTCGCCGAAGCGCTGCGGCTGTACGGCGACTCGTTCGTCAGCGAGCAAGGCTTCTCATGCATGGCCGACGTGCTGCTGAAGATGCGCCGCTTGCCGCTCGTGATGGGCGAGGCGCCGATGATATTGCGTTACGATCAGAAGGGCGGAGCGAGCAAGATGCGCGTCGCCCGCACCGTGATGCAGACCCTCAGCCTCATGCTCCGCCGCCGGATGGGACGATGAGCGATCAACCGACCAACCCGACCAACCCGAATAGCGCGGCGAGCGGCGACCGCTGGGCCGTGGTCGGCGGCGGCATGCTGGGGCTCACCCTCGCTTTGCGGCTCGCTCAGAAGGGACAACGCGTCACCCTGCTCGAGGCGGCCCCCGAGCTCGGCGGGCTCGCCAGCGTGTGGAAGCTGGGCCCGCTGACCTGGGACCGCCATTACCACGTCACGCTGCTCTCCGACAGCCGCCTGCGGGCGCTGATCGAAGAGGTCGGCCTCGCCGACCAGACCCGCTGGGTCGAGACCAAGACCGGTTTCTTCTCCGGCGGCCGCATGCACTCGATGTCGAACACCGTCGAGTTCCTCTCGTTCCCGCCCCTGAAGCTGATCGAGAAGTTCCGCCTCGGCATGACGATCTTCGGCGCGTCGAAGATCCGCCGCTGGGAGCCGCTCGAGGAGGTGTCGGTCGCCGACTGGCTGCGCAAGTGGTCCGGTAGGGGGGCGTTCGAGAAGATCTGGCTGCCGCTGCTCAAGTCGAAGCTCGGCGACGCCTACCAGAAGACCAGTGCGGCGTTCATCTGGGCGCACATCAACCGCATGTACGCCGCCCGTCGCTCGGGCCTCAAGAAAGAGATGTTCGGCTACGTCCGTGGCGGCTACGCCAACCTGCTAGATCATCTGGCGTATCGACTCGACCAACTCGGGGTCGACATCGTCTGCAACGCTCCTGTCGCCGAGGCCAACCCGACCGACAGCGGCGCGGTCCGCGTGCGTTACGGCGCCGAGGCGGACGCGGCGGCCGAATTCGACCACGTCGTCTTCACGACCCCCTCGCCCGTCGTCTCGCGCAGCGTTCCGGCCCTCAACGAGGACCAGCGAGCCCGGCACGAGGGCGTCGAATACCTGGGCATCGTCTGCGCGTCGCTGCTGCTCAAGAAGCCGCTCACCGAGTACTACGTCACGAACATCACCGACGAGTCGCCTTTTACGGCGGTGATCGAGATGACGACGATCGTCGACCCCGAGGAGCTCGGCGGCCGCACGCTCGTTTACCTGCCTAAGTACGCCATGCCTGGCGACCCGGTCTTCGGCCTCTCGGACGACGAGCTGCGTGAGGAGTGGCTCGCCGCTCTGGAGCGGATGCACCCCCATTTTTCGCGGGACCAGGTCGAGGCGTTCCGCGTGTCGCGGGTGAAGCGGGTGATGGCCCTGCCGACGATCGGCTACTCGAAGCGGCTGCCGGCGATGGCGACCGGCGTGCCGGGCGTGTACGCCGTCAACTCGGCGCACATCCTCAAGGGCAACCTGAACGTGAACGAGACCATCGAGGTGGCCGAGGAGGCGATCGACGGCGTGCTGAAGCCGGCCCTCGACGCTGCCCTCGACTCTGCCCGCGGATTGGGCCGACGCCCCAACGCCCCCAACCCGGAGGCGGCCCATGCCGACGCCGATCGCGAGCTTGTCGCTCGATCTTGATAACCTGTGGGCCTACCTGCGTTCGGCGGGCGACCCGTCGTGGCGCGACCGCCCCAGTTACCTGGCCGAAGTGACCCCCCGCGTGCTCGACTTCTTGGGCGAGCGCGAGATGATCGCTAGCTTTTTTGTCGTCGGCGACGATCTCACACGCGACGAGGACGCCCGCGCCGTCGAGGCGATCGCCGCGGCGGGGCACGAGATAGGCAACCACTCGCACAGCCACCTGCCGTGGCTCGACTCGCTGCCGATCGACGAGCAACGCGAAGAGGTCGCGCGCGGCGAAGAAGCGATCCGCGCGGTCACGGGCGCCTCGCCGGCAGGTTTCCGGGCGCCCGGCTTCGCCTGGTCGCCCGAGCTGCTCGGGGTGTTGGCCGAACGCGGGTACGCCTACGACGCCTCGCTGTTCCCGACGTTCGTTGGCCCGCTGGCGCGGCTCTACTGCAAGGTGAGCCGCATCCGCTCGACCGACGCCGAGCGAGACGGCGACGCCCCCCCCGAGCAGCGGTTCAGCTCCCTGCGCGACGCGCTCAGGCCGCTTCGCCCGCACAGCGTGGCGACCCCCGCGGGGCCGATCGCCGTGGCGCCGGTGACGACCTTCCCGCTGCTGCGTTCTCCGATCCACATGACCTACCTGTCGTTCCTCGCCGAGAAGTCGCCGAAGCTGGCGATGGCCTACTGGCGCACGGCGCTCAGGGCCTGCCGCCTGCGCGGCGTGGCGCCCTCGCTGCTGCTGCACCCGCTCGACTTTATGGGGGCGGGGGAGTGCCCGGCGATGGACCGTTTTCCCGGAATGCGACTCGCGCGTGATCCGAAAATGCGGTTGCTCGGCGGGGTGCTCGACGCGCTCGCCGACGGGCGGCGGGTGACAACCATCGCCCAGCACGTCGCTGCGGCGCTGCCCGCGTCGCCCTCCCACAGCGTGGCAGCCGCTTGAGGCGGGCTGCCGCCATCGCGACTCTCCATCCTTCTCCCACGAATCCGCATGCCCGCAGCCCACTCGCTCACGAAGCGCGCCGAGCGATGGTGGGTCTTTGGGATCTTGCTCGTCTCGCTGCTATTCCACGCGCTGACGATCCGCGGCCAGGGGCTGTTTGTCGATGAGATGGCCGAGCTGCTGCACGCCCGTGCGCCCGCCGGCGAGCTGCTGTGGCTGGCCGACTCGAGCCCGCCGCTCTACTCGTTGATGCTCCAAGGTTGGGTCGCGCTGTTCGGCAAGGGGGAGCAAGCCCGTTGGCTCTCGGTGACGTTTTCACTCACGACCATCGTCGTCGTGTGGCGGTGGGGCCGTATGCTCGGCGGGCCTGCCTTGGGTGTTGCGGCCGCCGCGGCGGTGGCTCTCTGCCCGCTGCAGCTGTTCTATGCGCAGTTCATCCGCTCCTACGCCCTGCTGACCCTGCTCGCCGCCGGCGCGGCCTGCGCCGCGACGAGGGCGATCGACACCGATCGGCCACGCGACTGGGCGTTGTTCGCCGTGATCGGCGCTCTGGGGGTCTACGCCCACTACTACTTTGTGGTGACGCTCTTGGTGCTGGGGCTCGCGTTGATTGTGCAACGTGGCTGGCGCATGGGGCGGCGCCCCGTGGCCGCCGCTCTGGCGATCGCCGTGCTCGCCGCGCCGGCGGCGCCGATGCTCCTCAGCGATTTCTCGTACCAGAAAGAGCTGCGGGCCTCGCGGCCGATGTCGGCCGCGGCCGTGGCGTTCACCGGGTTCTCGTGGTTCAGCGGTTACTCGCTCGGCCCATCGAAGAACGAGTTGCAAGTGATTTCGGGCGGCCAGGCGGCCCGCCAAGCCGCCCCGTGGGGCCTCGCCATCCTGCTCTGCACGGCGCCGCTCTTGTGGCGCGGCGCGAGGCGGCTCCGCCGCGAGAAGCGGCTCGCCACGATCGCACTGCTGGTCGTCGCTCCGACGCTGATCGTCGGCCTGCTCGGCGCCGCCAGCGGCATCACTTACAACCCACGGTTTGTCGCCTGGTGCGTGGCGCCGCTGAGCGTGTGGCTCGCTGCCGGCATGGTGGGCGGGGTGAGCGGCGAAACGAAGTGGCCGGCTCGGCTGGCGACGCTCGGGCTGGCGGCGATCGCCTTCGTGGCCGTCTCGAATCGCCACTCGGTTGATCGCTACGCCTTCGAAGACCTGCGCGGCGTCTCGGCCTGGCTTGATGAGAACGCCGAGGCGGGAGAGCCGGTGTTCGTTGTGAGCGACTACCTGACGTACCTCGTCACGTTCTACGACGGATCGCAATCGCTCGACTTGCACGAATTCCCCACGCCCGGCGAGCGAGACGTGGCCGTCCGCAGCGAGCAAGAGGCCGGCCAGGCGTTGCGGGTCGCCAGCCGTTTGTCGCGGGGCGGGGCGCTATGGCTCGTTTACTCCCGGCCGTTCCACGGCGACCCGGAGGGCCTGCTGCTGGCGGCCATGAAACGCGACGCCGGCGCCGAACTCGCCGTGCGGCTGCCGGGCGTGGACATCTACCGCGGCGCGGTGCGGGCCGAGTGAGTCTCAGCCCTCAACGGCCTGAGCTTCACGATTCTGGGGATTGCCCGTGCAGCTCGGCGAGGGGGTCGTGCAGGCGTCGCACACCGAATTGCCCGACCCGTCCTTGAAGTTGTTCAGCCCGCCGCAGGTCCCTTTGATGCGGCGATTGCTGACGATCACGCCGATGGCCATGCCGGCAAAGGCGACCCCGAAGATGGCGAGCACGATCAGGAAGGTTTGGATCACGGCAGTTCCTCGGATTGGGCCTCGGCTGGAGCCTCGGGTTGGGCGGCGTCCCAGGCGGCTGTCGCGCGGGTGGTGAATTCGTCGGAGTGGGCGTGTCCTTCTTCGTCGGAGTCCGCTTGGCGGGTGACGAACAGGGCGGCGACGCCGCGTTCCACGGCCCAATCGTACCCCGCCGCGGGACCGAGGACCAACAACGCCGTCGCGGTGGCGTCGGCTTCCATGCAAGACTCGGCCAGCACACTCACGGTGGCGAGCGTGTGGGCGACCGGCCTGCCGGTAGTGGGATCGACCGTGTGCGAGTAACGCCGCCCCTCGTACTCAAAGTAGTTGCGGTAGTCCCCCGAAGTGGCGACCGACCCGCCCGACAGTTCGACCACGCGATTGACCCGTTGGCCGCCTTCGGCGGGGGCGTGGTCGCTCGGCGCCTCGACGCCGATCCGCCACGGGGCGCCGCCCGGCTTGGTGCCGCGGGTGCGAACCTCGCCGCCGATCTCGACCATGTAAGCCGTGGCGCCGGCGTTGTCGAGCAACCGGGCTACGGCGTCGACGCCGTAGCCTTTAGCGACCGCCGACAGATCGACGTAGACGCCCGGCGATTTGCGCAAAGCCGGCGGCTCAACGCGGGCCTCGACCTTCGTGTGGCCAACCCGCGCCAGGGCGGCTTCGACCTCGTCGTCGGTCGGCGGCTTCGTGCGACGCTTGCCCGGGCCAAAGCCCCACAGGTTCACCACCGGCCCCACCGTGGGGTCGAACGCCCCGCCCGAATCCCGGGCGAGCCCCAGCGAGTAGGACACCACCTCGGCGGTCTCGGCCGAGACCTCGAACCAGTCGTCCGACTCGCTCGTGTTGAACCGCGACAGCTCCGACTCGGGGTCGTAGGTCGACATCCGACGGTTGATCTCAACGAGCCGTTGGTCGACCCGGGCTTGCAGCTCGGGGGCGTCCGGCGTCGTCTCGCCGGCGATCACCCGGATGTGGTACTGCGTGCCCATCGTGGGGCCGCTGAAGCCGACTATCTCGGGGCCATGTTCGCCGCAACCCGCCACCGTGGCCAAGAACAGCAGCCACACACACGCGCTGATCATCGCAGATGTTGCTCGACGGGGCGCACCAGCTCGCCTTGCGGATGTCTTGCCACGCAAGCTCGGCAAGCCGGTGCGGCTCAAACCGTGTTGGGCATCCGCGTCCATCTGCGTCCATCTGCGGCTAATAAGATCAGCCGCCAAAGTCGTCGTAGGCGATGTTCTCTTGCTCCACACCGAGGTCGTCCAGCAGCTTGAACACCGCGGCGTTCATCATCGGCGGGCCACAGATGTAGTACTCCACGTCCTCGGGCGCCGGGTGGTCCTTGAGGTACTCGTCGTGCAGCACCTGGTGGATGAAGCCGGTGTAGCCGGTCCAGTTGTCCTCGGGCAGCGGCTCGGAGAGGGCGATGTTGAACTTGAAGTTCGGGAACTCCTTCTCGATCTCGCGGAAGTGGTCGATGTAGAACAGCTCCCGCAGGCTGCGGCCGCCGTACCAGTAGCTCACCTTGCGGCCGGTCTTGAGGTTCTTGAACAACTCGAAGATGTGGCTGCGGAGGGGCGCCATGCCGGCGCCGCCGCCGATGTAAACCATCTCGGCGTCGGTGTCCTTGATGAAGAACTCGCCGTAGGGGCCGGAGATCGTGACCTTGTCGCCCGGCTTCTGGTTGAAGATGTAGCTCGACATCTTGCCCGGCGGGGTGCCCTCGGGGGCGCGGGGCGGCGGGCTGGCGACCCGGATGTTGAGCATGATGATGCCCTTCTCGCCCGGGTAGTTGGCCATCGAGTATGCCCGCACGACCGGCTCGTCGACCTTCGACACGTAACGCCAGACGTCGTACTTGTCCCAGTCCTCGCGGTACTCCTCCTCGATGTCGAAGTCCTTGTAGGCGGCGACGTGCGGGGGGCACTCGATCTGGATGTAGCCGCCCGCCTTGAAGTTCACGTCCTCGCCCTCGGGGAGCTTGAGCTTGAACTCCTTGATGAACGTGGCCACGTTGTGGTTCGAGATGACCTCGCACTCCCACTTCTTGGTCTCGAACGCTTCGGGCGGGACCTCGACCACCATGTCTTGCTTCACGGCCACCTGGCACGACAGGCGGCAGCCCTCCTGGGCCTCCTTCTTCGTGATGTGGGCCTTCTCGGTCGGCAGGATGTCGCCGCCGCCCGACTTGATCTTCACCTCGCACTGGGCGCAGGTGCCGCCGCCGCCGCACGCGCTGGAGACGAAGATCCCCGCGTCGGACAACGCGCCGAGCAGCTTGCCGCCGGCCGGAACGGTGATCTCTTTCTGATCGTTCACCAAGATCTTCACCGGCCCCGAAGCCACGAGCTGGCTCTTGGCCGCGAGGATAATCGCCACGAGGACGAGCACCACGAGGGTGAACATCAAGACGCCGAGGAGAATGGTTATGGTTTCCATAAAAAGCTCTCAGCTTTCAGCGGTCATCGGTCAGCATTGAAATCTGATCGCGGACCGCAAGTGACTGTTGTCTGATTGCTGACAGCCGATCGCTGACAGCTCCCTTTCTCACATCCCGCCGAACGACATGAACGCCAGCGCCATCAGGCCGACGGTCATGAACGTGATGCCCAGGCCCTGGAGGCCCTTGGGCACGTCGCTGTACTTCATCTTCTCACGGATGCCGGCCAACGCGCAGATGGCGAGCGCCCAGCCGAAGCCGGCGCCGAGGCCGTACGTGACGCTCTCGCCGAACGTGTAGTTGCGCTCCACCATGAACAGCGAGCCACCCAAGATGGCGCAGTTCACTGTAATCAGCGGCAGGAAGATGCCCAGCTGGTTGTAGAGCGTCGGGAAGAAGCGATCGAGCGTCATCTCGAGGATCTGCACCATCGCGGCGATCGTGCCGATGTAGGAGATCAGGCCGAGGAACGAGAGGTCGATGCCGGCGTAGCTCTCGCCGGCCCAACTCAGCGCGCCCTTCTTCACCAGGAACTGGTAAATCAGGTTGTTGGCCGGGATCGTGAGGCCCATGATCACGATCACCGCGGCGCCGAGGCCAAGGGCCATCTTCACGTTCTTCGACACGGCGAGGAACGTGCACATGCCCAGGAAGAAGGCGAGCGCCAGGTTCTCGACGAAGATCGATTTGAGGAAGATCTCTAAGTGGTGTTCGACCATTTTGCCCCTCGGGGGGTCACGCGTGGGTGTGTTGGTAAGCTATTCGTCGTGTCGAAAAGTTCGCTTCGCTCGGCTGTTAGCCCAATCTCGCTATTGCTAACGGCTAACCCTCTTCGATCTGGTCCGGCTTGAAGGTCCGCAGGATCCAGATAAAGGCGCCGATCAAGAAGAACGCGCTGGGGGGCAGCAGCATCAGGCCGTTCGGCTCGTACCAGCCGCCGTCGGTGGTGCGGGGCAGCACGACGAAGCCGAGCAACTTGCCCGATCCGAACAACTCGCGGAAGAAGCCCACCACGATCAAGATCAGGCTGTAGCCCAACGCGTTGCCGACTCCGTCGAGGAACGACATCCAGGGCGGGTTCTTCATCGCAAAGCCCTCGGCACGGCCCATCACGATGCAGTTGGTGATGATCAGGCCGACGAACACGCTCATCGTCTTGGAGGCCTGGAAGGCGTAGGCCTTGAGGACCTGGTCGACGACGATCACCATCGAGGCGATGATCGTCATCTGCACGATGATGCGGATGCTGCTCGGGATGTACTGCCGCACGGCGCTCACCGCCGCGCTCGAGCAGGCCGTCACGGCCGTCACGGCGATCGCCATGATGATCGAGGTCTCGAGCTTCGTGGTGACCGCCAGGGCGGAGCAGATGCCGAGCACCTGCAGCGCGATGGGGTTGTTGTTGAAAATCGGGTCGAGCAGGACGTCTTTTGCTTTCGACTCGGCCATGGATCGCTCGGGGGTTCGTGACGCGCGGCTTGCTTGGGACGCGGCGGCTTGGCTTGCGTGACGTAGGTAGGTGAGTAACTAACCGACTCAGCCGGCGCGGCGGCCGACCATCGCGACAACAGCTGCTTCGTCGCTCGTCTGCTTCTGGAGGTACGGCCCGAAGCCGCCCTCGCCGAGCCAGTACTTGATCATCTGGTCGACGCCCTTCGACGTGATCGTGGCGCCCGACAGGCCGTCGATCTGGTGCTCGCCGCTGCCGGAGCCCTTGACCACGCCGAGCATCACGTCGCCCTCGGCGCCGTAGATCTTCTTGCCGGGCCACAGCGACTTCCAACCGTAGTTGTCGACCTCGCCGCCGAGACCGGGGGTCTCGCCGTGCTGGTAGTAAGTGATGCCGAGCACCGTGTTGGCGTCCGCCTCGACGGCAAGGAAGCCGTAGAGCGTCGACCACAGGCCCTTGCCGTAGATCGGCAGCACGTAGCCGGTGACCGCGTCGCCCTCTTTGATCTTGTAAACGAAGGCGTACGGCTCACGCTCGGCGATGCCGGGCAGGGCGCCGGCGGGGCTGATCTCGACGTTCATCTCCTCGTCGCTGGCCGCCTCGATCGGGTCGTACTTCTCGGGGTCGACCGTCTCCGGGTCCACCGGCTCGCCGGAAGCCAGGTCGATCAGCACGCGCTCGATGCTCTCCTCGAAGATCGCGTCGATCTCCTTAGCCGTCGCGCTCGGCTCGGCCAAGCCGGCCGCCAGCAGCACGTTCTTCTTCTCGTCGAGCTTCTTGTTGCGGTCTTGCTGCGGCTTGAGCGCCACCGCGGCGATGGAGACCAGCACCGAGCAGACGACACACAGGATCGCGGCGACCATGAAGGTGCCTATAGTGCTGTCACGTGGTGGCATAGCGGGCGGCCCTCCGTTTGACGTTGCCTTGAATCACGGCGTAATCGATGAGCGGCGCCATGACGTTGCCGAACAAGATCGCCAGCATAATGCCCTCGGCGAACGCGGGGTTGATCGTGCGGATCAGGATGGTCATCACTCCGATGAGCCCGCCGTACCACCATTTGCCCGTCTCGGTCATCGAGGCCGACACCGGGTCGGTCGCCATGAACACCGTGCCGAAGGCGAAACCGCCCACGACCAAGTGCCAGAAGGGATTCATGTAAGCCAGCGGGTTGTCGGACATGTCGCGGAACGCGAACAGCACAGCCCCCATCGCCAAGGCGCCGAGCACCACGCCGCTCATGATCCGCCACGAGCCGATGCCGCTGGCGATCAGGATCGCGGCGCCGAGCAGGCAACAGAAAGTGGAGGTCTCGCCCATCGAGCCGGGGATCAGGCCCCAGAAGCAGTCCCAGAAGGTGAGGTTCTGCGTCGAGGAGGCGACGATGTCGACCGACTGGCCGGGCGTCACTTGCGTGGCGGCCAAACCGGTGAGGGTGGTCGCGTTCGTGTAGCCGTCGATGCCCAGCTCGTCTGCCGCAGCCGCGGTCCAGACCTTGTCGCCCGACATGAACGAGGCGTGGGCGAAGTACAAGAACGCCCGCCCGGTGAGCGCCGGGTTGAGGAAGTTCTTGCCCGTGCCGCCAAAGATTTCTTTGCCGATCACCACACCGAAGGCGATGCCCAGGGCGACCTGCCAGAGCGGTATCGTGGGGGGCAGCGTGAGCGGGAACAGCATGCCGGTGACGAGGAAGCCCTCGTTGATCTCGTGCCCCCGCACCACGGCGAACAGCAGCTCGAGGTGGCCGCCGACGACCATCGTCACGAGGTAAACGGGCAGGAACCACAGGGCGCCGTACACGAAGTTAGACGCGTGGTTGGTCGGGTCGTGAGGCAGCCCCAAGAACTCCATGACCGGCTCACGTACGTACTCGGTGAGCGTGTCAGAGAGCGGCTCGGCGCCGTACTCGGCGATCGCCAAGTTGGCCTGGTAACCGGTGTTGTACATCGCCATCAGGATGCACGGCCCCAGCGCGATGATGACCATCGACATCATCCGCTTCATGTCGAGGCTGTCGCGCACGTGCGGGCCGGTCTTGGTGACCTGCCCCGGCGTGAAGAGGAACGTGTCGATCGACTCGTACACCGGGTAGAGCTTCTCGAGCTTGCCCCCCTTGGTGAAGTGAGGCTCGACCAGGTCGAAGGTTTGGCGGAGGAACTTCATGTCCGTGGTTGGTTCGGGTGATTGGCGGCGGCTTGTCGGGCGCCCGCGCCATCGGACAGCAGTAGCGCTCGTGGTCAGGGCTCGGTTAACCCTCGACCGGTATCAGGGGCTCGGCTCAGCCCTCGAAGGTTGTCTGGGTCTCGGCTTAGCCTTCGACCTCGATCGTGGTCAAACTCTTGCGGAGCATCGGGCCGTACTCGTTCTTGCTGGGGCAAACAAACGTGCAGAGCCCCAGGTCCTCTTCGGTCAGCTCCAGGCAGCCGAGCATCTGCGACTCTTCCGTGTCGCCGGTGCAGAGCGACTTGAGCAACGCGGTCGGCATCAGGTCGAGCGGCAGCACCTTCTCGTACAGACCCAGCGGCACGATCGCCCGGTGGCTCCCCTCGGTCGACGTGGTGAACTTGAACCGCCGGCTCGGCGTGTTGAGCGGCGGCCACGCCGAGGCGTAAACTCTCGACAGCGAGAAGCGGCCGAAGCCCGGCAGCATCCAGCCGATGAAATCGCGGTGGTTGCCCTCGACCAAGCGGGTGACTTGCAGGTCGTAGCGGCCCAAAAAGTCGACCGGCGCGGCGGACTTGCGGCCCGACAGGACCGAGCCGCTTACCGTGCGGACGTTGGCTTGCGACTCGCCCAAGCAGAGCTCGGTGAGGTTGGCGCCGACGATCGTTTTGACCAGCCGCGGCGTGCCGACCGCCGGTCCGGCGAGCGAAATCGTCCGCTCGTTGCTCAGCTGCCCCGTGAGGAACAGGTGGCCGATCGCCACGACGTCTTGGTAGTTGACGTGCCAGTTGGAGCGGCTGAGCGAGACCGGCGCCAGCAGGTGCATGTGCGTTCCCGGCAGGCCGGCCGGGTGGGGGCCATCGAACTCGGCGACCTCGACGCAGCTGAGATCTTCGCCCGGAAGCGTGGCGCCAGAGGCCTTGCAGAGGTAAGTCACGCCATCGGTGAGTCGGCTCAGAACTTCCAGACCCGCCTTGAACTCGGCCGGCTTGTCGGCGAGCACCACCTGCGGGTCGGCCGCCAGCGGGTTCGTGTCGATCGCGGTGACGAAGATCGCGTGCGGGGCCGAATCGGGCGCCGGGATCTTGCCGAACGGCCGCGACCGCAGCGTGGTCCACAATCCCGAGTCGATCAGGTTCTTCCGGACGTCGTCGCGCGAAAGCTGGGCGAGGTTGTGGTCTTGGTACGAGACGAAACGCCGCTCGGCGAACTCGCCAAGCTCGATGACGATCGACTCGAATTTACGCTTCGCGCCGCGGTTCACAGCGACCACCTTGCCGGCGGCGGGCGCCGTGAAGGGGACGTCGTGGTTCTTCTTGTCGGTAAAGAGCGGCTGGCCGATCTCGACCGAATCGCCCTCGCTCACCAGCATCGTCGGCTTCATGCCGATGTAATCGTCTCCCACCAAACCCACGGTGCTGACCAGCGGGCTGTCGAGCACCGCTTGGCTCGGCTCGCCATCGATCGGCAAGTCGAAACCCTTCGACAATTTGAATTGGTGGGTCATACGGCTATCAACTCCGTCGGGAGCCGGCGAGTGGGTCGCGGCGTCGTGCGTGGGTTCATCGCGCCGCCGGTCGGCGCGTGGGGGGCAGTTGCGTCGGAGAGGCGGGGGGCTGCTAGCTGGAGCTCAGGCGGGAGGCGTCGAAGATGCGTAACAGACTTGCTCACAGCAGGTTTGGTTCGTGAATTTTTTCACGATATCGGTCTCTCGTCAACCCGAGACCACCTTATCTGGCCGAGAATCTAGCCGAGTGCCCGCCGGGGCGACAGCGGGTAACTCGCGAAATTTTGTCCGCCAGCTATCGTTCGCGTCTCGCGTTGCGCGGCTCGCCGCGGCGCCGAGCCGCGTAACCGGGGCGGTTTTGCGGGCTGCGAGTTCATGTCTGCCTCGAAGAAGTCCGTCTTTTGGCCCAACGGCGCCTTATGGCTTTTCGTCCTCCTCGCTAAGCTCATACGCTTTGCCGCGCCGCTCACGCGAGCCAATGGGGAATTGCCGCAACGCCCGGCGTTCGCCCTTCAAGCCGATAACTTCAAGCCGACGAAGCCGACGATGAAGATCCACGAATTCCAAGCCAAACAGCTCTTCCGCCAGGCCGGGATCGCCGTGCCCGAGGGCATTGTGGCCCGCACGCCCGAGGAGGCGTCGGCCGCTTTCGACAAGCTCGGCGGCAAAATCGCCGTCGTCAAAGCCCAGATCCACGCCGGCGGACGCGGCAAGGGCACGATCAAGGGCTCAGAACAGCACGGCGTTGAGCTGGTGAAAACCGCCGCCGACGCCGCCCGTGTCGCCAAGGCCCTTTTGGGGGGCGATCTGGTCACCATCCAGACCGGCGCCGAGGGCCAGAAGGTCCAGCAGGTGCTCGTCGAGGGCGGCTGCGACATCGCCCGCGAGCTCTACCTCGGCATCGTCGTCGATCGCGGCTTCCAGTCGCCGGTGCTGATGGTCTCGACCGAAGGGGGCATGGACATCGAAAAGGTGGCCGAAGAGACCCCCGAGCTGATCCACACCGCCGCATTCCTGCCCGACAGCGGCCTGTCCGATAGCGACGCCAAAGACCTCGCCGTTAAGTTGGGCCTCGAAGGCTCATCGGTCGGCTCGGCCGTGGCGCTGATGCAGTCGGTCTGCAAGCTGTTCGTCGAGCTGGACAGCAGCCTCATGGAGATCAACCCGCTGGTCGTCACCGGCGCCGGCGACCTGATGGCGCTCGACGCGAAGGTCACGTTCGACGAGAACGCCATGTTCCGTCACAAGGACCTCCTGGAGCTCCGCGACACGAGCGAAGAAGACGCCAACGAACTGCGCGCCGGCGAGGCGGGCCTCAGCTACGTGCAGCTCGAGGGCAACATCGGCTGCCTGGTGAACGGCGCCGGCCTCGCGATGAGCACCATGGACCTGGTGAAGCTGCACGGCGGCGAGCCGGCCAACTTCCTCGACGTCGGCGGCGGCGCCAACAAGGATCAAGTGACCGAAGCCTTCCGCATCCTGCTGGGCGACAAGAACGTCAAGGCGGTGCTGGTGAACATCTTCGGCGGCATCATGCAGTGCACGACGATCGCCAACGCCGTGCTGGCCGCCTACAAGGAAGTCGGATTCAACGTCCCGCTCGTCGTGAGGCTCGAAGGCACCGAGGTCGAAGAGGGCCGCAAGATCCTCGCTGAATCGGGGGTCGACATCATCGGCGCCGAGGGCCTCACCGACGCGGCGAAGAAGGTCGTAGCGGCGGCGAACGCCGCCTAGCGGTCAGCAGTCAGCTTTCAGCTGTTTTGGGAGGAGGTTAGCCGATGAAGGACTTCCAAAACCTAGTCGTATGGCAAAAGGCCCATCAGCTGACTTTGAGCGTTTATCGAGACACGAGAAACTTCCCGAGCGATGAACGGTTCGGGGTGACCAGTCAATTGCGGAGGTCGGTGAGTTCGATACCGGCGAACATTGCTGAAGGCTGTGGAAGAGGCACCGACGCCGACTTCGCCCGCTTCTTGCAGATCGCCATGGGCTCCGCCTCCGAAACGGAATACCACCTGCGATTGTCCCGCGACCTGAGCTACCTAAACCAGCAGCAGTGGGACCCGCTCAACCAACTAACATGCGAAGTCAAGCGAATGCTTGCAGCGCTTCTTAAAAAGCTGAAAGCCGACCGCTGACAGCTGATCGCTACCAATCCTTTCGTTGCTAACGGCCAACAGTTAAGAACCATACCCATGTCGATCCTAGTCAACAAAGAGACCCGCCTCATCTGCCAGGGCATGACCGGCAAGGCGGGCGAGTTCCACTCGCGCAACTGCATCGAGTACGGCACCCAGTTGGTCGCCGGCGTCACGCCCGGCAAGGGGGGCCAGACAGTCCTCGACCGGCCGGTCTACAACTCCGTGCAAGAGGCGGTCGACCAGCACGGCGCCAACGCGTCGATGATCTTCGTCCCGCCGCCGTTCACCGCCGCCGCCATCCTCGAGGCGGTCGACGCCGGCATCGAAGTGATCTGCGCCATCACCGAGGGCGTTCCGGTGATGGACATGGTCCGCGTCTGGGACAAGATCAAGGACAAGCCGGTCCGCCTGATCGGCCCCAACTGCCCCGGCGTCATTACGCCCGAAGAGTGCAAGATCGGCATCATGCCGGGCTACATCCACAAGAAGGGCCCGGTCGGCCTCATCAGCCGCAGCGGCACGCTCACTTACGAGGGCGTCTGGCAGCTCACGAACCTGGGACTCGGCCAGTCGACCTGTGTCGGCATCGGTGGCGACCCCGTGAACGGCACGTCGTTCATCGACTGCCTCAAGCTGTTCCAAGAGGATGGCGATACCGAGGCGATCCTCATGATGGGCGAGATCGGCGGCACCGCCGAAGAAGAGGCCGCCGCGTACATCAAGGAGCACGTCACCAAGCCGGTCGCCGCGTTCATCGCCGGCCGCACGGCGCCCCCCGGCAAGCGGATGGGCCACGCCGGCGCCATCATCTCCGGCGGCAAGGGGACGGCCGAGGACAAGATCGCCGCGCTCGAATCGGCCGGCATCGAAGTGGCCGAGAGCCCGGCCGACATGGGCGCCGCGCTGAAGCGGGCCATGGGCAAGTGAATTAGCAAGAAGCGGTCAGCGATCGGCTTTCAGCGGTCGGCCTCGCCAAGGGCCGGCGGCCAATAGCTGGTTGCTGACCGCTTTTCGATGCGCGGCCAATAGTATTCCAGAAAGGCGCCGCCCGAGCCTTCGCCAGAAAGTTGGCCGCGCGACGCCTCACGACTTACGTCGATCGCTCTGCGATCTGCACGGCGGAGGCTGACAAAACGCCCGGCTGGTTGCAAAAGTTGGACCCCCTGCGGCGCCCAATTATCTTTGTAACGCCTCTTTCACCTAATTTCGACAATCGCTTTTGGGCCAGCGCGCAGCAGCGATTCTTGACCGCGCGCCACTTTGTCGTAAGTCGTTTCGGCGGTCGGCATTAGTTCCGCGCCGCGGCGTTCGCCAGCACGCCCGATCCGGGCCAAATTTTGGCGGCCGGCGTTTTTGAGCGCGACGCCCCAGGGGAACTAGAGCGGTTTTCGAATTGGTGTGGACGAGCGGGGAAGCGATTGGCGGCGTGGCGAGGAAGCCGAAGCAGGCAATGCGGTGCATTGTCGTTGCAGGCTGACGAAGCCATGACGCCGATCGCGAGCCGAGCGTCTACACCTATGAGCAAACCGCTCTAAGGCGTAGCAAAGGGCAAAGGAACGACGCAGCGCTGGAGGCGGTGGACGGAAGACTGGTTTAAAAAAGCAGGGTCGTCGGGCGATAAAGCAGGGTAGCTGAGGTTTCGCCGGTGGCGGACAAGGCGTCTCCCCCGGCGATTCGCAATCAAACGCCCCTCCGGGGGATTCGCCATGAGACCGTTTGCAGCGAGTTCGGGCGCCCGGCTGTGGGCGGGGATGCATCTCTTTCCGGATGTTGTGTGGTTTAATAGACTTCCATGGCTTCTAAAGAGAGGAAGAATGACCTTCTTAAAGATCTCCACCAGTCGGGGAGATACGGCGAGCTAGCGGACCTGTGCCGAAAAAGGGTCGAGAAGTTGCGCGCGATGTACGGGCCTAGGCACGGGAAGGTCGGGTTTGCCCTCAAGCAATTGGCCTACACGCACTACTTGCAGGGCGATTTGCCTCGCAGCGAAGAATCGTTGCGTGCTGCTATCGAAGTTCTGGGTGATTCTGGTAGCTCCAAGACGGGACTGTACCGTGCATGCCAATTGGACCTGGCGCGTGTTTGCATCTTTATTGGAAAACACGCCGAGACAGAGTCGCTGCTCGGGGAGGTCTTGAGTGCAGCGGCTGCTCTTCCATCAGCGAGTCAGCGGCTTTGCGCGGGGGCACACTTTGTCCGTTCCAAGTTGCAAAGGAAGGAAAAGGATTTCGAAGGCGCCGAGCAGTCCCTGGAAATGGCGGAAATATGGATCTTGCAGCAGCTTGGCGAAGAGAGCCGCTACTACGCCTCACTCCAGCACCAGAAGGGCGAGGTCTACTGGCGACAAGGCCGGTTTTCAGAAGCCGAGCACGCGCTGCGCAAGTCGATGTCAGCCCACGAGACGATTCTCGAGACGGAATCAGCTGACTACGCCATGGCCATGAGTCTTTTGGGGGAGGTGTTAGCCAAACGCGGTAATCGCGAGGAGGCGTCGGAGAGCCAGGGTCGTGCGCTTGAAATCCTAAAGCGTGTGCGGCCAGCTGGGCACAGCAATATCCTGCAAGTTGAGCGTTTGGTGGCCGAACCTAGCTAAGAGGCTGTACCGGCCAAGTCAACGTTACTCGTCTCGGGGCACGGCGCCGTCGATAAGCCAGCACGGCAAATGTAGCTAATATGTGGCAAGAATTGATATTCATCGCAGTTGGGTGGTCTGCTGTCGCAGCGTTGGTTCCGTGGTTGGTGCACAGGGCCGTGGTCCGCAGCGAACGGTCTTGTGGAACTCATGCTCCTAGCTGCTCGGCCCTCAGGCGCGCGAGCATCGTGTTGATTGTGATGTCCTCGATATCTGGATTCCTTGTTTCCGGCGCGCTCCTTGCCATCGTGGCTCTTGGCTCATCTGAAAGTTACACGCCAGTGGTTATCGAGCTCGCAGGTTCCTTGTCCTACGCAACCTCGTGTATGGTGCTGTTGGCGGTTTCCTCGTTGGCGGCTATGTGTTTAACTACGGGC
The DNA here is from genome assembly GCF_007859945.1 of Pseudobythopirellula maris. Taxonomy (GTDB): domain Bacteria; phylum Planctomycetota; class Planctomycetia; order Pirellulales; family Lacipirellulaceae; genus Pseudobythopirellula; species Pseudobythopirellula maris. Next base: position 814,518 of record NZ_SJPQ01000001.1, on the reverse strand, counting down.
GTGTACTTGTTCCGCCGCCAGCGCGTGAGCCGCAAATAGATGACATGCAGTTTAAGTTCTCAGAGAGGGTGGTCTTGCCGTCAATTAGCATCGCTAGTTGTGCGGCTTTAAGCGGCAGGTTTACCCACCTTTAGAACGTGACGGCTAAGGTGGGTAAGCCGAGCGCCATGCCCACGCTCGCGTGGGCATGCGAAGCAGGGACGATTCTATTCTTGCCGCCGCATCAACGGCCCGTGTGACGGCTCATCTTGAAGCGTCAGACTCGGGAGGATGACGCGGTCGATCGCGATCGGATCATCCACGCCGGTCTCCCACGCCTTCCGCCGCAGCGCGAAGAAGGTCCCACGCGGCTGGCAAAAAGTTGGGGTGGCTGGGGTCGTAGTCGCCAGGCGTAGCCCCCAGCTTTAAGCGAGCAGACGACCCCTTGGTGATTCTCCGGGGGCTCCGCTTCGCTACGACCCCGGGCACCCGGCGACAACACAAAGGTGTCCGTGCAGGGTAGGATAGACCGCAGCGGAGCGAAGGCCCATCGCCCGACCGGTTCTCGTTTGGTGAGTGGCCTAGGCTATGCTTCGGTACATCCTTCTCCCTTTCTAAAATTCGGACAACGTTCACTCCAATTGCAGAGTCGTACTAATGAATCCAAGCAGAGTCTACCGGGTCACCACAGCTGTGTTGCTTGGCGTCTCCGTCGTCATTCATCTTCTAGCCGCCAATGCTTGTGCCGGCACAATCGCTTCCTTCAGGTGGCTTGAAGCCCTGCCAGGCGACCAATCACTTACGATCAGCGGACTATCAGCGGACGGCGCCACTGTAGTGGGCACATCGCATAGCGTTGACGGGACTACCCGTGCCATCCGCTGGAGTCACGAAGATGGGATGCATACGATTGGAGATCTCCCTGGGGGAGTCGAGATGAGTTTCGCTTATGGGGTATCTGCCGACGGATCGGTGATTGTTGGGGCAAGCTCTTCTGAGTTGAGCCACAGCCATCATCCTGTTTACCGTGAGCCCTTTGTTTGGACCGCCAGCGAAGGCATGCAAGGCTTAGGCTACATCCCTGGTACGGACGGACGGTATGGTGCGGCTTATGCGGTTTCAGATAATGGCTTGGTGGTGGTTGGCACTAGTACTGGAAACCGCCAGAGTGGGGGCACCCGCCCATTCAGGTGGACTGATGAAACCGGCATGGCTGACTTGGGAGATCTTGACGACGAATGGGGCAATCAGGACGGGGCAGGCGCGATCAATTCAGATGGAACGGTGATTGTTGGCAGGAGCCAGCTCGGGCGTGATCGCATGGCGTTTCGCTGGACGCCTGAGTTTGGCATGCAAGCCTTGGGCACGCTTCTCACCGAGGCAAGCGGAGACCGCGAGAAATTCAGCTCGGCTTCTGACACAAGCGAAGACGGCTCGGTCGTCGTTGGGTACGCCTATTCTGATGGTGGGTCTATCGAGGCGTTTCGCTGGACCCCGGTTGGAGGGATGCGCGGCTTGGGCAGGCTCCCGGGCGCCGAAGCGGGATCCAGCGGGGCATACGGCGTCACACCAGATGGTGTCATCGTTGTCGGTGACGCCAGAGACGAGAACGGCCAACATGCAATCCTGTGGGATCAATTTGGTCGCATGAGGCTCCTTGAGGATGTTCTCGTGAGCCAGGGTGCGGCACCAGCAATCGGTGGCGGAACACTCAGGATCGCCACCGATATTTCTGATGATGGCCGTACGATCATCGGAGGCGGTTTTGGGCCGAACGGCAGTCGATCCTGGATCGCGGTACTCGCGCCAGAGCCCAGCAGCCTGCTGTTGCTGCTCATGAGCTTCGCGCTAGGGGCATGCCATCGCACGCAACGCGGTCGCAGCAATACAAGAGCAGCCTGATGGCTAGCTCTACCATCGACACGGTCACACGCCTGCTGGGCGTAGACTACAATTGCTTAGTGTGAGCGGCAAAGCTGGGTATACCTGTCGGCGGTTGCGCCATCCGCAAGGCATCGTGTCACTTCGCCGACAGAACTACCCACCCTACGATTTCACTGCTCCTATGCTCGTCACCACGACGTCGAATCGTCTGAACCAGCGCTGGGCCTGGGGGCTCTCGGCGGTCGTTGCCGGCGTCGCCTTGGTGCTGGGGTTCTTCTTCCCCTGGGCCTTCTTGGGCTTGCTGCTCGCGCCGGTTGTTTATTGGCTCTTGCGGCGGCGGTGTTGGCGGCGCCTCGCGGTGATGGGGCGGGCGTTTCCGGACGCTTGGGAGGCGATCTTGCGTTCGCGGGTCGTCTACTACGGCGCTCTCGGCGACGACGGCCGCAAGCGGTTCCGCCAGATGGTGATGGTGTTTCTCGACGAGACGCGGATCACCGGCGTGCGGACCGACGTGGACGACACGACGCGGGTTCTGGTGGCGGCCAGCGCGATCATCCCCGTGTTCCGCTTCGAAGATTGGGAGTACTCGCGGCTCGGCGAGGTGCTGATCTACCCCGCCAGCTTCGACGACAGCTACCGCAGCGACGGCGCCGAGCCGCGCGGCACGCTGGGGATGGTCGGCACGGGCCACCTGAACGGGGTGATGATCTTGTCCAAGCCGGCGCTGCTCACCGGCTTCGACATCACGAGCGACAAGCTGAACGTCGGGGTCCACGAGTTCGCCCACCTGGTCGACGGCGCCGACGGCTCGATCGACGGCGTGCCGCCCGGCATGCCGGCCGAGACCTACCGCGAGTGGATCACGTGGGTTGGCAAGGAGCTGGGCCGGCCGGAGGGCGAGCGGTCGCACATCAGGCCGTACGGCTACACGAACGAGGCGGAGTACTACGCGGTGCTGACCGAGTACTTCTTCGAGGCGCCCGAGGTGCTGGAGCGGAAGAACCCGGAGCTCTACCGCCTGCTGGCGAAGATGTTCCGCCAGGACTCCCTCAAGCTCCTGGGGGGCGCCAAGGGGCGGCGCAAGCGGCGGCTCGGTCGCAACAGCCCTTGCCCGTGTGAGAGCGGCAAGAAATTCAAGCATTGCTGCTTGCGCCGCGCCACGCGGGGTGCGGCGGCGTAGCCGCGATCGCACGCCGCGGCGGTTGAGTCGCGCCGGGAATGGGCGGGCGCCACGTTTGGCGCTTGCGTGGGCGTGCTTCTGCTACGACGCCTTGTGACCGGCGCCGCGGCGCGGGAGACTCATCGCCCAGGCGACCGGACGGATTGCTTGGGCGGCTGGAAGGGGCGCGCCAAGTCGTCGCAACGAGGAACGACCGGCGAGTCGCCGAGCCATCGGCGTCTTCCCCACTTCTTTTTCACTTCACAGAGAGAATCGACATGGGCGACAGAGGCAGCAAAGACAAGGGCAAGAAGGAACAGCAGAAGAAGGCGTTGCTGACTCCTAAGGAGAAACGCAAGCAAAAGCAGGAGAAGAAGAACAAGTAGTCGCTGTCGGGGCGGACCCGACACATGGAGATGAGACGGCAAGGCGGGTGACAAGCACCCGCCTTGCTGGGCTCGGGGACGCGTTTGGCCCAACTGTGGCCTGCCCAATCGGGGCCAATTCAATTGTGGGCCGGCTCAGTCGCGACTGGAGAGGGCGATCATCAGCCGCAAGACATAGAAGAACAGCAACGCGACCGAGGCGAACAGGGCCAGCGACGCGGCGACGTACTGCGTGGGGGCGTAATGGCGTATGACGTTCGACGTGTCGTAGAGGATGTAGGCCGAGGCGAAGCCGATCATGCCGACGCTGAACCAGACGCCGAGTTGGAGCGGGAAGAAGTAGCTGACGACGATCAGGGCGAAGATGATGATCCCGCCCAGCGAGAGGCCGGCGCGGAGGAACGAGAAGTCTTGGCCGCTGAACCAGGCGATGGCGGTCAACCCGGCAAAGATGATGAGCGTGCTGCAGGCGGCGGCCGGGATCAGCGATACCTCGACGCCCTGGGTGAGTGCGAGCGTGCGGTCTTGGGCGAACCAGAGCAGCGGCACGAAGATGATCGACTGGGCTAACACGTAAATGCCGAGAGCCAAGTACTGCTTGCTGAGCGACACGGCGGATCGAGCCATGCGGTCGGCGATCAAGGAGGCGCCGATGAACAGGCCGATCACGCCGAGGATGCCGTACCGCATGCCCATCAGCTGGTTCATCAAGGCGTCGATGTTGAAGGTCTTGAAGTAGAACCACTCCAAGGCGGCGAAGCCGTAGATGGCGATCGCCAAGTGGGTGTAAGTCTGGCGGATGAAGGTCGCCCGCACGTTGGGGGCGGCGTCGGCGACCACGCCCTTGCCGAAATCGACGTAGGGATTCGCAGCGGCTTGATCAAGCGCCATGGTCGAGACTCCTCTGTAAGCGGAAGGTATTAGGGAGGCACGCCCGCGGGCGGCCGGCGCGACAACAAAGCCTAAGCTACCCGCTAGCGGAGTCAAGATTAATGCGCGGCGGCGGTCACCCCGCAGAGGGGAGCGGGGCTGAGCTCGGCTGGCCGTCGACCAGGCGCATCAGGCCCAGCGGGTTGGCGTTCTGCAGCTCGGCGGGCAGGGCCGAGTCGGGGAAATCCTGGTAGCAGACGGGGCTGGCGAAACGGTAGATCGCCGCGTTGCCGATCGAGGTGAAACCGCTGTGGGTGGTGGCGGGGTAGGGGCCGCCGTGGTGCATGGCGGCGCAGACTTCGATGCCGGTCGGGAAGCCGTTGAAGATCAGCCGTCCCGCCTTGCGTTCGAGTAAGCGGACCAGCGGGGCGTGGTCTTGCAGGTCTTGCTCCGTCCCGTGGATGGTGGCCGTGAGGCTCCCCTCCATTTGCTCGGCGAAAGCGAGCATGTCATCGGGGCTCTCGCAGCGCAAGACGATCGAGCTCGGGCCGAAGTTTTCGGCCGCGAGCGATTCGTGCTCGGCGAGCAGGGAGAGGGGGGCGGTGAACAGCGAGCAGGCCGCTTGGTTCGCGTCGCCGGCCGCCGCCCGCGCGGGGCCGACCGCCTCGACGCCGGGCGTGTCGCGGATCGAGGCGACCCCCTCCTGGTACGCCGAGCGGATGCCGTCGTGCAGCATGGTGGCGGCAGGAGCGGCGGCCGCCTTCTCGCCGGCGGCCTTGAGAAAGCGATCCAGCGGAGGGCCGCCGGCCGCCAACAGCAACCCGGGGTTGGTGCAGAACTGCCCCACGCCCAGGTTGACCGACTGCAGGTAGCCCTCGGCGATCGCGTCGCCGCGCTGCTCGAGGGCCGAGGGGAGCACGAACACCGGGTTCACGCTGCCCATCTCGGCGTAGATCGGGATCGGCTGGGGGCGAGCCGCCACGGCGTCGGCCAGCGCCCGCCCGCCTTTGAGCGATCCGGTGAAGGCGACGGCGGAAGCTTTGGGGTGGGTCACCAGCGCGGCGCCAACGCGGTGCGAGCGCCCGTGCAGCAGGGAGAACACCCCCGCCGGCAGGCCGGCGTCGCGGACCGCTTGGTCGATGACGGCGGCTAGCATTTCGCAGGTCCCGGGGTGAGCCGGGTGGGCTTTGACAACCACCGGGCAGCGGGCCGCCAGGGCGGAGACGGTGTCGGTTCCGGCCACCGAAATGGCGAGCGGAAAGTTGCTCGCGCCGAACACCACCACCGGGCCGACGGCGTGGAGCATCGTGCGGACGTCGGGCTTCGGCAGGGGAGTGCGGGCCGGGTCGCTGCGGTCGATGCGCGCCTGGCGCCAGGAGCCCTCGCGCACGATCGCGGCGAATCGGCGTGTCTGGCCCACGGTGCGAGCGCGTTCGCCCGTGAGGCGGGGCATCGGCAGCGCTGTCTCGGCGTGGGCGCGGGCGAGCAGGGCGTCGCCCGCCGCCTCGATGCCGTCGGCGATCTTGTCGAGCAGGCCGGCGATCGTCTCGGCCGGGGCCTGCTGGAGGGCGGCGAACGACTCGTCCGCGAGGGCGAGGGAGCGATCGATCTCGGAATCGGCGGCTTCCAAGAACCGCCCGTCGAGCGTTTCGCCTGTCGCGGGGTTGCTCGCCTCGAACGAATCCGTTCCTTCGGCCGAGCGCTGGCCGCCCACAAAGTGCTTACCGGTCACAAGCGTCATGAGTGTTGCAGGCGACGCCTACTCCATGGTGTTGCAAAGTTGTCCTATCGAATCGATCGCGATGCTCACGACATCGCCGCTGGCGAGGCTGAAGCCATCCGGCGGGATGATGCCGGCGCCGGTCATGAGCAGCACGCCGTGGGGGTGGGGGTTGTCGCGCATCAAGAACCCCACCAGCTCTTCGTGCCCCCGTTTCATCTGATCGAGGGTGGTCTCGCCCTCAAAGACGGCGGCGCCGTCGCGCTCGATGCGCATCGTAACCGACGAGTCGTTGCCGATTGAACCGGCCTGCGGAACATAAATGGCCGGGCCCACGGCCGCGCAGCGGTCGAAGGTCTTCGCCTGCGGGAGGTACAGCGGGTTCTCGCCCTCGATGTCGCGGCAACTCAGGTCGTTGCCGATCGTGTAGCCAACGATCTTGCCGGTGTGAGCGACCACCAGCACCAGCTCGGGCTCGGGGACGATCCATTTTGAATCGCTCCGCAGCCGCATCGACCCGCCGGGGCCGACGGTGCGGTGCGGCGTGGCTTTGAAAAAGATCTCGGGGCGTTCGGCCTCGTACACGCGGTCGTAAAAACTGCCCCCGCCGGCTGTTTTCGACTCCTCCATCCGCGCGGTGCGGCTGCGGTAATAAGTCACCCCGGCGGCCCAGATCTCTTGCCGCTCGCCGAGCGGCGCCAGGGGCGATTCGGCCAGCGCAGCGAGAGCCGGGTCTTCCGCGAGCCGCCCGGCTTGGCCGGCCAACAACTCCGGCAGATCGGGCTTGTTGACCAAGTCGCTCCAGGGCTGGTCGATGCGGGCGTATCGCGAGGCGTCGCGCAGGATCGGCCCCGATGAGGTGTTGTAAAGCAGCATGAGGCGCGCAGAGCTTGTGCGTAGAGGAGGCGATTCTTAAGAGTTGACCTGGGGTGGATCGTTAGCCTTGCAGGAGAAAGGCTTGGAGGCAATGCCTTGAGTGAAAACAACACGCGATCGTCGTAAACACATCATTGCGAACGCGCGGCCCCATGGAGTAAACTGTGGTTCTTCTCCCTTCTCATCCTTGCTTGAGTTAAGACCTTCTGGTCGTTTGCTCTATGACCAGCTGGTCCCCTTTCCTGATCCTGCTCGTCGGCATCGCGGTCGTCTTGGGCGGGATCGTCTTTCTCCGGATCCACGCCTTCCTTGCGCTGATCTCGGCCGCGCTGGCCGTGAGCCTGATGGCGCCGGGCGGATGGGACGAGAAGGCCCCCAGGGTTGTCGAGGCCTTCGGCGCCACCGCGGCCTCGGTGGGGGTGGTGATCTCGCTCGCGGCGATCATCGGCATCGCGATGACCGAGAGCGGCGCCGCGGACCGCATCGTGCGGATGTTCCTCGGCCTGATGGGCGAACGCCACGGCGCCACGGCGCTCATGGCCAGCGGGTTTGTCGTGGCGATCCCGGTTTTCTTTGACACGGTATTTTATCTCTTGGTCCCGTTGGCTCGCTCGATGTACCGGCGGACCGGGGGCTCGTACGTCAAGTATTTGGTGGCCGCCGCGTCGTGCGCCTCGGCTCACGCGCTGATCCCGCCCACGCCGGGCCCGTTGGTGATCGCCAGCGAGCTCGGCATCGATATCGGCACGATGATGCTCATCGGAACGGCGGTGGCGGCGCCGGCGGCGCTGGCCAGCCTGCTGTTCGCGGGCTGGATCGACAAGCGGATCGAGGTCGCCCCTCCCGCCGAGGAGTCGCCGGCCGACGAGTTGCTGCTGCAGGATGCGCCGGACGACAGCGACCTGCCGAGCATCTGGGCCTCGCTGGCCCCGATCGTCGTGCCGCTGCTGCTGATCGCGACCAAAACCACGGTCTCCTCGGCCGGCTTGGAGTTGGCGACGCCGCTCGCCAACGCGTTGCAAGTGCTTGGCAATCCGAACACGGCGCTGCTGGTCGCCGCTTTCCTGGCGTTGGGAACGCTCCGCAAGAACCGGGGCCGTTCGTTGCAGGATCTGGCGAGGTCCGTGGAGCACGGCCTGATGAGCGGGGCGGTGATCGTGCTCATCACCGCGGCGGGCGGGGCGTTTGGCGGCATGCTCAAGATCGCCGGCCTGGCGCCCGCCATCCAAGACTTGTTCGGCGAGTCCGCCACCAGGGGCGTCGGCCTGCTGCTGCTGGCCTTCGCCGTCGCCGCATTGATCAAGTTCGCTCAGGGGTCGAGCACCGCTGCGATGATTGTCACGTCGGGCATGTTCGCCGCCATGACGAGCGGCGTGGCGCTCGGCTTCCACCCGGTTTACCTGGGCACGGCGATCGGCGCCGGCTCGTTGGTCGGCTCGTGGATGAACGACAGCGGCTTCTGGATCTTCGCTCGCATGGGCGGGCTCTCGGAGGTGCAAACCTTGCAGACCTGGACGCCGCTGCTTGCGATCCTGGGGACCGTGTCGATGGCGATGACCCTGCTGTTGTCGATGTTGCTTCCCATGACACCGGCGGGGTGAATGACGAATGGCGGCTAAGCAACCCACCTTGGCGCAGGACGACTGGTTCCCGAGCGGGCCCGAGCTGACGGCGGTCGTCACCTCGGCCAAGGGGCCCGCGGGCTCGTTGCCGCTGACCGACTCCGCCCTGCGGAGCCGGCCGAGCGGCGACCTCTTCGGCTGGACCCAAGACGCGGCCATGGGGTGGAACCCCGCCGAGCTCGGCCGTGATGAGTACCTGGTCCTCAGCACGCAGGGAGGGCTCCGTGCGCCGGACGGCGAGCCGATCGCTCTGGGCTACCACACCGGTCATTGGGAGGTCGGATTACTGGTCGAAGCCGCGGCCCGCGAGATCCGCGCCGGGGGCGGCATCCCGTTCGCCGCCGCGTGCAGCGACCCGTGCGACGGGCGTTCGCAGGGGACCCGCGGCATGTACGACAGCCTGGCTTACCGCAACGACGCGGCGATCGTGCTGCGTCGGCTCATCCGCTCGTTGCCCACACGCAAGGGCGTGATCGGGGTCGCCACTTGCGACAAGGGCCACCCCGCCATGCTGATGGCGCTCGCCGGATCGCCCGACCTGCCGGGCGTGGTTGTCCCGGGCGGGGTCACGCTGCCCCCCGTCTCGGGCGAAGACGCCGGCAGGATACAGACCATCGGCGCCCGCTACAGCCACGGCGAGCTCACGCTGCGCGAGGCGGCCGAGCTGGGCTGCCGGGCGTGCGCCACGCCGGGGGGCGGATGCCAGTTCCTCGGCACGGCCGCCACGTCGCAGGTCATCGGCGAGGCCCTGGGCCTCTCGCTGCCCCACTCGGCGTTGGCGCCGAGCGGGCAGCCCGTGTGGCTCGAGCTGGCGCGCGGCTCGGCCCGCGCGGTCGCCAACCAACGGGCCGCCGGTCTGACGACCGCCGATATGGTGACCGAAGAATCGATCAGGAACGCGATGGTGGTCCACGCCGCCTTCGGGGGATCGACCAACTTGCTGCTGCACGTGCCGGCGATCGCCCACGCCGCCGGCCTCAGGCGGCCGACGGTCGACGATTGGGCCGAGATCAACCGCACCACGCCACGGCTGGTGAGCGTCTTGCCCAACGGGCCCGCCGACCACCCGACCGTGCGCGTCTTTCTCGCCGGCGGGGTTCCGGAGGTGATGTTGCACCTCCGTCGTCTCGGCCTGCTCAACACGTCGACCAAAACCGCGCTCGCCGAGCCGCTCGACAAGGTGCTCGACGCGTGGGAGAAGTCGGACCGCCGGTGGCGGGTGCGGGAGCAACTCCGCCAGTCCGACGGCGTCGACCCCGACGACGTGATTTACTCGCCCGAGCGCGCCGCGGAGCAAGGCCTCACCGGCACGCTGGCGTTCCCCACCGGCAACGTCGCCCCGGACGGGGCCGTGGTGAAGGCCACCTCGATCGACCGCTCGCTGTTTCGCGAGGGCGTTTACCGCCACACGGGGGCCGCGCGGGTCTTTACCAGCGAGGCCGCGGCGATGGCGGCCATCAAATCGCCCGAAGAGCACGGCTTGTCGCCCGGCAATGTGATCGTGCTTGCCGGGGCGGGGCCGATCGGCACGGGCATGGAGGAGACCTATCAGCTGACCTCGGCGCTCAAGCATCTGGCGTGGGGCAAGCAGGTCCCTCTGATTACCGACGCCCGGTTCTCGGGCGTCTCGACCGGGGCGTGCATCGGCCACATCGGCCCCGAGGGCCTCGCCGGCGGGCCGATCGGAAAGCTGCTCGACGGCGACCAGATCGAGATCACGATCGATCCCGCTCAGGCGTCGGGGTCGGTCAACCTGATCGGCGACACGCACGGGACTCGCGACCAGGCGTGGGGAGCCGAGGAGCTCGACCGGCGCCCTTCGCGCGACGACCTGGCCGAAGCCGAAGGGCTGCACGACGACACCCGACTCTGGGCCGCGCTGCAAACCCTCAGCGGCGGGGCATGGGGCGGCTGCGTGTACGACGCCAAGATGATCCGCGACGCCGTGCGACGAAACGAGTGACTCCGCAGCCCGCCTGAAGACAGCAGCGGGAAACCGATCAGCCACCCACGACGAGCCGAGCAGCACCATGATCCATTTGCTATGCGTGATCGCATCGATCCTGACCATCGCATTGTCCGAGGCGAACGCCCAAGAGGCGCCGCCTTACAAGAACCCTATCCTGAGCGTCGATCGCCGGGTGGCCGACCTGCTCGGCCGGATGACCCTCGAGGAGAAGGTCGCCCAGATGACGTGCGTGTGGGACGAAAAGGGATCGTTTCCGAACGCCGACGGCTCGTTCAACAGCGACCGGGCACGCGAGGCGATGCCGCACGGCATCGGGCAGATCGCCCGCCCCAGCGACATCAAGGGCGAGGGCGACGTCGGCTTCGAACCGGCCCGCGGGCCGCGCGAGACGGCCGATTTCGTCAACCAGATCCAGCGGCACCTGATCGAGGAAACACGGCTCGGCATCCCGGCGATGTTCCACGAAGAGGGACTCCACGGCTACAAAGCGCGTGGGGCTACCCACTTCCCGCAAGCGATCGCGCTGGCGAGCACGTGGGACCCGGACCTCGTGGAGCGAGTCAATCGGGTCATCGGCAGAGAGATCGCCGTGCGCGGCGTGAGGCAAGCACTCTCGCCCGTGGTGGACGTGGCGCGTGACCCCCGCTGGGGACGCATCGAGGAGACCTTTGGCGAGGACCCCTACCTGGTTTCGATGATGGGCATGGCCGCCGTGCGCGGCCTGCAAGGCGACCGCCGACAGAACGACCCCCAACCGCTGGCCGAGGGCCGCGTGTTCGCGACTCTCAAGCACATGACCGGCCACGGCGAACCGGAGAACGGCACGAACATCGGCCCGGCGAACATCTCGGAGCGGGTCCTCCGCGAGGCGTTCTTCCCGCCGTTCCGCAGGGCGGTTCAGCAGGCCGACGTGATGGCCGTGATGGCGTCGTACAACGAGATCGACGGCGTGCCGTCGCACGCCAACCGTTGGCTGCTGGGCGACATCCTCCGCGACGAGTGGGGGTTCCGCGGTTATGTCGTCGGCGATTATTCGGCCGTCAAAGAGCTGGAGACCCGCCACGCCGTGGCGGAATCGCAAGCCGCAGCGGCCCGGCTCGCGGTCGAGGCCGGGGTCGACATCGAACTGCCCAAGCCCGAGGCCTTCCCGACCTTGGTCGATTCCGTGCGTGAGGGGCTCCTCGAGGAAGAGCTGATCGATCGTTCGGTCGCCCGCCTGCTGCGGGCCAAGTTCCTGGCCGGGTTGTTCGACGACCCCTACGCCGATCCGGACGCGGCCGAGCGTGTCACCTGCAACGCGGAGGCGCGCGAGCTCGCCCGCGAGGCGGCGGACAAAGCGATCGTCCTGCTCAAGAACGACGGGCTGTTGCCGCTCGACCCCAACAAGTCGCAGCGGATCGCGGTCATCGGGCCCAACGCGGCGGAGACGTTGCTCGGCGGCTACAGCGACGAGCCCCCTTACGCCGTGAGCCTGCTCGAGGGAATCCGCCAACGCTTGCGTGGGCCGATCGACGCGGGCGAGGTTTCGGTGGAGCACGCCGAAGGCTGCCGCATCACCGAGGGACGGGCCCTCTACACGCACGAAGTGACCCCTTCGGATCCCGCCGAGAACGCGAAGCGGATCGAGGCGGCGGTCGAAGTCGCGCGACGCGCCGATATCGTGATCCTCGCCGTGGGCGGCAACGAGCACACGAGCCGTGAGGGGTACTCAGAGAAGCACCTCGGCGACCGCTCTGATTTGCGTATGTTTGGCCAGCAAGAAGCTCTTTGCGAGGCGGTGCTCGCCTTGGGCAAGCCGACCGTCATCACGCTGATCCACGGGCGGCCGCTCGCCATCGGGGCCATCGCCGAGAAGACGGCCGCCGTCCTCGACTGCTGGTATCTCGGTCAAGAAACGGGCAACGCCATCGCGGGGGCGTTGTTCGGCGACACGAACCCCGGCGGCAAGCTGCCGGTGAGTGTGGCTCGCTCGGTGGGTCAGCTGCCGATTTTTTACAACCACAAGCCGACCGCCCGCCGTCAGTATCTGTTCAGCTCCACCGACCCGCTGTACCCGTTCGGCTGGGGGCTTAGCTACACGACCTTCGAGATTTCGGCGCCCCGCCTGTCGTCGCCCGAGATCGGTGCGGACGGCTCGATCACGGTGACCACTGAAGTGACCAACAAGGGCGACCGGCCCGGCGACGAGGTGGTGCAGCTCTACCTGCGCGACGAGCAAAGCAGCGTGACCCGGCCGGTCAAAGAGCTCAAGCGGTTCCGGCGCGTGACGCTCCCACCCGGAGAGACCGCCGAGGTCTCGTTCACGCTGGGCCCCGACGACCTGGCCTTCTACGACCGCGACATGCAATGGACCGTCGAGCCGGGCCAGTTCACCCTGATGCTGGGGGCCAACTCGTCCGAGGTTCAGTCCGTCGGGTTCCGCGTCACGCCGTGATCCAAGACCCGCGGCGGCCTGCGGACGCAAGTGTTGCCGGTCAACAGGCGGGGAAGTCGCATCGATGTGCGCAAAGACGACATTGTCGTGCTGTTATTCGCCTTGCGGTTCACACATAATCGTGTGTCCCGTGTCAGCTGGCTTGGGACGCCGGCAGCCCTCTTCCTTGCGTTGGTTGCGATGAGCCCAGACAGACTTGCGATGAGCCCAGACAAAACGGAACCCGTCGCGCGTTCCAAGGGCCCCAAGGCGAAAGTCGCCCTGCTCGTCGAGACCTCGCGGAGCTTTGGCCGCGAGCTCTTGAACGGAATCGCGCGCTACTGCCGCGAGAACGGTCAGTGGAGTTTTCACATCAGCCCCGGCGACTACGAGCACACCGTGCCGCTGATGAAGCAGTGGGGGGGCAACGGGATCATCGCGCGGATCCCGAATAGCAAGATCGCCAAGCGGATTCTCGAGGCGGATTTGCCGACCGTGGCGATCGGGCTGACCGACGAGCAACTCCAGCCGGACAGCCCGCTGCACGGTTTGTCCGAGGTGAGTTCGGACGCCGTCAAGGTATCGCGTCTCGCCGCCGATCACCTCCTCGACCGCCAGTTCACGCGTTTCGCTTACGTGGGGAGCAGCGATCGGGGGTGGTCTTCGCGGCGTGAGACGGCCTTCGTCGAGCATCTCGGCAAGAAGGGGTACGAGCCGTGGGTCTACTCGCCTCCCAAGAGCGCCCGCGCTCGCGCTTGGGAGAACGAGCAGGGGACGCTGGCGAAATGGATCGCCAGACTGCCGACCCCCGTGGGGCTGTTCTCTTGCGACGACGACCGCGGCCGGGAGGTGCTCGAGGCTTGCGCCCTCGCCGGCCTGCGGGTGCCGGAGGACATCGCGGTGATCGGCGTCGACAACGACGAGGTCTTTTGCGACCTGTCGGACCCGCCCCTTTCGAGCGTCGCGCTCGATGTCGAGTCCGCCGGCTACCACGCCGCGGCGTTGCTCGATGGGTTGATGTCGGGTCGCATCAAGAAGTCGCGCATCATCCGAGTCGAGCCCAAGGGGGTGGTGACCCGGCGTTCGACCGACATCGTGGCGGTCGAAGACGAAGACGTCGCCGCGGCGCTGCAGATCATCCATCGCGACCTGGCTCGGGACGTGACCGCCGAGATGGTGATCCAAGAGGTGGCGGTCTCTCGACGCAACCTCGAGAAGCGATTCCGTGAGGTTTTGGGACGCACGATTCTCGAAGAGATCCAACGGGTGCGGCTGGGTCACGCCAAGCGGTTGCTGCTGAGCACCGGCTATCCCGTGGGACGCATCGCGAAGCTCGCCGGTTTTGGATCGATCGGTTACTTCATCCAATTCTTCCAGAAGAGGGTCGGCACGACCCCCGCTCGTTTTCGGCAGAATAGCCAAGGAAGTTAGGTCTTTTTCGGACTTTGCGTCTCGCGATTTTGCGGGCTTCTGAGCGCGGCGCGGGGTGACGCGATCGCGGCATTGATTTGCGTATACGTAGCTATCGCTGCCTCCGGTGTTGTTGCTTAGTCTGGAGTATGCGTATCCGGCGAACGCTATCGCTCGACCGGGTGACGGCTCCTTTCGCATCCGTGTGGTTGTTCAACGCGGCACCACGGCGCTACACGCCAAAGAACTTGGCGGCTCTTTAACTACGGAACCTACCCCGGAATGACGACCCCCTCTTCGACAGAGATCCACGCCAGCGGAAGTGCGGCCGCACTGCCAGGAAGCAGACACCCCGACTCGGGCATTTTTGATCTGAGCGACGAAGTGGTGGTTGTGATCGGCGGCACGGGCACGCTGGGCGGATACATCGCGGAGTCACTCGCGGGCTTCAACGCCCGGGTGGCGGTGATGGGCCGCAGCGAAGAACGCGGCAAGGACCGGGTGAAGGCGATCACGGGCGCCGGCGGCATCGCCTTGTTCCAAGGGGTCGACGCCATCGACAACGACTCGCTCCGCCACGCCGAGCGTGTTGTCGCCGACGAGTTCGGGCCGACCACCGTGTTGTTCAACGCCGCAGGTGGGAACCACCCCAAGGCGACTTTGCTGCCGGGCGAGAGCCCTTGCAACGTGCCCGAAGAGGCGTGGAGGCACGTGTTCGATCTCAACCTGATGGGCGGCGCCCTGTTCCCCTCGCTCGTGTTTGGCGAGGCGATGCTGGCCGCGGGGCGGGGCAGCATCATCAACATCGCGTCGATGGCGGGCATGAACCCGGTGTCGCGTGTTGGCGCCTACTCGGCCGCCAAGGCCGCGGTGATCAACCTCACCAAGTACCTCGCCCTGGAATGGGCCACGCGCGGCGTGCGCGTCAACGCGATCAGCCCCGGCTTCTTCCCGGCGGACCAGAACCGCAAGCTGCTCTACAACGAGGATGGGTCGATGACCGACCGCAGCTCGCAAATCATCAATCACACCCCGATGGCCCGCTTCGGCAGTGCGAAAGAACTGGCCGGCGCCGCGGTCTGGCTGGCGGCTCCGAAGGCTTCGTCCTTCGTGACCGGCCAGAACATCGTGGTCGATGGCGGGTTCTCAATCGCATCGATTTAGAGTGCACTGCCCAACTTCGTAGTGAGCCTTTCGCTCGATCGCCGCCGATTCACGCCGCCGCGATCGCTGCACATCGTTGCGATTCGAACTAGGCCCGCCAGCCCCGCGATGCTGTTGCAGAGGGGGGATGCCGCCGCGCAGTGGGCGGCGGGCTTCTTCGGCTAGAGCGGTATTCGAATTGGTGTGGACGAGCGGGGAAGCGATTGGCGGCGTGGCGAGGAAGCCGAAGCAGGCAATGCGGTGCATTGTCGATGCAGGCTGACGAAGCCATGACGCCGATCGCGAGCCGAGCGTCTACACCTATGAGCAAACCGCTCTAGACCCATCACCTGCAGGCGCCCAAGGCGACAGCCGCCGCCGAGTGGCGGCTGTCGCTAGCGAGGCTCAGTCGGCCCGGGGGCTCTCTGGCGGTCCGAGGTAGCTCGGGGCCACCTCGCCGGTTTTGACGACCAATTTTTGCAGCACGACCCCCGGGTCGATGCGCCAGAACCGCAGCGTGTGCGCTCCGGCGGTCGCGTCGATCGAAGGCGTTGCGGCGACGTGGATCGCGGCCGAAACCCGGCGGCGCCACGGATTGGGGTTCGAGTGGTTCGTGCTGCGGTCGGCGTGCATGTCGACCACGACCGGCTCGGCGTCGTCGATCGACACGCCGAAGCGGATGCCGTGCTCGTCGTTGCCGTAGAAGTCGAGTGTCGGAGAGAGGTGGGCTTCAACACTCACCGGGCCGCTGCTGGTGAGAAAGATCGGGTACTCGAGGCAAGGGCCCTCGCCCACGGCGGAAGCCGCGGCGGCGACCGGCGTGCTGATCACCGACGAGCCGACACGGCCCAGATCGGCAACCACTCGCCAGCGGACCCCGTCGGCTTCGGTCGCTCGGGAGAAGCTCGGCGCCTCGATCGAAACGTAGCCGTTCTGTTCGACAAAGCCCCGCGCGTTGGGCGGCAGGTGATCGTCCTTGGCGTCCTGAGCGGCAGACGGCGTTTGGCCACTCGCGGCGTCGGCCGCCACGCGGCGGACTTCGGGCATCACTTGCTCTCGCGGGTCTCTCCAGCTGGTGTAGCCGATGTGGACCTGCCTCATGATGTGGTTCCACTTGCCGCCTTCGAGTTCGTGGTACCGGCGGGTCAGCTCCTGGTCGCGGGCGAACAGCCGCTCGGCGTCGTCCGCACGCTTGTTGGCCGCCGGGTCGCCCTGGTCGGCGAGGGCGTGGTTCTCGGCCACGGCGAAGTAGAGCTCGTGCAAGTTTCCAACGGCCAGGATCGGGTGCAGCACCAGTTGGTAGTAGGCCGACTGCGAGCGATCGGGAATCGCTTTCTCGATCCGTTCGGCGTCGCGCATCAGGTCACGCCACTCGTTGACCACGCGTGGCCATTCGTCGTAGTTGGTAAGGCTGTAGACGTTCGCGTCGAGCTGCTCCGGCGTTCGGCGGGCGACATACTTGGCGTAGCGGCGCAGCAGCGAGGCGACCTCCTCGGCCTTCTCGGGGCCGAATTGCTCGCGGGCCCATCCCACGCGCCAGGCGTCCAATCGCTCGCCGATGCTCTCGGCGGGGAACCGGTCGGGGTCGTACGCCAGCGTGAGGAAGAAGTCGATCGGCTCCTCCATCGGCTTGATGTCGCCGACGTTGACGACCCAGATCTGGTCGACCTCGTGTCGCCAGCAGAGGTTCATTTGCTCCCACACCCGCGGCAGGGAGTTCGTGTTGGTCCATTTGTAGTTGCGCGGATCGCCGACGTAATCGAAGTGGTAATACATGCCGTAACCGCCGGGGTGGCGCGGCTCGTCGGGGCGGGGGAGGCGGCGAACATTGCCCCAGTTGTCGTCGCAGAGCAAGAGGATCACGTCGTCGGGGACACGCATGCCCCGGTCAAAGTACTCCTGCACCTCTTTGTAGAGGGCCCAAACCTGCGGGGTCTTTGTGTGGTCCTCGCCGCGTTCCTCGGCGATGATCTCGCGTTGCGCGGCGACGATCCGCTGCAGGAGATCGATGTTGGCGCTCTGGGTCATCGGCTTGTCGCCGTCGCCTCGCATACCGAGGGTGACCACGCTCTCGCGGTCGCCCATGCGGCGGATGCCCTCGCTCCAGAACTCCTTGAGCTTCTCGGGGTTACGCTCGAAATTCCACGAGCCTTCGCCGTACCGCGACCACTCGGCGTGGGCCCGCATCATCGGCTCGTGGTGCGAGGTGCTCAGCACGACACCCAACTCGTCAGCCAGTTGCTGGCTGTCGGGGTCGTCGTCGAACAGCGCGTTGCCCCACATGGCGGGCCACAAGAAATTGCCGCGGTTGCGGAGGATCAGCTCGTAAACGTTGGCGTAGAAGTCCTTGTTGAAGCCGCCAAAGTTGTCGCTCGCCCAGTTCGACAAGGCGGGCGCCTCGTCGTTGATGAAGATGCCGCGGTAGCGGACTTTCGGTTCCGGACGAACGTGGGCCTGGGGGGCGCAATAAGCGTTTTCACGGCGCTCGACGGGCGCGTCGGCCCACCAGTACCAGGGCGAGACGCCCATCGCTCGCGACAGGTCGAGCAGGCCGTAAATGGCGCCGCGCTTGTCGCTCCCGGCAATCACGAGCGCGTTATCGAGCCCCTCGGCGGGCTGCTCGACGGACTGCGTGAGCGACGCCTCGCGCTTGCCTTTCACCTCGCTCGTGTCGATTTTCTTCGACTCAACGACGCGGTCGATCACCCCCCCGGAGCCCAGCACGCCTACGAGAACGCAGGGCTCGGCGGGAGGTTGTTCGCCCGATGTCACCGACGGCCGAACGCCGGTCAGCCGCTCCAGGTCGTCGGCAAACCATTCGGCGACGCGTTGCACGCCGACCGGCGCCGCGGGATCAACCCATACGGCGGCGGGTTGGCCGCTGGCAATCACGGCAAAGCCGTCGCCGCCCTCGGTGATGCGAGGCAACTCTTGGCCGTGGGCGTGGGAGCCGCTCGCCACAAAGAGAATCAGAAACAGAAACCGGCAGCCGGTTCGGAGAATGGGCATGGCGCTGTGGATAAGGGGTCGAATCGATTGGGAGAGATGAGTCGGCGTCGGCGGGCGGCAAACCTTTCGGCAGCCGCTCCGCAACGCGGATCGATTACGAGAAGGGAGTATGCCATTTTTCGGCTTCGCAATTGCGCAAATCAATGTCGTATGCCCGCTGCGGGAGAGAGGGGGCGTCTCTCAAGTTTCTGGGCAGCCGAACAATCGATAACGCCTCGCCAACCCCGCCGCCCCGCGCCCGCGACCTAGCTTGGCGGCGTTGTAATATTTGGCGTGCGGATCGAACCCCACGCGGCTGCTTCGCTTCAGGTTAACATGCTAGATTGCTCAGGGATGATCCGGCGAAGATCGTGTCGATCATCTTCCGCGGCCCCCTGGTGCGTGTCTCGATCAGCTCGAGCAACCAAACCGGGGCAGGCGACACTTTTCAAGATTTCACTCTACAGCTGAGGCGCACCGCCAAGTGGCCCGATCCAAGAAAAAGTCTTCCGAAGCCAAAGACGTCGCTCCTAAGAAGAAGTCTCACAAGGAGTCGCGCAAGTCCGCTCTCCAGCGTGTGCCGCCTTTGCCGCTGCTCGCCATGCTCGTGTTCCTTTCGGGCTGCTCGGCGCTGGTGTTCCAGGTCACCTGGATGCGTGAACTGCGGCTGATTTTCGGCGCCACGACCGGAGCGGTGTCGGCCGTGCTCGCCATCTTCATGGCCGGGCTGGGGGTGGGCAGCGCGGTGCTCGGCAGGAGAACGGAGCTCGCCGCCAAGCCGCTGAGGATGTACGGCCAGCTGGAGGTCGGCATCTCGATCGCCGTGGCCGTCAGCCCGATCTTGCTGGCGGCGGCCGGTCACTTCTACTTGGCGTTGGGAGGCCAAGACGCGCTCGGCATCACCGGCGCCACGGCGGTTCGGCTCTGCTTGGCTGCCTTCGTCATGGGCGTCCCGGCGTTCTTGATGGGCGGAACTCTGCCGGCTATCAGCCGCAGCGCCACGCGCCCGCACGATTCCCACCGGGGCGCTCTCGCCATCTTGTACGGCGTAAACACCTTGGGGGCTGTCTTCGGTTCGGTGGTCGCGACTTTCTACGCGCTCGAGCAGCTCGGTTCCTTCTCGACTCTGATGCTCGGTTGTGGCCTGAGTCTTCTGGCGGGACTGGTAGCGATCCGAGTGGCGCGGGGTCTCGATCCTGTTCCCGTCGAGAGCAGCGCGGCGCCTTCCGATGCCGAAGAGGTCCAAAGCTCTGCTACGGAACGACTTACGGCGGGGCAGGGCGACAGCGAGCAGGGCGGCGGCGGGATGAGGGGGCTGATCTATGCGACCGCTGCGGCGGCCGGGTTCACCTTCTTCGCCCTCGAGATCGTCTGGTATCGGATGCTCGCCCCGATTCTCGGCGGGACGACCTTCACGTTCGGGACGATCCTAGGGGTGGCGTTGCTGGGCATCGGTTTGGGGGGCTTGCTCTACAATCTCATCTTTTCGCGTTGGGTCACTCCCACCCTCGGGGCCTTGGCGCTAACCTGCGGGCTCGAGGCCTTCTTCACGATGGTACCCTACGCCGCGGGCGACCGGCTCGCCGTGCACGCCGCCTGGCTCACGCAGAACGCCGAATCGTTCGCAGCGCTCACGGGCGGCTGGCTGCAAGTGACCTCGGCGGTCGTTTTGGGTGTGGCGATCGTCAGCGGGTTGCAGTTCCCGTTGCTGATCGCGTTGCTCGGCGAGGGGCGCCGCGGCGTGGGCCGTCAGGTGGGGGTCGCCTACGCCTGGAACACGCTCGGGGCCATCAGCGGCTCGCTGGTGGCGGGCTTTGGGGCGTTGCCGTTGTTGACAGCGCCGGGCATGTGGGTCGCCATTGGCGGCGGGCTGGCGCTCCTTTCCGTGCTGCTCGTGGCGTGCGACCGCCGGGGCGGCGCCCGAACCAAGCTGACGGTAGGCCTCTTGGCGGCCGCCACGGTCGTGCTGGCTTGCTTCACCGGTCCCACCGCCGGCTGGCGGCACAGCGGCATTGGCGCAGGACGAGCCAAGTTCCCCTCGTTCGAGCCGAACGCCGTTGAGTTTTTGCTCGTCGAGAATCGCCGCGGCTTGGCCTGGGAGGCCGACGGCCTCGAGGCGAGCATCGGCGTCCGCGACTTCGACGGCTACGAGTTCGTGGTCAACGGCAAGGTCGATGGCAATAGCATCTCCGACGCCTCGACGCAGGTGGGCGTCGCTTTGCTTGGGGCCGTGCTGCACGAGGACCCCAAGACCGCGATGGTCATCGGGCTCGGCACCGGGGAGTCGGTCGGGTGGCTCGCCGAGATGCGCGCCGTCGAGCGTGTCGACGCGGTCGAACTCGAGCCGGCCATCGACAAGATGGTGGAGCTCTGTGCGCCGGTGAACTTCGACGCGCTCAACCACCCCGAGGTCCGCCGCATCTACAACGACGGGCGCGAGACGGTCTTCACCACCGACGACAAATACGACGTGATCATCTCCGAGCCTTCGAATCCTTACCGGGCTGGCGTCGCCACGCTGTACACCGAAGAGTTTTACGCCGCCGCCAGCCGCCGGCTGAACCGGGGCGGTGTGTTCGTGCAATTCTTGCAGGCTTACGAGATCGACAACGCCACGGTGGCCACGGTGCTCGCCACGGTGCGCAGCGCTTTTAAGCACGTGGAGGTTTGGCAAACCTTGCCCGTCGATATGCAATTGGTCTGCTCGAACGAGCCGATTCTCTACTCCGAGCAAGAGCTGCGCACGCGCCTCGAAGACCCCGTCGTGCGGACCGCCCTCGAGAAGGTGTGGAGAACGCCGGGCGTGGAGGGGTTCCTCTCACACTTTGTCGCCAACGCCGAATGGGTCGACCACGTTTCGGGCATGCCCGGCGTCGAGATCAACACGGACGACCGGACGATTCTCGAGTACCGATTTGCCAAGACCGTCGGTCAGCCCAGCGGTTTCGCCGTGGAAGGCGCGCGCGCGCTGCTCTCCAACGAGGGGTGGCACCGACCTAGCTTGCAAGGCGATCCGGTCGATTGGCGGCGGGTTGAACTGGTGCGTCAGGCGAACAACCTTATCCACAAAGGCGTTCTCTCCAACGCGTTGCTGACGCGGCCCGAAGACCAACAGCTCCTCGCCGCGCTCGAGTACTACCGACTCGGCGATTTCAAGCAGTCTCTCGCCGCCTGGCCCGAAGCCCATCGGCAGCCCGACAGCGCCGTGCTCCGCCTGGTTCTGGGGCACTGCATGGCGGAGAACGCCCAGCAAGGCTGCCTCGAACTGGTCGCGCCGCTTGCGGGTCTTCATCCCAGCGACGTGCACGCGGTTCGCACCATCTACTACTGGTACTCCGGCTCGCCGGACGAATCGGAGGCTTCGCTCGCGGCGATGATGTCGAGCCTGCGCGAAGAGCCTTGGGGGCTCGCGACGCTGATGCCGTTGGCTCTCGAGCGAGCGGTCGACCTCGCCCAACGGGGACCCGAGGCTTGCCAGCGGGTCTACGGCTTGCTGGAGGAGCCCTTTGTCACGCACCGACTCGAGTACATGCGGCGGATCACGCGTGTGCTGGTCGCGATGCAGGGCGACGACCCCACGCGGGTTGTCGACGCTTTCGCTCCGCTCGAGCCCCACGCGCCGTGGCAGTTGCACTTGCTCGAGGCGAGAGCCAACGCTTATCGCGAGACCGATAGCCCGCTCGCCGAGCGAGCCGAAGCTGATGTGGCGCGGTTCACTGCCCAGTCAGCAAAATGAGCACTGCCGCTTCTGCGTAAGAAGGGAGCCTCCAGGCAGCCGCCAGTCAGGTTGTCTTCGTCGGACCGTCTGCAGGCGCCGCTACGGGGGAGCCGACGGAGCCGCGGCAGGTCGCTCGCTGGGCCACGGCTGCGGCCTAGAGCGGTTTGCTCATAGGTGTAGACGCTCGGCTCGCGATCGGCGTCATGGCTTCGTCAGCCTGCATCGACAATGCACCGCATTGCCTGCTTCGGCTTCCTCGCCACGCCGCTAATCGCTTCCCCGCTCGTCCACACCTATTCGAAAACCGCTCTAGGGGATCCGTCGTGAGCAGTTCTTCGCCATCTGCGGTGGAGCGTCATTTCATGAGAATAATCCACAAACGTTCGCGTGCTTCGTTCTCAAAGCGACCAAGCCTGGGCAAGACCTGTGGCGGCAATTGATGGCCCACTCCGCGATCCGAGCGGGGGGCTCGGCCTACCGCAAAGCTTGTCATCCCTTGCGCCCGGGAAGAGGGCATTGGCATGCGATTCCATGCCAAAGTCAAGGCTACGATCGGCACGAACGGTCGATGAACTCACCCGCTCCGAGGATCTGCGCTCGAGTGCGCCGCGCGTGCGGTTGGCGTGATGCTGGGGCGTTTTGCTCTTCCGCGTGTTGAGTTAGAGCCCGGCTTCTTCCGCACCAAAAAAGCCCCGCGGGTTCCGTGGGGAACCCGCGGGGCTTGCGGATGTCGTGTGATGCTTAGCCCGGTGGGAATCAGCTTCGGTTGCGGCGGCGTCCGAGGCACGTGATTCCAACAACGCTCAGCAGGGCGATCGCCGACGGCTCCGGAATGACGAGCTCCGGCAACTCGCTGAGTCCCTGGATGGGGTCGCCGTATCCGATGCCGTCGTACCAAGTACGGTTGTTTCCGCCCGACAGGTTGCCGAGCGAAAAGCCTTCACTGATGAACACGGAGAGCTCGTCGCCGAGCGTCACATTGCCCAGGAAGGCGGCCCAGAGCTGTCGGTCACCGGCGGCGCCGCCGCTGTTCGACCCATCGGAGCTGGTCAGCAGCAAGTCGTTGCTCGCGTACAGCGGGTTCTGGAAAACCGCGTCAACCGGCGGCGTGCCGCTCTCGGTGCTCGCGTCGAACACGTTGAAGAGGTGGGTTGTGTTCGACTCGCCCAGGGTCTCACCGTAAGCGACTTGCCCCGTGGCGCCCGCCTGGAACACCGGCTGCAGGGGGTTCGATGGGGTGGGGGGGCCCAAGTTGCTGCTATTCGTCAGCGAGGCGCTCATCTGCCAACCCGCGGTCCCCGCGGTCCAAAAGAAGGCGTAGACCGCTTTTTCCTGGCCCTCGTCAGACGGGTCGACATCAACGGTCGTTTTCAGCGTAGGAACGTTCTCCGAGTTGTCGGCCCCAAAGTCGCCTCGGGCCTCGATGATGTCGCCGATAAGTTGCTCGCCGCTGCCATTGTCGGCCGAGGGCTTGGTTCCGCCGGCGACCACCGGGCTGCCCGTTGCCCTGTTTCCAAAGCCATCGTTCTCCCGGATACGCCACAAGTTGTCCCAACCCGTGCCACCCGAACCGACACCGATCACATAGGGAACCGGGTCGCCGTTGACCATCGTCGTGTTCGGCGCTACGGGCGTCTCGGGCGAGGTTTTGCTGCCCGCCAAGGTGTAGCCGATCAGATCGGCGTCGAAGTAGGTGAATGCGGCCGATGCGCTCGACGCCATCGCCATGAGGCCGACGCCGAGCGTAGCCGCAATAAGTTTCGATCGTATGTTCATTAGAAGCATGCCTCGTTTGATGAGAAAAACGATAGAACACGTTGTTGACTCGCAGTTGGTAAACGGCTGCGTGTCGAGGTGTGAAAACGCGTCCTCAGACCCATGGAGCAGTGTCGGTCAGCAGTGGTGCAATAACCCTCCCAGATAATTGGATGTCGAACGATCTGATGAGATTGCCGCCACTCTATCCCCTAACGTTGCGTCGAACTCAGCGGGGCGCCCTGACTTAGGCAACGCCCCGTGTCGCTGCCCCCGGGGCTTCTCAAGACATTCGCCTTCGAGAAGCCCCGGGGGGGCGTCGCCTCAGCAGCCCCGCCGCCGGATCGAGGCCGCCATGGCGGCCGCAAGGGAGAGGAGCACGATCGCCGAAGGCTCGGGCACGGCGACCGAAGCCCCCACGTAGTTGACGATGCCCCGGATCAACGCCCCTTCGTCGTCGATGAAGAACAGGGTCAAATCCTGCTCGCCGCCGGTGTCCCAGATATTACCGAGGCTGATCGGCGTCACACCGACCGGTAGCGAGGCCGGGGCGCCGAACAGGTTGACCTCCGAAAGGATCGAGTCGCTCGACCCCGCCGCGCGATCCCATTCGACGCCATCGATCACCGCGTCGGGGGCGAGGCTGTCCCAATTGCTCTCGACCAGCGAATCCGAGGGACTCGTGATCTCGTAATAGGTCATCGAGAAGTCGGTGCTCGAGACGTTCTTGAACGTGGCCTCGCCCGTCGCGGCGTTGACCTCGAGCGTGACGGACTCGATGGCTTGAGCCGCGATCTCGGTGTCCTGGAACTGGGCGTAATCGGCGTTCAGGTGATCCGCCAGCAAGAAAGCGACCCGATTGTACTGGAAGGACAAGTGAGGCGTGACCTCGGCGTCCACCAGCTCCATGGTTTCGGGGTCTTCCACTTGGGCGACCGGGAACAGCGGGTGCGGGATCGAGTTCGTGTCCGTGCCGCCACCCAGGACGTGGTCGTACTCGTTTCCGAAGTTGTTCACCCACACGTCGTAATCGGCCATGCTCACGTCGCCATGGCTGGCGAGGCTGCGGTTTGGCAGTGCGGCGCCCGTTCCCAGGTTGTCACGCCAAACCGTGAAGTCGGCCGCGTCCACCTTGCCGTTGTCGTTGTAGTCACCTTCGGGGTGAGCAAGCTTGAGGAATGAGCTCACGGTCACTTCGTCGCCGTAGCGGCCGATCGTGATGCCGTAATCGTACACGCCGTCGGCGTAACCGTCGGTCGTGCCGCCGACGGAGAGGTTGTAGATGCGGCCGCCTCCACCCAGCTCGGTGGCGGTGCCGTTGGTCGAGATCGGCGTGGCGGTTTCCCAGTCACCGGCGTCGGGGTTCTTGGCCGTCAATCGGCCATCGCCAACCCCACCGCCGCCGCCCGACGAGCTGCTCGCCAGATATCCCAGCCAGCTGCCCGTGGGTTCTCCCTCGTCGGGGGTGTCGTCCTGGAAGATGCCCCAACGGAACGCCCCGTTGTTCATGCTCTCGCCGCCGTGGAGGTGGACCGAACCACGCAGCACCACCTCTTGGCCGTTGGTCAGGTTGACGTCGATTGGAATCGAGCCCCAAATCGCGGTTTGATCGGCGCTGTCGAGCTCCGGGACGTTGCTGCCGTCAATCAACCCAACCGTGGGGGAGCTGGTTGCTTCGTTACTAAGATTGGAGCCGCTGTTCGGAACGAGCGGGTCGATCTCCCAGTTGACCACCTCGACCGCTGAGACCGGCTTGGCGGCGAGCAACGCCACGAGCATAGCCGCAGCGAGCACCCCCTTGTTAGCGACCCGCGAAGCGGGCGATGCGACGGGCGCCCGACGGCGACGACGCAAGGCCAGCAGTCCAGTGGCGGCCAGAGAGAGCAGTCCGGTCGAGGGCTCGGGGACCGACAGGCCCTCGACCATCTCGGCAAAAGTGCCCGAACCGTTGAACAGGTTAAAGTTTTCTGCAAACGCCAAGACGTCGCTGCGGTCCACCGCGCCGCTGCCGTTGATGTCGCCGAAAGCGTACGCGGCTGATGTGGTCGCGTGTTCGACGTGGAGCCCTTGCACCAGGCGGATGTAATCGTCGGCGTCGATGTCACCGTCGGCGTCAAAATCGCCCGTCTCGAACGGCGTGCCCGTGTATTCAGGAGTAATCACCACGGTGCCGCCGCCTACGACGTCGAGCTCAATCGTGATGTCCTCGAAGATGCCCTTGCGCCAGACGTTCCCGAGGTCCAGCGTGGCGCCGCCGCTCAGCCAGGTCACGCCGTCCAAGTCGCCGGCGTCGCTCTCGGCGAGCTCTACTTCGCTGTCGCTCACCGGGGAAGTGATGGCCCAGTCGCCATCGGGGTCGTTGATCAAGCCGTCTTCGGTGATCGAGTTCCACAGATTCGCGTTCAAGCTGCCCGCGGGCGAAGTGACCCTCACGGCGTTGATCTGGAAATCGGCTGGTGTGGGGTTGGTGATGGTCAGTCCGCCGGTGCTACGGTCCAACGCTCCCGTGGTGAAAACAGGGGTGCCGGCCGGAACGAACGCCAGGCCGTCGAAGAACGAACGTTGCCCCGCTTCCAGGCTGTCTTTGTCGTCGATGAACACGTCGATATGACCCGAGGCGTTGGCCATCGTCGTGCCGACCAAGCCGACGCGCAGGTTACGCGCCGAGCCGGCCGGGGCGCCGGGGGTGTTGTCCAAGAACGGGTTATCGTTGTCGTCGCTGGCCGGGTAGAATTCGTCTTCACTCGAATTGTTGTCCGTGCGGTTGTCGAGCGGCTTGACCGCCCAGGCGCCACTGCTGGCGAAGGAGCCTTGGACCGCGCCTTCGGCTCCGTCGAAGTCAAAGAGGGTCATCGCCGCGGAGTCGAGGCCCGCTTGCACGCCCCAGTTGCCGCCCCCGTCGCCCCAGTAGGCGACGTAAACATCGTACTCGGCTCCCGGCGTGAGGGCGTATTGCGCCCCCGGCTCGATTCCGAGTCGCATGCCGATCAGAGGCGCGTCCTCCTCGAGTGACTCGTACACGCTGGTGCACTCAACGCCGCAAACGTTCATCACCTCGGTGGACGAACCCCAGGTGGAACCGAAGTTTGCCCAGTGCCAGGCGCCGTCTTCAGGGAAACGGCCGTCGCCGTTGACGAAGTCATTGTTGCCAGGCTCGATCAAGGTCCCGATCGCCCCTTCGGAGGTGCTGTAGAGATTGTTGTTCGGGTAGTAGCCATCTTTGGCGTCGACGTAAATCAAGCCTTGCGCCATGACGCTTGCGGCGGGGCCGATGAGGCAGCCTGTGATAAGCAAAAACGAAAGATGCCGTAACATAATTATCGTCCCTAGATGAAGATGAGTAGTTCTGAGGGCAGCGTCCGTTACCCCATGGTGATTCTTGATTCTGTCACCCGCGCTGCTGCGCCCGCGACGCCATTACCTGTTTTGCCCCAGGTCTCGTTGTCACTTGGCGGGCTGGCCGACGAGTGCCCCACTCGCGACTCAGCCGCAAACGTCTCTAATAGCTAAAAACGTCGGATAGCCCGGCTCCCGCTGGTATCTGCTTTACTGAAGGTCTGGGTAGTGCTTTGGGGGGAAGTGGTGGGAAGTCCATAATCGCTAGTTCCCTACGATATAGTCTGGCGCCTCTTGCCCGGCGATGGTTCCGTACTCGTTCCATGAAAAGTAGTCGATGCTCTCGTTGACAAAGTGGACCGAGGCGTCGCCCAGCAGCATGTTGGCGCCGCCTGGGTGGTCGCTCTTGAAGCCCGAGGTGAAGGCGTAGCCCGGCTCGCCGAAACCGTCGCTCATGTCGATCAGATCGGGGTCGTCCCACTTGTGCTTCTCGTTGATCGGGGTGTTGGTCGACGCCATCAAGAAGTTGGTGCAGTAGGCGCAGTTGCGATTGTTGTGCATCGAGAGCGTCTCGCCGCCCATGAAGGTTTTGCTGAGGCCGTCGGAGACCTTGCGAAACGCCTTGCCGTTCGGGTTGCGATTGAACATGCCGACCCCGCCGAACTTGTCGGCAGCGGCGACACAGCCGCTCGCCGAGCCGGCCTTGCCTCCCATGCACGGCGCCGCGGCGCCGCCGGATGGCTGGGAGCCCATGGCTCGCCCCATGCAGACGCGGCGTGTCTCGCTCGCGCTGTTGTTTTCCTCCGTGTTGATGTTGTTCGACTCGCGGGGGTACATGCAAAAATCGGGGATCGTCGGGCCCATCGAGACGACGTAAGAGACCCCCGGCGCGGAAGGCGGATTCACGTCGCTGCCCATGATTTCTCCCCCTTGCGGGTTGGTGAGACGGATCTTGATCGGCCGCGCCGCTATCGGGTCGGAAGGGCAGAGCAGACTTGGGAAAGCTCTCTTGTCCACGAGGTCGACGTTGGCGAACGAGGCGCCGCTGGGGATCCCGGTCGAGTTCGGCCAGCAATCTCCATTGCCGTATGTCATGTGGAATGAGTCTTTGAGCGTTTGCTCTTCGATGAAAGGCATGATCGATGTCACCCAAGTCCACTCGACTTGTTCGCCGTCACTCCAGTAGCGGAGGTTCCCGTTGTCCCAGATGGAGGGCAAGGCCGAGCCGCCGGGCAGCAGCTTGAAGGTGTCGTGGTGGTTGTGCAGGGCCAGGCCGAATTGCTTCAGTTGGTTGGTGCATTGCGTGCGTCGTGCGGCCTCACGGGCCGCCTGGACGGCCGGTAGCAGCAACGCTACGAGGATGCCGATGATTGCGATCACAACGAGCAACTCGACCAGCGTGAACGCCGCACGCATCCGCTTGCTTGAGGCAAATGGGATCATCAGAAACGTTTCCTTATCAGATGAGCGGTTGCATTCTATTGGCATGTTGACGCCTCTCGACCTGACTTGCAGGGAGTCACATTCCGTTGATTCCTGGAAGACGAAAGACGATTTACGCCACGAGCGATCGAACGAATCAACACGTACATAGCGCCAACGTGGGGCTCGTGTCCCACGGGATGGGCTGGTGTCGGGCGGCTCCGTTGCGAAGCGTAAGAGCGCCCAAGGTGTGTCGCGGCAAGAGCGGTTGGCTCATGCCCATGGAGAAAAACTGTGTCGAGATGACGAGTGCGGCTCCGTGTCGCCGCCTTGAGAAAAGAGTTGTGAACTTGGTAGCCGTTGCCGTTTGCCCCCTGCGAAGGGGCACGCCTCTCATGTCCAGAATCCATACTGGGGATGTGCTGCTCGACTGTCAACAGAATGCCGCAATCGCGGCATGCATTTGCTCAATTGATGCAACCGCGTTTGTGCTTCGCGCTTTGGCGAAGGCTCGTTGTGCTTGCCGCGGATCGGGGTCGATCGCCCGCCGAAAGCGAGTTGCCTTGGCCAGGCGCTGAGGCATTCGTAGGCGAATCAACTTGCAGGATGCTCTCGTGGGAGTGCCAGCTAGGATCATCGCCGTTCAACGCAATTGGCGATATAGCACGAGCAGAATGAGGTTACTCGCTGGGGCTTCGCTTGACGGTGATCAGCGAGGCGTGGGGGTTCACGGTATTGAATTGCGCAACTGCGTTATTGGCGAGTCTCTCAAGCCACTATGATGAACCCACGGAATCGGAACCTCGGATGACGCTGTCGCCCCAGCAGACCAACAGCTTGCCGGTGGGCGGTCAGCCATCCTTTGCGAAGCGTTCAGCTTCACCTCTCGATTGCTTTTCAACTAAGGCCCAGGGGCAGGGCCACGCATCGCGCTACCATGCTTTTCAAGTCGCCATGATGCAGGGCGGAATCGGCAACCATTGAATTCCAGGGAGACGGCCGTGGCTTCTAATCGCTTCACGATGATGCTGTTCGTGCTTTGTATGTCTGCGGCCTGTGCGAACGCGCAGATCGCATTGACGGTGAACAATGGCGACTTTGAGAACAGCTCGCCGCTTTCGGCGCCGAGCGGGTGGACGGTTTCCGCCGGCAGCAACCCGCTGTGGGTTGGCGACTCCGCGATGGGAGGCGCCGATCCGGGCAGCGGCTACCTCAGTGACCAGTTTCTCTCGGGCAGTTGGCAATACAGCGGGCTGCCGAACGCCAGCTCCTTGATCGGCGGCGACGCCAACAGCGGGCTGCTCTACCAAGACATCGATCTCACCCCGCACAGCGCAGAGATCGGCCTCGGCAATCTGCACCTGGGCCTCTCCTACGCCTATTACCACAACGACGGGGGAGACCTAGGCACGATCGCTTACGACTTCTTCGACTCGGGCGGGGCGTCGGTTGGCCAAGGTTACGGCGCCCAAACCACGAGCGGCGGCGGCTGGCAGTTCATCGAAGAACTCGGCGCCACCGAGGTGCCGACCAACGCCGCGACCTTGCGGATCTCGCTGGGCGCCGAGCGGGTTAGCTCTGGGTCGGCCCGCAACGTTGCCTTCGACGCGATCGGGGCGAGCCTTCAGCCCCCGCCGCCCCCGGGGATGATCACCGATCGCGTCAACGGAAACCTCATCCAGTTCGACAGCGACGGCAACTGGACCTGGTACACCGACGAACGGACGATCGTCGATCCGAACAACGGCAACGTGCTGGTCAACTCGGTTGGCTTCGACGAAACGGTGCAGGGCGGCAGCTACCCGGGCAACGTGGACGTCGTCAACTTCAACCCGTCGACGGGGCGCCGAGTCCGCACGCAGCTCTCGAACCAAGTGGGCGGCAACCCCCAGATCCAGAACGACGACCACAACGTGGGGGCCCTGCTGGTCTTGCCGGACGGACGCTACCTGGCGATGTACGCGAACCACGGGAACAACGGCGGATTGGGCGACGAGTTCACCCGGTTCCGTGTGAGCACCGACCCGGGCGACAGCACTTCGTGGTCGGAGGAGAAGCTCTACAACTGGTTCGACAACGTGCCGGGCGCCAACACCCACCCGGGCGGCTCGGACAACCAGGCCAACGTGAGCTACCACAACATCTTCTACCTGTCCGACGAGGATCAGGTTTACAACATCTCGCGCAGCTACGGCATGCTGTCGACCAATGGCGCTGGCCAGAACATGCCGAATATCATCCGCTACGACCCGGACACCAACGAGGTGGAGTGGGCGGGCCAATTCCTCGAGTCGTCGGCGCAAGGCTACTCGGCGTACCCGAAGTACGTTTCCGATGGCAAGTCACGCATCTACTTCACCACGACCGAGACGCACCCTCGCAACTACAACAACAGCATCTACTCGGGCTACATCGAAGGCGGCCAGACCTTCGACATGCAAGGGAACCTGATCGACGAGAACCTGTTCGACAGCAACGTGACGGCGGGCGCGGGCTCCGTGCCCGACGTGACCGACTTCACGCTGGTCGACGCCCCGGACGCCCTGGGGGAGGGGCAGAACCGCCTCTGGACGACCGACGCGGCGCTCGATTCGCAAGGCAACCTGATGGCGCTGTACACGTCTCGCAACAACCCCGACGGCTCGACCGACGCGGGCAGCACCAACAACCCGATCGACCACCGGCTGCACTTCTCGCGTTGGAACCCCGACAGCGAGAGCTGGGAGTCGCACGAGATCGCCAAGATGGGGCCGCGGCTCTACGGCCCGGAGCAGGACTACACCGGCCTGGGGGCGCTCATCCCGGGAGACGAGAACACGCTCTACATCTCCACCCCGTACGACCCGCGTGATCCGGAATGGGAAACCGAGACCGATCACCACGAGATCTACAAGGGCGAGTACGACGGCTCCGATTGGAACTGGACCGCCGTCACCGAGAACTCTTCGGTCGACAACCTCAGGCCGATCGCGCCCGACACCCACGGCGTGGGGCCGCAGTCGGTTTTCTGGTTTCGTGGCGACTACAACACCGCCCACAACATCAACGCGGCGGTGGTCGGCATCGTCGATCGCGACGAGGTGATCGGCCAGAGCGTGTACGTCGACGCCGATGACTCGAACACCACACGCACCAACGGCGCCGCGATCGGCGCGACCGGCCCCGCCGCCGCGTCCGGCGCCGACGACAACCAATGGCACGAGCGCACCGGCTACGGCAACGGCGGCAGCGTCTACGCGTCCAACGAGTCGGGCTCCGAGAACGCCGCCATGCTGCGCACGACGATCGAAGATCTTGATGCGGGGCTCTACGACGTGTTCGCCTACTTCTGGGGCGACAACGACGAGGACTGGCGACTGATGGCCGGCCTCGAGCAGGACAACCTGGTGGACTTCCGGCGTTACGGGTCGCAGCACGCCGACGCCGAGAGCTTCGAATCGATCGAGATCGTCGCCGACGACAACAACGACCTGCTGCTCTATCGGGCCTACCTGGGCCGCAAGAGTGTGGGCGACGGCGATGACATTCAGGTCTTCATCGACGATTGGGAGACCCTCAACGGCAACGCCTCACGCACCTGGTACGACGGGGTCGGCTACGCGTTGGTCGCTCCCTTGCTGCAAGGCGACTTCAACGGCGACGGCTCGGTCGACGCCGCCGACTTCACCGTGTGGCGTGACAACCTGGGAGGCAACAACTCGGCGCTGAACGGCGCGGGCGACGAATCGGGCGCCAGCTTCGGCGTGGTCGACATGGCCGACTACGACATGTGGGTCGCGCAGTTCGGGCAACAGCTCGACTCGCCTGGCGAGACGAGTGTGCCGGAGCCTGGGACGCTCGTCTTGCTGGCGGTCGCGGCGGTGCTGCCCACTCGGAGGCGTCGTCGCGGCTAACAGCCTAACCATCGCGTGTCAGTCGCCTCCGGCTGAAGGGCGAGTTACGGCGTTCGGGCGTAGAGACCGAGCACCGTGCCGACAAAGCCGCCCGCTTGCTGGGTGCTCAGCAGGCCGCCGTCCACGCCATCGGCTAGGGTGTTCCACTCGCCGTCATCGAGCCGGTAGCGGAAGCGGTAGTCTCGGCCTGCGCCCTCGATCCGCAGGTCGATCGGGCCGTTGACTCCGTCGAGCGGCGCACGGGCCACAATCACCGGGCCATCGGAGTGTTGAGAGCTCTGTTCTAGAAACACCTCCAGAGCGGCGCCTCCGGACAGGCGGACGCCGAGGAAGAAGTAGTTCGCGTCGTTCTGCAGCGCGGCGACGCCGGCGTCGCTGTCGGCCGAGTTCGGATTAGCCATCAGGCGCGTCGTTGCCGAGAAATCCTCGTGTTGGAGACGGCGGCCCACGAAGCTGGGATTGCCGTTCCGCTCGAGTGATCGATCGGGTTGGGAGGCGATCGAGATCGGACGCGGCTTCAGCAGCAGCGAACCCGGTTTGTCGACAAGCGACCACCACCTTTCTCGCGGC
This sequence comes from Pseudobythopirellula maris, assembly GCF_007859945.1. Classification (GTDB taxonomy): domain Bacteria; phylum Planctomycetota; class Planctomycetia; order Pirellulales; family Lacipirellulaceae; genus Pseudobythopirellula; species Pseudobythopirellula maris. The sequence continues at coordinate 781,405 of NZ_SJPQ01000001.1, read as the reverse complement.
GTCCGCAGAAAGACCCAGGGCAAACCGAGTTCTTCCGCGTCGAATTCGTCGCTCCAGGAGAAGGAGCCTGTCGTGGGTTCGATGTCGGGCGTGCTGGGCGTCCCGCCACGGTCAACCACCATCGGGAGCGGCTGGCCGGGGGCGAGGATCGTGGGCCACCCGTCTCGCCATTCGACTGGCAGCAAAAAAGTCTCGCGGCCCAGATTCGACAGGCCGTTCTCGTACGGGCGGATGCCGAGAAAGACGGACCACCAATCGCCGTCGGGCGTTTCTACGAGATCGGCGTGGCCCAGGGCGGTGACGGGGAAAGGGCGGTCCGGGTCGAGGTCGCGTTGGGTCAGGATCGGGTTATGGGGACTCGGCAGGAATGGCTCGTCGAGCGAGCGTGTCCGAAAGACGACCTGCGAGTGGTTGGGCCCGGTGCCCCCCTCGGCGCAGCTCAAATAGTACCAGCCATCGCGTCTGAAGATGTGCGGGCCCTCGATCCATACAGGCTTCTCAGCGAGATCGACCCCGCCGTTGACGATGATCCGGCCGTTCTCGACCGTTCTGGTTGCGGGCTCAAAGTCCCAGATCCAGATGGCGCGGTGGCCTTCGTAAAGCGGTTGGTTCCCGGGGGGCGGCCCGTTGTGAACGATGTAGGTCCGCCCGTCGCTGTCAAAGAAGAACGAGGGGTCGATGCCGTCGAATGACAAGCGGTGGGGGTCCGACCAGGGGCCCGCGGGATCGGTCGCCGTGACATAGAAATTGCCGACGCCACGCACGTTGGTCGTGATCATGTAGAACACGCCCTCGTGGAATGTGATGGTCGGAGCGAAGACGCCGCTCGAAACCGGCAGCCCGTCGAGGTCGAGCTGCGAGGGGCGGTCGAGCACGTGGCCGATCTGCTCCCAATCGACAAGGTTGGCGCTCTTGAAGATCGGCACGCCCGGGAAATAGGCGAAGGTCGAATTGACCAGATAATAGTTGTCGCCGGCGCGGCAAACGCTCGGGTCGGGGTAGAAACCAGCCAGCACCGGGTTGTAGTACTCCCCGTCGCCGACCGTGACTGTCTCACGCCGCGGGTCGCGGCCTTCGTAGCGGAAGCTCGCGAACTCCGCCCAGCCGCCCGGCTCAGTCTCAGCCGAAAACGCTATCGAGGGCGCCAGCATGAGGCACAACCCCACGAGACAAAACCGAGCATCCGCCGACAACCTGATGAGGAAAGCGCTCATAGGGGACCACCAGACCATTGAGTTTGAGGGGGCCACTCAATTCGAGTGGGAACGAGCGGTTTCGATCGAGATGCTCGCCTCTTCCAGCCCGTCGGATAACGCCGTGAGCCGAATGGCGCCGGGGAGGTTGTGGGAGCCGCGCACGATGGCCAGGCAGAGTCCCGTGAACGACGCACGCTCGGGGGAAGGGAAGGGGACCATGCAAGTCGGGTCGCCGTTGGCCGTAGCGACGATCTCGCCGGGGCCATCGATCTCGAAACGGATCGGGTTGGCGGCGCGGGGGCATGTTCGCCCGCTATCGTCGATTACCCGCACGGTGACAAAAGCCAGGTCGGCCCCATCCGCGGCGATAGTCGCGCGGTCGACTGTCGCCTCGAGCCGGGCCGGGCTGCCGGTGGTGCTGACCGTTTCTGTCGCCCACTCTTGACCGTTGCTGTAAGCCACCACGCGGAGCTCGCCTGGCTGGTAGATCGTGTCGTCCCACCGCAGCCGCGACTCGTGGGGCCCTTTCTTCTTGCGACCCATCGACGCTCCGTTGAGGAAGAGCTCGGCTTCGTCGCCCGAGGTGAACACGTGCACCGGCGTGACCTTGCCAACGCGTTCGGGCCAATTCCAGTGTGGTAAGATATGGGCCATCGGCTTGTTGGGGCGCCACCGCGATTGGTAGAGATAGAAACGGTCTTTGGGGAAGCCCGCCAGATCGATGACGCCGAAGTACGAGCTCCGTGACAGGTAGTAAGGGGTCGGCTCGCCGAGGTAGTCCCATCCGCTCCACACGAAACCGCCGGCCACATACGGGTGTTTCTCGAGCGAAGCCAGCACCTTGTCGGCCGAGGAGCCGAACGGGGTCGTGTAAAGCTCGTAGGAGCTGACTTGGCGGCTCTCGGGGTCGCCGCCCGCCCCGTCTTTGACCGGCGCGCTGACGCCCTCGTGCACGGGGAACATGTAAACGCCCCGGCTGCTCACCGCCGCGGCGTTCTCGCTGCTGACGATCATCTTGTCGGGATGGGACTCGTGGAACGACGGGTAGAGCGGCGGCGTGGTGATGCCCTTCATCCCCCGGTAGGCCGGGGCGTCTCGGATGCCTTCGCCTTGGTAGTTGAGGCTGATCACGTCGTGGACGCCGGGCAGGGGCATCGGAGGCTTGGCGTAGTTCATCGCCGTGGTCGTGGGCCTCGTGGGGTCCTCTTGCTTGGCGATCCCGTGCAAACGCCGCGCGACGTCCGCGCCCGCGTCGCCCGTGTACTGCTCACCGACCTCGTTGCCAACGCTCCACATGATTACCGAGGGATGATTGCGATCGCGACGTATCAGGGCGCGCAGGTCCGGCTCGCTCCAATCGGGAAAGATCAGGTGGAAATCGAGCGGCGTCTTCTTCCGTTCCCACACATCGAAAGACTCGTTGATCACCAGAAAACCCATGCGGTCGGTGAGCTCCAAGAGTTCGGGGGCCGGCGGGTTGTGGGACATGCGGATCGCGTTGCAGCCCATCTCGCGGAGCGTTTCGAGCTGCCGCTCGGCGGCCCGCCGGTTGAACGCGGCGCCGAGGGGCCCCAGGTCGTGGTGCTGATTGGCGCCGCGGATCTCAATCCGCTCCCCGTTGACGCTCAAGCCTCGCTCCGGGTCGAATCGCAACGCGCGGACGCCGAACCGCGTCTCGTACTCGTCGATGGTACGGCCCTCGCGCCGCAGCGTGGTGACCGCCGCGTAGCGGTGGGGCGTTTGCGTGGGCGGCGGGCCCCAGAGGCGTGGCTGGGCGAGCTCGATCGAGCCGTCGAGCGTCGCGTGCTTGCCGGGGGCGATCCGGGCGGTCTGCGTCCTAAACTCGCCGACCGCTTCGCCGCTCCGCGAGCCGCCCTCGTCGAGGGCGTAGACCGAAGTGGTCGCCTCGACCTCCGCGCCGGAATCCGAGTCGTTGTCGATCGTCACCCTCAGCTCGACGATGGCCGAATCGGGGGTGACTTCACGCGTGGTGACCACCGTGCCCCACTGGGCGACGTGCACCGGGTCGGTTTTGACGATCCACACGTGGCGGTACAGCCCGCCGCCTGGGTACCAGCGCGACGAGTTGGGAGGGTTGTCGAGGCGGATCGCGATTTGATTCTCGTCGCCAATCCGGAGGTGGGGCGTGAGGTCGAGCCGCCAGGAGGAGTAGCCGAAGGGCCAGCCGCCTACCAGCTCTCCGTTGACCCACACCATGGCGTAAGACATGGCGCCGTCAACGTCGAGGAAGATCGACTTGCCGGCGTCCGATTCTGCGAGGCTGAGCTCTCTTCGGTACCAGGCGACACCGGGGCTCGGCAGCCTTCCCATGCCGCCGCCGACCTCGGCGCCCCAACCTTCGAGAAACGGCCCTTGGATCGCCCAGTCGTGGGGCAGGGTGACTCGCTCCCAGTCGCTGTCGTCGAACCCATTTTGGACAAACGGGAAGTCGCTGCCCGGGGCGCCCACGGGCCGCTCGTGGCGTTGCGCCGGGTCGGCGATGAAACGGTTGGCCGTGGGCAGCACCCAAGGCTTGAGCACTTGCCGATCGGAGTGCAGGGCGACCGCCTCGGTCGGTTGCGCGTCGGCGGGGCGGTCGTCGCGACGGTCGGTCACCTCGGGCCGCACATCGTAGACAAGTTCGTCCGCCTCGTCGGCCGATCCGTATTTGTAGAACCGCCAGCCCTCGTTGAGTGAAACCCTCTCTCGGGCCGAACCCTTCGCCCCCTCACCAGCCGGCTGGGCGCTCGCCGGCGCGCCGAGAGAGCAAGCGCTCGCGATCAGGATCGCGACAAGCAAGTGGCGGCCTGCCAGGAGTCGAGCAAGGAAGAGGATTCTGTTCGGCTGATCTGGCTGCATCAAATTCTTATCGGCGCTGAGCTTAAGAGGACTAACAAGCAAACAATTCGCAGAGTGGTGCGGGCAAGCCGATGGCAGCTAGAGTCTCGCCGATACGCACGCCGGGCGCCACTTCCGCCGCTGGCCTCTCGGGGCCGAGATGAAGAGGGACCAAGCAAACAGAACTACCGAGCCCGGCTCCGGGGCAGACGTTTGGGGTGTGCTGAGACTCATGCCGAAGTTCGAAACCCAGTAGTCGTAATCCGCCAAGGTGACTTCGCCGTCGCCATTGCTGTCGGCGCCGGAGTACGCGATCAGGCCCGTCTGGCCAAGCGAGTCGCGCCACACGGTGAAGTCCGCCGCATCGACCACACCATCGGTGTTGAAATCACCTGGCAGGAAGTCTGCGGTGACCAAGGAATGGGTTTCGACCCCTTTGAGGTGGTCGATCACGAACGTCTCGCCATCGATCACCACCTCGTACTCGCCGTAGAAGCCTGCGATCTCGATCATGCCATCGGGTCCCACGGTGAGCAGCTGCTCGTCGGTGGTCCATTGCTCCATCAACGCGACGAAAGCCTCGCCCACGACGGTCAGGTCCCAGTTCTCGTCGACAATCGTCGTCTGGTTGGTGCTGTTGGGCGGCCACTCTTCCCAGATCAGCATCGAACGGGCCTGGGCCGTGCCGAACATCATCCGGAGCGTTTCGGTGTACACCTCGGCGGCCCGCTCCGGGGTCGTCTCGACACCGAAGGCCTCGGACGGGACCGAGAACTCGGTGAGCGTGATCGGCATCCCCAGGATCGACATGTTCTGGAGCACTTGGTTCATGCGGGACGGGTTGTGGTTCTGCCCCGAAGTCGGCGAGCCGTCTGGCGCCGGGTTCGTTTGCGCTTGGATGCCGACGCCGGTCACCACTTGCCCGAAGCCTTGATTGTTGAGTGTCTCGATGTGTTCGCGGTACCAGTTGGCGTAATGGTCGCTGCCGCCAGTGAGCGGGTTGCCGGCGAAATTGAAGAGGTTGTACTCGTTGGTCATGAGCAGCGTGTCGGCCCCGGCGGCGTCGACGGCGTCCTTGGTCAGCTTGTAGATCTCCGCGACCCCTTGGTCCCCGAAGATGTCGTAGTAGGTCTTCTCACGGAGGAGCTCGTTGATCACGTCGAGTTCTTCGTACTGGCGGGCTCGGTCGCCGTCGTGCTGATCGTTGTCGCCGTCGCCCACGTAGTAGGCGATGCGGTCGATCACCGCTTGGCGGAGATCGGCCTTGGCCTGGGGGTCGCCGGCGAGAGCGTCGTCGATCAGGTTGTTGACCCACCACGGCTGCTGGTGGCCCCAGGCCAGGTTGTGCTGGCGGAACGCCATGTTGTGGTCCGCAGCAAAATCGAGGATCGCGTCGACATTGCCCATCTGCGGCGAGCCCTCGGAGTTCTCCGTGGGTTGCCATTTGCCCATGTTCGAGGGGACGAGCATGTTGAAATACTGGGGCACGAATTCTTGGTACCGCGCACGGTCGGTGGCGGTCTCACCGGGCGACAGATCGCCTACCCACGGATCGGCGCTGAAGCCGGTGACGTACGTGCCGAAGTTGAACTCGTTGCGACGCATCCGAACCGTCACGTTCGAACCGGGCGCCGCGCCGGGCAACGCAGCCGTAGCCGACCCCTGACGGAAGTTCTCGATGTAGCTGTCGGCCATCGCGAGCGCGTTGGCCTCGTTGACTGTGCGGTTGGAGGTGTTGCTGATTGACGAGGCGCCCTCGATCGTCAGGCCGTCGACCGAAAGCGTGCGGCTGCCGGGGCCCGAGTGGTTGCTCAGCTCGGTGCGGACAAAATACGTTCCCGCTGGGAGCTCGTAGGACTGGCCGTACTCGGCGAGCGACGTGCCCACCTCGAAAGTGGCGAGTTGGTCGGCGACGGCGATCCCCATCATGGGAAGCGTTGCGTCGTTAGTGGTTCCCAAGGCGTCGACCTTGATCGTCACGGGGCCGGCTTCGTCGAGAGTGAAGTACGTGCCGACGTAGCCATTCTTGTCGAGCGTCCATCTCACGGCTCCAGCGTCGTACCCGCCCGAGCGGTGGGCCAATTCATCGCCGTCGAGTGTCTGGCCATGCGTCTGCGATATGGCGCCCCCTAGCAGCACCGCCGCCAACCCAAGACGCATCGTCCATGATCTCATCGTGATTGCCTCTGGGTAGCAGGTCCGGCCAGACGAACGTCGCGCGTGAGGAGCGCCCGCTGCACGCCGCGGTGTTTGGCGGCGCGATCGACGGGCTCAGCACCGGCCGATTGGCCAGCCAACCTGTAAGAATGCAGCGTGGAGCGAGGGTAGAGAGAGCCGCGACGCCGGGCGCCTCGAATGGTTCGAGGCTACTTTTGGCAGCAGTCGACGCCTACTCCGCAGATGCGTAAACCGGTGGTGCTATTGCGTTCCGGCGGTGGAACCACGCGTCGAGGCGGTAAGCTGGGGGGCGACCGTCCGGTGCGGTGATGCTTCTCTGGTATCAACAAGCGAATAGCGATGATCTCTCACTCCAGCCGCGTATTTTGTTTGCTTGTCCTTGCGACGCTCGGTCTGTTAATCGACCCGGCGACGGCCGCCGACTTTGAGGCTTGGCCGCGCGGCGATCAGAACTCGAAGACCGCGCATCGGCAACTGCTCGAAAAGCTCAAGCAGGGAAAGATCGATGTCTACTTCCAGGGAGACTCGATCACGCGGCGGTGGGGGTGCACCGACCCGGCTTACACCGACCTGAAGCAGAATTGGCGGAGCCACTTCCATGGCTGGAACGCCGCCAACTTTGCGTGGGGGGGCGACACGACGCACAACATTCTCTGGAGAATCGAGAACGGCGAGATGGAAGGGATCGACCCGAAGGTCCTGGTCTTGCAAGCCGGGACGAACGACATCGGCTGGCGCCAGTACAACGACGAGCAGGCCGAGCAAAAAGCGGCCGAGGTGGTCCGTGGCATCCAAGCGATCTTGGCCGCAAGCCGGGAGAAGGCCCCTCACGCGACCGTGCTGCTTACCGGCGTCTTCCCGCGTGGCGACAACCCGGCGGTCAACGGCATGATCGCCACGATCAACGAGCGATTGGCCGGTCTGGCCGATGGCGAGGGCCTGCGGTTCATCAACATCAACGATCGCCTCACCGACGACGAGGGACGGCTCCTCGAAGGGGTTACCGTCGATGGGCTGCACCTTTCCGCCAGCGGCTACGACATCTGGGCCGCCGCGCTGAAGCCGCACCTGACCGATCTGCTCGGTCCCCCGGCAGAGCAAGACCTCTCGCCACCCCCCACGGGCGACCCGTCGGCGGCCAAGTGAACCGCATCGCGGGGCGTCTCGTTTCGACGCGGGGCGTGTGCGGCGGCGTGCTTCTCCGGCTGGTCGGCAGCGGCCTCTAGGCCAACGACGGCTCGGCCGATTCGGCCAATACCGCGTCAATAGCCGCCCTCAGGTAGCCCATCGCGTAGGCCATGCCGGCGTGCCACGGCGCGTCGCAGGTCATCTGGGGAGCGTGGTCGGGGATGATGACCCCTTGGAAATGATTGCGGTGCAAAAGGCTTAGCACCCTAGGCACATCGACCTCGCCGTCGTCCACAAAGGTCTCGTGGTAGTGCGGCGCTTTGCCCGCAATGTTCCGCAAGTGGACGTACCCGATCTTGCCTTGAGCGGCGTAGCGTTCGGTTGCGTCGTAGACGTCGCTGTCCGGCATTTCGGCGATCGTGCCGACACAGAACTCGAGTTGATTCGAGGGGCTCGGCCGCATGTCGATCACCCTCTGGTAGAGCTCCGGTCGGTGGACCAGCCGCGGTTGACCGCGCATGAACTCCATCGGCGGGTCGTCGGGGTGCAGGGCCAACCGCACGCCCGATTCCTCGGCGACCGGCATCACCTCGTCGAGGAACCGTTGGAAACGGCCCCAGAGTTCGTCGTGAGTCGCGGCGGGGGCGTCGCCCTGGGGCGCCGCCGGATCGACGGTCATGTTCCAAGCCATGCCCAGCGGCATCGGCTTGTCGTACGGGCCGTCCATGCCGACCGAGGTTGCGGAGCCACGCGCATAAGGACCGGTGACCCGTCCGCACACGCCGGCGATGCTGAAGTTGTAGCCGAAGATCGGCGTGCCCGACTCGCCCACGCGGCGGATCAAGGTCTTCACGTTCTCGATGTGCGCATCGCGTTGCGGGCCGTCGAGAAGCACGTCGTGCCAATGGGCCGGGTCGAAGTTCTCGATCGCCTCGAGAGTGAGCCCTTCGGCGGCCGCCTCGTCTCGGACACGCACGATTTCTTCAACCGTCCAGAGCCGGTCGGGATCGCCAGCCAGCCCCCAGCCGCGGTCGCCGCCGGTCGGCTGGTCACCGGTGGGGTTGTCGGGGTGGCCGCGGAAGTAGTCGACCAGGTGGATCACTAGGTGCGTCGCACCGCACTGGCGGGCGAAGCGGTAGTTGTCCCGGTTGAGCATGTGGCGGTAGAGCCCCATTCCAAGTTTCATGCCGCCTCAGCCTCATCGTGGAAAGTCGAGAAGAGCTCCTATGGTTCTCCCAGCCTCGGGTTTTCGCAAGCTGTCGGTAGACCTCCGTCGCATTCGCATAATAATTCTACGCATTTGAGTCATCGGCCCCAAGGCCCATGCGAGGGCGTTTGGCAATGGACCGTCCTGCGTTTCTTGTGTTCCTAGCGGCAGTCTCGAAAGCCGATCGCCAGGCGACCACCACGCCACGGCGCCGGCGAGCCTCGACGGCTTGTTCAACCGCTTGCCCCTCCTGGGGGCTTTGAATCTCAGGGGAAAGCGACGGATTGCCCTGGTTCGCCACCTTCAATCCGTTGGCGGGCAAGCTATAGTCGGGGTTCGCAAAAACAGACATGTTTTACGCCATTGCGACATGTGCTTGCGGCGATACTCCGATAGTCTTCCGGAGCCGATTGCGAATGCTCGATGTCGCTTTAGCGCCGATGATCGTCTGTGCCAGAGTGGCGCCCCATTTATCACTCCACTTCTTGTCGATGCTCACACCGCCTCAATACCGCGTTGCTTTGCTCGTTGAAACGGCGCGCGTGTTCGGGCGAGATCTTTTGAGGGGAATCGCTCGCTACTCACACGAGCACGGGCCCTGGAGCTTTCACATCAGCCCGGGCGACTACGAGCAGGTTGTCCCGAAGATGCACCAGTGGGGCGGCACCGGCATCATCGCCCGCATCCCCAATCAACGCGTTGCCGCCAAGATCCTTGAGGCCGGGGTGCCGACCATCGCCGTTGGGCTGACCGACGAGCAGCTCTCCGAGGACAACCCGCTGCACTCGTTGTCGGAAGTGAGTTCTGACGCAGCCGAGGTTTCGCGGATGGTGGCGGACTACTTCTTGGAGCGTCAGTTCCGGTGGATGGCCTACGTCGGGATCGGCGACCGGGAGTGGTCCAAGCGTCGAGAGCTGGCGTTCCGCGATTACCTGGGTACTCACGGCATCGAGCCGATCGCCTACGAGCCGCCAACCAAGCCCCGGCAGCAGGTTTGGGAGCGGGAACAGTCCGTGTTGGCGGAATGGATACGCGAATTGCCTAAGCCCATCGGCGTGTTCGCCTGCGACGACGACCGGGGCCGCGAGGTGCTCGAGGCCTGCGCCCTCGCCGGCGTTGAGGTCCCGGGCGACGTGGCCGTGGTGGGCGTCGACAACGACAAGGTTTTTTGTGACCTCGCCGACCCGCCGCTCTCGAGCGTGTCGCTCAACATCGAGACCGCGGGCTACCGAGCCGCCGCGTTGCTCGACGGCCTGATGTCGGGGAACATCGACCGCGCGCAAGCGATCAAGGTCGACGCACTGGGCATCGTCACACGCCGCTCGAGTGAGATCGTGGTGGTGGAAGACAACGATGTCTCCGCCGCCTTGCAGATCATCCACTCGCGTCAGGGGGTGGGGATCACGGTCAAATCGATTGTCGATGAGCTCAACGTCTCGCGGCGGAGCCTCGAAAAGCGATTCCGTCAATCACTCGGTCGCAGCATTCTCGACGAGGTGCAAACGGTGCGGCTCGAGAATTCCAAGCGTTTGTTGCTCGAAACCACCTATTCGGTATCGCAGGTGGCGCGGCTCGCAGGGTTCGGGTCGACAGGCTATTTCATCCAGTTCTTTCAGTGCCGCATGGGTTGCACGCCAGGCGCCTTCCGTGCGGACATGACCCCCTAGATCGCACTACCGCTAGCCGTAGCGTTGTTTTCGCCATTTCGACGTCGAATCACACCGCCACACACGCTACGCATCCGTGCTATTCGCACTAGAACCGGTCGCCTTCACCCAAAGCCGGTCACAGCCGCCGCACCAACACGCCCGCCAGCAGCAACGCGAGAGCCGTGAAGTAGCAGTAAGGGGCTACCGGTTCGCGCTGCGGCTCGGGCTCGAGACCCTCGCGAAGCGTATCGGGAGAGAACCCCGCAAGCCCTTCAAGCGACGGGTCCGCTTTGCTCAATAGCGCGTATTCGGCCGGGTACGGGCGTTGCCAATGCAGCACTTTGAGTTTGCCGAACTCCGTGTCGAGCAGCCGCATGCTGAGCCGCTCGGCGCCCCCGAGCGGGACTTCGGCCGAGTAGCGGCCCAGGCCCACCTCGTGCACCTCGACCGGAGTTTGGGCGCCGTACTGGTCGGTGACCGCGGCATCCCAGACAAGACCCCCCACGGGGGCGCCCGACTCGTCGCGCCGTGTGACGTCGATCCGCCAGAGCTCTCCATGGGCCTCGGCGTGGACTAGCAGGCCCTCGGCGTACGCTTTGCGGAGGACGCCACGAATAACCTGCGCCCAAAACTTGCCGCAGTCGCCCCAAGCGAGCCATTCGCCCCCCCATCGCTCCGTGAGGTCGCAGGTGAAGGCAAGCCCGGTCCCCAGGCCGTAGCGACCGACCGCCAGCAGCGGGTCGCCCGTCTCCGCGGCCAGCAGCAATTGGGCCGTCGGCTTGGCCTCGGTCATCACGTAGCCGAGCGAGAAAGGCAGGTCGTCTTCGCCGAAACCGCTGAGCATCGGATGGTCGCCCGTGCGCACGGCGGCGTAAAGGTCCTCCTTGATCGCCGACTTGCTGGCCTGCATCGTCTCCTTGGTGAAGATCTGCGGCACGTTCGAGGGGTCGTCGGTCTCGTAGTAACGGCCGTGGCCGATATCGGCGATGCTCGCCAAGAGCTGCTTGTCGGCGGCGCCGAGCGCGACCGTGGAAACGGTCACGCCGGCGTCCGAAGCCTCTTGCGCCAAGCTGTGATGGTCGGCCGGCTGGGTGTGGCCGTCGCTCAGCACGATCATGTGGCGGATCTTGGCGGGCGCGGTCTCGAGCATGTCACGGGCCTGGACCATGGCGGGGTAAAGGTACGTGCCGCCGCCCGCTTGCAGCGAATCGATCGAGCCGTGTATCGCGTCGATGTCGCCTGCCGATCGCAGCTCGGAGATCGTGTGGGGCTGGCCGTCGAAGCCGACCACGCCGATCAGGTCGCGCAGGCTCAGCAGCTCGGCGGCCGCCTTGGCGGCTTGGCGGGCCAGCGCGATCGGCGCCCCCTGCATCGATCCCGACTTGTCGATGACGAGCACCATGGCGAGCGAGGGCTTTTCTTTCTCCTTCTCGAACCTTGAGACGAGCGGCAAGACCTCTTCGACCGGGGTCTTGAAGTAGCCCCCCAACCCAAAGCTGTTCTCCGAGCCGAGCATCGCCAACGCCCCGCCGTAGTCGATCACGTAACGCTTGAGCGCGTCCATCTGACGCGGCGAGAGGTCGGTCGCCGGCAGGTCGGCCAGCACGATCGCCTCGAACGCCAGCATCTCTTCGATCGACCCGGGCAGGCCCAGGCGACCACGCACGTCGAGCTCCAGCCCTTGTTGCTCGAGCGCGCGACGCAGCGGCCGCATGTCGCGCGGCTTCTCGTGGAGCACGAGCAAACGCGGCTTGCCGCGCACTTCGACCGCGGTCGACGCCCGGTTGTTGAGCGGGAAGCGGTCCTCCTCCGGGACGATCTCAACGCTGTAACGGGCCGCCCCCGCCGAACGCGCCTCGACATCAAAATCGACCGGAGTCGGTTCGCCGGGCTTGAGTGTGATGGTCCGCTTGCTCTCGACGACGCCGTCACGCACGAGTCGCGCCTCGGCCTGCATCGTGCGGTTGGCGGCGGCCTTGGCCCGCAGGCGGATCACCTCGCCCTGGTAGGCGATCGGCGAAGCCGCCTCGAACGAGACGACGCTCGCCTCGGCCTCGGCGAGGGTGTCGAGGCGGGCGAGCCGCACGTCGGTCCGCTCCTCGGCCAATTGATCGATCGCCCCGTGCAGCGCGCCGGCGGTCTCGCGGCCGTCGGTCATCAGCACCACGCGACGCGTCTTGCCGGCGGGGAACGCGAGACGCGTCTCGAGCATCGCCTCGGCCAAGCGAGACTCGCCCCGCATGCCGCCGCTCGGGCCTCCCTCGCGCCACCCGGCGGTGAGCTCCTTCAGCCGCTCGGGCGAGTCGAGCGGCCGGGCCTCGGCGCCGACGGCGAACAGCGACCAGCCGTCTCCCGGATGGAGCGCCTCGATCGAGGCGGCGACCCGATCGGCCGCGTTGTCGATGGCGTCCGGGTCGACCGAATCGCTCACGTCGACCAGGAAGTTCACGTGCAGGTCTTCGCCCGGCGAGAGCCAGTACGGACGGCAGAGGCCGAGCACCAACGCCACGATCGCCAAGGCCCGCAGCCCCACCGACAGCGCTTGTCGCCACATCGGCAGGTCGACCAAGCTGTAGCGCAACGCCGCGACCAGCAGCAAGATGGCCGACAGCCAGATCAGCGGTTCGAGGGAGAGGAGTTCCACGCGGTGCTCAACCTACCTTGCGACGGTGATAGAGGAGCGACTCGGCCGACACGGCCAACAAGGCGAGCGCGACCAACCACGTGGAGGGGGGCGAGCCGCTCGCCACGTCGACGGCGGGGGTGTCCGGATCGGCCTGAGGCGGCGAGAGCAGGGTCTCGCCCGCACTGAGCAGGCCGCAAGCAAGCGGCCATGCCTCGTCATCGAGCCGCGCATCGTAGAAGCCGAGCGACGCCAAGGCGGGGACCACGGCGCCTTGGACGACATGCGCATCGCCCAAAGGATCGATCAGCTCGGCGCCGGTTGTGGTATCGGGAACGGGCAGCCGGGGCGTATCTCCCGGGCGGTAAACGGCGAGCAGCGGCTCTTCGCGACCGACCAAATGGTGCGCCGCCGAGTGAGTGAGAACCGGGAACCAAGCGCTGTAGTAAAACTCGGCCGCCACGGGGTCGAGGTTCACCACCACGGCAGCGGCGCCCGAGTCTCGGGCCGTATAAATGAGCGGCGCGCCGGTCTCCGAGGCGACCAGAACCTGCGCGCCGGCGGGCGGTTCGATCTGGCGAGCGCCGGCGTATCGGATCGACAGCGGGTCGAGACCACGCAACAAGGGATGACCCTCGATCAAGACACGCGGCGCCGCGACCTCGATCTCTTCGCCAAGACTGCTCCACCAACGCGACTCGCCATCAGGGCTGAACACGATCGTAGCGGCGGAGTCTTCCTCGCCGTCGCGAGCGTCGGCGGCGCCCACGGCGAGCACGACCTCGCCGCCGCTTTCAACGAGCCGCAGCCCCCCCTCGGTGCGGTCGAACGCCAGCACCCCTTGTTCAAGGAAATAGCGTTCGTCGGTGGCGACACTCATCGTGATCGGATCAGGCCGGCGGGCGACGAGCCACGCCGTGTTGTCGGCCGCGAGGCTGTCGCTCAGCCCTGTCGCACCAGCGCCCTTCTCCGTAGAGGCTCTTACGAGCGAGTCGATGTCGAGTTCGGCGACCCAGCGGCCCGGCTCGGCGCCGTCGACCGTCATGACCCGCGGTGCGTTGAGCCCCGGCGCGACGTCGAGCGGGATGACCTTCGCCAGCGTCCGGCCTCCGGCGCTTTGGTCGTTGGGATGCTCGTGGTAAAGCAACAGGTCGACGCTCACCATCGATTCGTGCGTCGAGGCGATTTGGTAGTAGAAACTCAACTGCGACACGCTGCCGGGAGTAAAGGCAAGGTCGGCGGCCACGACGCCGACATTCGGACGTGGCGATCCGACGCGGACGAGCTCGACCTCGGCGGGCGTCTCGGCGCCGCCGAGCACGCCGTCGCTAAGCAATAGCACCCGCCGCTGTGTCGCGGCGTCGGCTTCTTCAGCGGGGGGGGCGTCTTGCGTCGCTGTGGTTTCGTCGACCTCGGTTTGCTCAACCTCGGGGGACGGCGCCTCGGTAGACGGGGCCTCGTCATCTTGCTTCGGCTGGGGAAGGGCCGCGGTGCGGAACGCCTCGTTCGTGGGGCCGATGGCGTCGATCGCCGCGAGCAGTTCGCGGGGGTTGTCGCTCAAGTGCGAGCAGTACCGCAGCCGGTCGGCGGCGGTCGCCACCGCCGCGCGTTGCACGCCGTCGAGCGCGCGAACCAAGTCTCGGGCCCGCTCCTTGGCCATTTCCAACCGCGTGGCGCCTCCCTCCTCGGCGTTCATCGAGGCGCTGTTGTCGATCAGCAGCAGCAGGTCGGGGCGGGGGGCGTCGCTCCAACGCGGCTCGGCCAAGGCGAACGCCACGGCCGCGAACGCGAGCGCCATCAGCAACAGCGACAGCAGCCCCCGCAGCCGCCGCCAGAGCCGGGTCGACTGCTTCTCGTGGAAGATCTTCTCCCACAAGAAGTAGGCGGTCGTCGGCCGCTTGCGCGGACGCACCCTCAGCAGGTAGACCGCAACGAGCGGCGCGATCGCCAGCAGCGACCAGAGCATGGCGGGCGAGGCGAATGTCAAGCGACCAGCCCCCCGCGACGCAGGATGTCTTGCACCACTCGCTCGAACGGCGCCTCGGGCGTGGTCGCGGCGAGGCCCACACCGAGCCGAACGCAGCAGCGGCGGAGAGACTCGTTCCACTCGGCGACGGCCTCCTCGTACAGGCGGGCCTCGCGGGGCGAGACCGTCACCCGCAGCCGGGCGTCGGTCTCCACGCACTCCAGGTCGACGTCGCCGCGCAGCTCGCACCGCGTGTCGCCCTCGTCCTGCACCTGCAGGGCGTAGACCTCGTGGCCGTGGTAGCCGAGGAACTTGAGGCCCTCTTCAAAGCCCTCGGGGAACAAGAAGTCGGAGATCGCCACGACCAGCCCGCGGCGGGCGTGGCGGGCGCGGAACTGGCGCGCCGCCAGGTTGAAACGCGTGTCGCCTTCCAAGAGCGGGGCGTCTTCGAGACCGCGCAGCATGGCCAACGCCTTGGCGCGCCCGCGGCACGGCTCGAGCACCGGCGTGAGCCCGTCGCCCAAGCCGTAGATCGCCACACGATCGAGCGAGCTCAGCGCGATGTAGGCGAGCGCGGCGGTCAGCTGCTTGGCGTAAGGAAACTTCGACGCCATCGACTGGCTACAATCCATCAGCAGGTAGATCGTGGCGTCTTCCTCCAATTCGAACAGCTTGACGACCAGCGTCTCGAAGCGGGCGAACACCCGCCAGTCGATCGCCCGGAAGTCGGCGCCGTAGTAGTACTCCGAGTAGTCGGCGAAGGTGACGCCGGCGCCCTTCTTCACGCTCTTGCGGTCGGCCTGCAACGAGCCGCCGAGGACCTTGCGCGCAAGCAGGTAGAGCGACTCCAGCCGCTGGATGAACTGCGGGTCGGTCAGTTTCATCTCGCCAGCGGCCATGCGGTCTTCGGTGGTGGCGCGGAACTGGGGCAGTGCGTAGAAGCAGAACGGGGGCGCTCGGCGGCGGGAGCTTGCCGGACGCAGCGGGGGTGGGAACGACTCAGCCGAGCGCCTCGAGCACGTCGCGGATCACGCGGTCGGTGCGCACGCCGTCGGCTTCGCCCTCGAACCCGAGGATGATGCGGTGGCGGAGGGCGGGAACGGCGACCTCGGCCACGTCGTCACGCGACACGTGGAACCGCCCCGCCAGCAGCGCTCGCGCGCGGCTGGCTGCCAGCATCGCTTGGGCGCCGCGAGGCGAGGCGCCGTGGCGCACAAACCGCTTGACCGCTTCGGGCGCCTCCTCGTTCTCTGGGTGGGTGGCGCGGACCACGCGGATCAGGTAGTCACGCACGGTCTCGTCGATCGGCGTTTCACGCAGCGTGGCGCCCATCTCCAGGATGTCTTCGCCCGAGACGACCGGCGAGACGGTTGGGCGGTGGTTGCCGCCCGTGCGGTTGAGGATCTCGGCGTAGTCGTCGTGCGAGGGCGAGGCGACCAGCAGCTTGAAGAAGAACCGGTCGAGCTGCGCCTCGGGCAGCGGGTAGGTGCCGTCTTGCTCGATCGGGTTCTGGGTGGCCAGCACGAAGAACGGCGAGCCGAGTTTGTGGGTCTGGCCCGCCACCGTCACGCTGTGCTCTTGCATCGTCTCGAGCAGGGCCGACTGGGTCTTGGGCGTGGCGCGGTTGATCTCGTCGGCCAAGAGCAAGTTGCAGAACACCGGGCCCGGGGCGAACTCGAGCCGCTTGTGCCCCTCGCGGTCGACGAGCACCTGGGTGCCGACGATGTCGGCCGGCAGCAGGTCGGGCGTGAACTGGATGCGCTGGAACTTCAGGTCCAACGCCTCGGAGAACGAGTGGACCAGGGCCGTTTTGCCGAGACCCGGCACGCCCTCCAAGAGCACGTGGCCGCCGCACACGATCGCCAAGAGCACGTCCTCGACCAGCCGGTGCTGGCCGACAATGAATTTGCCGACCTCCGTGCGGATCATGTCGAAACGCTGGACAAACCTCTCCGCCGATTCGCGGGCGACTTCTTCAGGGCTGGCGACCGTCATCGCGACTCCTCGACTGGTGATTGAGCGTCGATGTGGATCGACTCGAAGTATTCTTTCACGCCCGTCCGCAGCTCTTCGGGAACGTCCTCGCGGCTGACGAACGACTCGAACTGACGGCGGAATTCGCGACGCTGGGCGACCGCCGCGCGGCCGGAGACGCCGGTCCCCTCTTCGGCCGTTTCCACGGTGGTTTGCGACGGGCCGTCGCCGCTCTTCACGCCTTTGAGCGTCTCGGTCTGGCCGTTGTCCAGCAGCGTGTCTCGCTCGTTGCGCAGGGCCAGGTTCGATCCCGTGCCGGCCTTCTTGCCACCAGCTTTGGGGGACTGGCACATTGCCCCCTGGCACATTCCCCCCTGGCACCGGCTGCAGGCCTTGCAGAGTCCGCCGAGCTTGTCGCACGCTTTCTTCTTGATCGCCATGCGAGTGAGGCATTTCTTCAGGCTATTGAGGTCCGAGAGCGACTTGCTGCGGCACTCCTTGCACTCGCCGGCGGTCTTCGCGTCGCACTTGCCATGCTGTTTCTCTTGGCGCGAAGCCTCGCGGAGCGACTCGCTCCACTTCGAGAGAGAAGCTTCGAGGTCCTCGATCGCGTCGCCCATGGCGCCGCCGCCCGACCCGCCCGATCCGTCGGCCGAGCCCCCCTTGCCCGACGACGAGCCGGAGGCGCCCGCCGATTCGCCGCTCTTGGACGAGGGAGACGATCCCCCCGAGGCCCCCCGGCCGCGCTGGTTGCGAACCGCGGCGGCCATCCGCTTGGCGGCCGCCTCGAGGCGGGCCACCTCTTTCTGTTGCTCGCTTAGCTTGGGGGTCTTGGTCGGTTTCATCTGCTCGAGATGTTCGGCCGAGGCGTCGTATTTCTTTTTGGCGAGCTCCTCCGCCAGCGGCCGGGTGGCGCGATCCTTGGCGAGTTCGACGGCCGCTTCGGACATCAACTGCTCGTCGCGACGCTGTGAGAGCTTTGTGAGCTGTTCCTGGATCTGCTTCTCAAGGCGGGCGTACTGCCGCAACGCCGCTTTCTGGTCCGATGTTTTCTCCAAAGACTCGACCATCTCACGCAGCTTGTCGGGCTCGATCATCTCCCGCTCGAGCGGATCGGCCACCTGCTCGTTCAGCTCGCGGACGAGCTCTTTGAGTTCTTGGTTCGACCGTTCGCTGAGCTCAAGCGTTTGCTCCTCCAGGGCGATGCGGTCGAGCACCGTCTGACTGGTGGGGGGCAGGGCCGGCGCGATGGCGAGCACCGCCAGGCAGCAGGCGGCCGCCAGGGGACGCTGCGATGGCCGCCAGTCGATCGCCTCGGCGTCGAGGCCCGCCACCCGTTGGGCGGTCTGCTCTTGCTGCAGGGTGTAAAACCCTTCGCGCTTGCCGTCGCGGGCGAAGTGCAGCGACGAGACCAACGCGTCTTTGAGTCCGAAGTGCCGATCGGCGAACCGCGCCGACGACTCACGCCGCGCCAACCGCACCACCCAAGCAAGCAGCGTGGCGGCGCCCGCGGCTAACGCCGCGGCGCCGTACCAGCGGAGGTCAAAAGCGTGGCCGCGGGCGATGTAGCTCGCCCCCGCCACGAGCAGCACGAGCGATGCGGCGATCACGGCCCAGACGGCCGTCGCCGCCAGGCGGCGCATGTTGAGCCGCCGGCCAACGAGCCGCAAGAACGCTTCGATTTGGTCACGCGAGGCAGGCATCCGAGTCTCCGCACGCTAGGGGAAATAGGAAAGTAAACACATGGCCGCCGCAGGCTCAGACGCTACGCCGCTTGGTTGGACGCGGCGTCTGGCTCCGACGTTTCGTTTTCGATGACGGTATCTTCGGGTTTCTCATCGTCGTGATCAGCCTCATCGTGAGCAGCCTCGTCGTGAGTAGCCTCGTCGTGAGTAGCCTCGTCGTGGGCAGTCTCTCCGCCCTCATCATGGGTTGTGGCGTCAGCCGTGGAGGGGGCCGGTTCGGAAGCGTTCGTCTCAACCGCCGTGTCGGATGCTTCGTCGTGATTGTTGTCTCGCTCGGCGGTGAGCTTGTCGATCCGCAGGACGAGGGAATCATACTGGTTTTCAGCCGCATCCGATGGCGGCGGCGTGTTGCCCAGCTCATCGATCTGCTTACGAGCCTTATCGGTTTGGCCCGGTTGGAGATAGCAGCGTACGGCCTCAAGGCGGGCAAGATAAGCACGCACCGCCTGGCCGCTCGGCGCGGCGTCTGCCGACGCCTCGAACGCGTTGGCGGCCTCGGCGTACTGCTTGGACCGTTTGAGCGCCGCGGCGCCGGCCAACCAAGTCAAGCCGTCTGCCGGGACACGGCTGGCGACGCCTTGAACCGCCTCGGGAAGCTCTTCCTTCGAGAAGAACGCCTTGTACGGCTCGAAGTTCTTGTGGCCTCCGCGGAAACGCAGGCTCACGCGTGATGGATCGCTGGCGAACACCCAGCCGCTGGCGTGGGCCATACGGATCACGTCGACTAGGCGATCGATGCGAGTCGCTAGCGGCTCGCCCTTGAGTTCGAGCGTCTCCTCGACCGACTTCCACATGTCGTTGTACACGCCGCGTTGTCTGAATTGCCTGACGGATGATTCTTCGAGCCCCGCGAGCCAATCACAATACTCGTCGATCAGACCCGCCTTCAGGTGAGTGAGCATCGTGAGCTCCTGGCTCTGGTTGCCCCCCATGTTGCGCCACTCGTCGTTGGTGGTGAGCGAGCGGAGCAACGGGGCCAACTGTTCGCACGCCTCGGCGTCGTAGTCTCGTATTTGATGGGCCAACAGACGAATCGTGCTTTGTCCGTGCTGGTGCATCACGTTGTTCAGACGCCACATGCGGCTGGTGTCGGCCTCCATCAATGTGGTGATCAGCTCGGCGGCGGGGCCGGGGTCGCCGCGACGCGCCGCCCAGTGGGCGTGCCTGGCGACCAGCAGCGCCGCCTCATCAAAGTCGGAGACGTTCAGCTCGGCCAGTTTGACGAGGTCGATCTGCTCGACCGCTTCGCGCAACGGCTCGGCCACTTGGTCGAGCGCCGCGTCGCGGGCCGCTAACTGCAGCAGCGTGATCCGGCGCATCTGTGGCTGCTTGATATCGGCCTGTTCGAAACGCTCGGCGACGGCGGACAGCCGCTCGTCGCGGACCGCGTCCTCGGCGCCCTTCGGATCGGGGAGCCGGGCGATGGAGGCCTCGATCAAGTAGGCGAGCGAACGGTCGCCGATCGCCTTGATGAGCTCGGGCATCACGCGTTCGATCCGCTCGTCGTAATGAACGCAGGGGGGACTCAGGTTGGTGCTGGGCAGGTTGCTCCAGCCGCGCTGGGCTAACGCCGCGGCGCGTTTGATCTCCCCCTCGCGGGCGACCAGGGCGATTGTTTCTTGACGGTTGGCGATCTTGGCCGAGTACTTGTGCAGCAGGCGATGGGCCGAAGCGCTGTCTCCAATCAGGTAACTCGCGGCCAGGATCCGCACCAGCCCCGAGGCGTCGTGAGCCTCGGTCGGTTTCTGGAGGTGATGCTGGGCTTTCGAGCTTGGCGGGCGCCGGACGAAACGCTGGTGCCAAGCTTCGAGGAACGCGAGTGCGGCCTCGTCTTCGGTGGATTCCGCCAGCAGCGTCTCGAGATTCTCAGCGAGCTGTCTCTCCAACTCGTAGCTGTAAGCGATCTCGCCACCGAACGCCTCGGCGCCGAGCCACGCCACGGCGCGAGCCGTTTCGATCGGCATCATATCGTTGTCGTAATGCAGCAGGCCCGAGGCGACTGTCATCCGCGCCGAGAGTGGCAGTGATTTGTCGGAAAGAATCTCGATCACCCGCTCGTGGTGAGGCGCCGGCTTCTGGGACTCCAAGGATTTGCTCTGCGAGCGGTCCTTATTGTCGAGAGCCAATCCTGTCGCCGTTTGCAAATAGCCGACCAAATTGGGATTGGCCAACCCCTCGTCGGCGCCGTTCGTGAGAAGCTCTTGGAGCGACTCGAGGTCTTGGTGGCTCGCACGCTGTGTCACATAAAGCATGGCGGCAAGGAGCAACGGTGAATCGTCCCCCGACAGATCGTCGTCCAGTTGCCGCAGGCAGTCTTGGATCGGCTGGTTATCGCCTTTGCTCGACCGATTCTCACGGATCGCCGAGTCGAACCTGTGGCGGAACGCTTGGAAAAACCGTTGAGACGTGTTGTGCGAAAGAGCGAAACGTTCGGCGCCCTTGTTGTGCGCCAAGGCGATGTGAAGCCGCACCATGTCGAGCGAGCCGCGGTCGCCGTTTTGCGATCGGTAACCTAGTTGCTGGAGCAGATGCAACTCGGTATTTCCGCCAAAGTAATAATGGGTCGACCCGCTAGCGACCGCGTCGTGGTAGAGATCGATGACCTTGTAGAACGCCTCGGCCGCGGTGGCAGGATCGGCGTGGACGAGCGGCGTCAGCTCCCGCGCCATCCACTCGTCCAGTTGGTGCCCCTCGACGCCGAGCTCTTGGAAACGCTTGGTCTCGCGGAGCTTGTCCCAAACCGCGAGCCCACCCTGACGCAACCGTTCTTCGAGCCAATCGCTCGCCTCTTGGACGGCGGGGTTCTCGTTCTTCGCCTTGACGAGAGCCGCCTCGGCCGTGCTCTGGGTGATCTGGTCGATCTGTTTTGCGATCTCGGTTTGGCGGCTGGTCTCCAACGCCCGAAGCTCATCGAGCTGCTCGCCGATGCGCTGGAGCAGCTTGGCGGGGAGGTCGCTGTCGGCGTCGCGTGCGAGCGAGCGGAGCATCAGCACGCCGATTGTCTGCGGCTGGCGATCGGCAAGAGCCTCGACCAGTCGATCCTCGCGTTCTCCCTGCCGGCTGAGGCGCGAGCGGAGGAGGTTGTAGAAACGTTCGGTCGCCAGTCCCGCTGTGGGGTCGCGCGGGGCATCGCTCAGCAGGCCCAGCTCCTCGAAGAACTCAACCGGATCGATCGAGTCGTCGTTGAGCGCTTTTTGCAAGCCTTGTTGGATCGCGTACTCGGCGTTCTGCACGATCCCATTGACACGCCCCTCGTTCAGCAAACGCGTCGCGGCGGCGAACAGCCGGGGTTGCTTGAGGGCCTCGCTGATCATGTGACCCAAACAGTGGATCGCCATGTTTGGCGTGCCGGACTGTATCTGATTACGCGTGAAGTGCTTGGCGATGTAGTCTTGGCGTTTCTCACGGGGGCCAGCGAACAGCTCGGCGATGTGCTCAAGCCAAGCGTCGGCCGCCGCAACGCCATCGCGCTCGATCAATCCCTCGGCGTAGTCGAGTACGAAGGGAGGCATACGCGTGCTGCGCGCCGTTTGGGCGACTTGCTTCATCCACCCCGTGACGAGTGGGTCGAGGTCGGCGCCCTCACCGCCGCCGAAGTCGCGCCGTCGCCAAGCCTCGATCACGAGCAACTCGGGCTGCTCCTCCACGTCGTAGCGGGTGAGACCCGAGGGGACGCGGCGCAGGTACTCACGGGCCGCCTGGGCGAAGCCCTCCGCGTCGGCCTCGTAGAGCCCGCGGTACGCCTCCAGGCGCCGGGCGAGGTCGCCGCGGCCGTGGTCACGCAAGTGGGGCAGCACCTCGTCCTCCAACGCGGACCAGTCGCCTTCGCGCCAGCAGACCCAAACCAGATGTTCCCCGGGCGGCCGCATCGCAACCAAATCGCTCTGGTTGTAATGGACCGTGTGCCGATGGAATGCTGCGGACGAGAGGGGCCGGCCCTCTAATCTCATCAGCACGTCGCGCGCCATTTGCTCGTACTCGGGGGCGTCGGTGAGGTCTCCGCCCGACGCCTCGAAAGAGGCCATCAGGCCCATGAAACCTTCGTCGGCCAGGGCGGCGTGCGCGAGCATCTTGCGGCAGAGTCGGTCGTGCAATTCGCGGCGGCGCTCTTCGTTCTCTCGCGTCGTGTCCGAATGCCGGTTGCTTCCTTGCCGCTGGTACAGCGAAGGCATCGAGGAGTTGTTGCCGTGCTGCGGGTTCGACAGGTTCTTGCGGAGCAGCGGCGCCCAGGCGAGGTCGGCCCTAGGGCTGTTCGATTCGTGGTCGAACAACGCGATCCCTAGCTCAGCGCGACGCCAGCGTGGTTCGAACGGGTCTCGGTAGTTGTTCTGGTAGGACGCGAGGATTTGCGCGGCAAGTTCCTCGGCGCCCCCCGGTTTGAACTCCTCGAAACGCGCTGTCGCCTCTTCGAGGCGATCGGCGTCGGTGCTGGCGAGCATGAGCTTGACGCGGTAGGTGTCTTCTCGCGGCCGCAGTTCCAGAGCACGTTCCCACAGCTCGAGCGCCCTCTCGCTCTGGCCGAGCGCGTCGAGCGCCTCGGCGAACTCCACCACACGCTGCGGGTTCCGCGAATCGCCCGGATCGATCACGGCGAGCACTTCGTCGGTCAGGCCCAGCTTATTGAGCCGTCCCCGGAATTCTCGCGTGACGTGGTTGAAATAGCTTCGATTGCCCGGCTGGTGGCCGTGTTGAGAAATCATGCCGCGCAATTCTTGAGCGAGCAGCTTGGCCGCCGCCTCATGCTTGTTGGCGGCGAGCAGGCGATCGATCTGGCTTTGGGGCGTGGGCCCGCTCGATTGAAGCACGACACGGGTCGCTGTGGACCCTGCAGCGTTTGCCGGCGCCGAGGCGGTCAACCGGCGCGCTTCCTTCTCGAGCCCGAGCAGCTCCATCGTCGTGCCGAGTTGCGTCCGCTGATTGGGTTGTAGGGTCACTTGCCGCAGACGCATCGCCGCCTCGCGGCCGGCGAGCAGCCAGTCCGGGACGTCGCCGCCCTTCTCGGCATCGGAGAGAACGTCGGGGTCCGCCTCGTTGGCGATCCGCTGTGCGACGCCAGCCAGCTGACTGTCGATGTGGTTCCGGACCGCGCGCTCCATCGGCAAGAAGCGGGCCTTCTGCAACCAACCGAGCGCCTTCTCCAATTCGTCGTTCTGGCAGGCCCAGCCGGCGGCGATCATGCAATCGTCGATCGTAGGGCCCTCTTTGGTCTCAAGCGCGGCGATCTCGCTTTCCACGACTTTCTCTCTGCCCACGTGGTTCGCCAGCAGAACTCGCAGGGTCGGGTCGGCCACGCTGGGGAGCAGGCCATCGACGGCCTCGTCGCTCCATTGGGCGGCTGCTGCGTCTCGGGGATCGGCGTTGAAAAACAGGTTGTTGCTCTGCTGAGCGCCGAGCAGGGCGACCACCTGCAACGGGAAATCCTGCAAACTCACCGGAGGGAAACTCGGCGGCGCGAGGAAGTTTTGCTGGAGATGGTGGGCGTGCATCGCGGCCGCATGGGGATGTTTGGCGCCGTCGCTCTTCTGTCGGACGACCTCCTCTTCGAGCAGGCGGACGAATTCGGTGGGGTCGGGGCTCGACTTCAGCACCCCCGCCGCCATGGAGAAAAGGTGTTGGCCGTAAGGTTGCGAGTCACGCACCTTGGGGTACCACTCGACAAGCCGTCGGCGGATCAGTTCTTGGAGTCGCTCGGGGATGACGCTCGCCACGCCGCTTGAGTTGCGTATCGCCTGGAAAACCTGCATCAGCATGATCGCGTTCGGCTCGTCTTCGCTTCGCAGCAGTTGCTCGGCCAGCGCGATGTCTTCCTCGCCCCGCATCTCCTCGGAAGCCATCGCCCCCTTGATCGCCGCGAGCAAAGCCAGCTGCGGCCAGCGATCGGCGAAGGCGTCGCGAGAGCGGCGGTAGAAATCGTTGTCAATGTTGTGGTTTTGGCCGCCCCAGAGCAGTGCGAAGGCCATCACGCTCTCACGCTCCGGGCGCCGCTCGAGCATGCCGGCAATCATCGCCGCCTGGTTGTTCGTCTCGCCGCCGATCGACAGCAGCGCATCCGCTTCCGGAAGACGCATCCGAGTGATCTCGTCGCGGATCGTTTCGGCCTCGCCCTCCTCCAGGTAACGCATCACCGAGCCGAGGTGCGCCAACGCGTGCTGGCGTGCGTTCTCGAGCGAAGCAGGCAGGTTCACGGTGGCTTGGGTGTGTCTTCCGGCGTAACGATTCCGCCCACGCATTTGCCGGTACTGATACGCCATGCGGCTGCTCTGCACAGCGGTCATCAGCTCCACGACGCCGGGAGGCGCAGCCTCTTTGAGCTGGTCGTAGTAGCTGTTGGCGGTCATGGAACCTGCGGCAGGCGGTGGGTTCTTGGCGGCCTCGCTCTCGTTTGTGTTCAGCAGCCGGAGAAACTCCTGGGCGGCGGCGAGCGGCTCGGCGTACTCCTCCAGGGCGATCGCCCGCAGGTACCGCAGTCGGTATTCGTTTGGCCGACGCTCGGTGATCGGCTCGAGGAACCGGGCGGCCTGATCCCAGTCGCCCACGCTCATCATCGCGTCGGCGAGGTCTTCGAGGTCCTTGGATTCGGCGTCTTCGCCGCCCGAGAGACGGTAAAGCCTGGCGTAGGCTTCTTGGGTGTTGCCCCAGCGGAGCAGCAGCCGTACCAGGTGGCGTTCGACGGTGTCGGTCTTGTCGAGCGGGGCGGCGCGTTGCAGCGTGTCGCGGGCCGCCTCCCAGTCGCCTTCTTGCTCTTGGATCGTCGCGATCTGCCTGAGCAAGGAGAGGTCGTCCGGACGCAACTTGGCAGCCTCGGCCAGCACCTGCAGCCGCTTCTCGTAGTCGCCCGCAACGCGGTGCGCCGCGGCGAGCGCCATCAGTGGCTCGATCGCCGTGCGGTTCTCGCGGCGCCGCTCCTGAAGGTTGGCCACGAAGCTCTCGGTCTTTCCTTGCTGCTGGGCGAGCCGGGCGAGCTGTTCGACCACACGCACTTTGCCCAGGGCGTCTTCGGTGTCTTCGAACGCGCGCCAGTAGATCCGCTCCGCATCGGCGAGCTTGCCGACCGACTCGTAGGTGCGAGCAAGGGTGTCGCGTACCTCAACGGCGCCCTCGAATTCTCGCATCGCCTCGCGCAGCACCTCGAGCGCCGCATCCTTCTCGCCCTCGATCAACAAGAGACGCGACTCGGTGAGCCACGGAGACGTGCCGCCGGGCGAGAGCTTCTTCCACTCGGGGATCCATTTGAGGGCATCGTCGTGCCGGTAGGCCCGCTGGTAGCATTCGACCAACCGGCGGACGTTCACACTCTTGCGGCCGCCGGGCAGGTCGATCAACCGTCGCACGGCGGCGGCCGCGGCGTCCCAGTCGCGGCGTCGCTGGGCGAGCCGCACCTGCTGGCCGATCGCGAGCGGGTCGCCCGCGGCGGCCAGCGCTTCGAGGGCGGAGTCGGCCGCTTGCACGTCGCCCGTTTGCTCGTGCAGCTCGGAGAGCAAGCAAACGCGTTGCGGCGTCGTGGCGTTGGCCGAGAGGTCCTCGGCGGTCGCGGCGGTCACCTCCGCCCGGGCGATCACCCGCGCCGCTTGCGAGATAGCCTCCTCCAATTCGCGCGGAGCCTCGGCAAGGTCGACGCGTCGCAACGCCAGCGGCACGGCTTCGGCCGCCTTTTCGAGCGCTAGCTTCTCGTCGATCAACTGGCCCAGAAACAGGCTGTCGGAAGCGAACGCTTCGCGGCGCGCGTCGAGCAGCCCGTGGGCCGCCTCGTGCTCTTGCCGAGACGCCAAAGCTCGGGCGACCCGCACCGCCTGCTGCGGGTCGTCGCCCTCAGCGGCGGCGAGCCAGAGCTCGATCGCCTGCTCCTTGTCGTCCGCTTTGTAGAGGAACGCCGCCCGCGACTCCTTGGCGGTTGGCGAATCGGGGAACGTGTCGGTCAGCAGCGCGTACTTTTCTCGGGCCCCGTCGACCAGTTCGAGCCGTTCCAGCAGCCGGGCCGCGCGCAGGTGGGCGTACTCGCTTTTGTCTGAGACCGCCAGGAACTCGTCGACCGCTGCGGCCGCCGCCGCGGGGTCCTTGGTCTTGGATCTCAGCTCGGCCAGTTGCAGCCACAACTCGCCGTCGCGGGGGTGCTGCTCGACGAGCGCCTTGAGCCGCTTGCGGGCCTCGGCTGTTTTATCGGCTCGCAGGCAGAGTTGCACGAAAGCTTCTTGGTTGGCGCGATCGCCCGGCGTGATCTCCAGCACTTTCTTGAAGCATTCGATGGCGCCGTCGGCGTCGCCCAAGTCGACCAGCACGCTCGCGTAGCCGCGGTGCACGCCCACGCGGCGTGGGTGCTCCTCAAGGAGCTTCTCGTACTCGTCTTTGAGCGACGCGACATCGTCCTGTTTGCGATAAGCCCGCTCGATCTGGGCGAGCACCTCGCGTTCCAGCCAGCTCCCCATGCCGATGTCGCCCAGCACGCCGCGGTAAACAGCCATCGCCTCGTCGCGGCGGCCGGCCAGCTGGTGGATGTCGCCCACACGCAGCGTGCGCAGCACGCGGCGGTAGGGGTCTTTGGTCTGTTGGATGAGTCGCTGCGACTGGGCGATCGCCTCGTCGTAGAGCTGCTCGTCGACCTCCAGCTCGATCACGTCTTCAGCCAGCTCGGCGTCGTCGGGCCGAGCCGCCAGCAGCTCGTTGAAGACCTGCAGCGCCTCTTCTTGCCGGCGTTCGCGCACCAGCAACTGGCCGCGGAGTTTGGCGATTTTGACCGACAACTCGTCGTCGGGGTCGGCTTTGCCGGCCGCGTCGAGGTCGGACAACGCGGTCTCGAAGTCGAGCGTGCGGGCCTCGAGCACCGCCTTTTCGTACCAAGCGGAAGCCGAGCCGGGGCTCCCCTCGAGCGTCGCACGGAACCGCTCGATCGCCTTCAGGTCGTCGCCCTGCTTGGAATAGTAGAACGCCAGCAGCAGCCCATCGGCGGCGTCGCTCGACGCCTTGGCCCGCTCGACGAGGAACGCTTCGAGCTCTTCGTGCGACGACTCGTCCAGCCAGGCGCCCATGAACCGGTCGTACAGGTACCCCGGATCGGGGCGCCGCAGCAGCACGCGATGATACTTGGCCGCCGCGGCGGGGGGCTCGGTTGCGTTTTGCTGATCACTCGAGGTCTCGGCGTCAGCGATCGTGCAGGCAATCAGCAGCCCCAGCACTGTCGCGGCAATCCAAGGTTTCCGGCGCCAACGTGTCATCCCACGCCTCTTTGTTGTCTGTTCACGACAAGAGCTGTCTGTTCACGACAAGAAAACGGACTCGATCGCAGCTGAAGAAAAGTATGGTGCGATTGTGACCTATCACACCGGGCCCCGGCAACTCGATTTGCCAGCTTCCTCAACGAATATTGACGCCACGCCGTGTGGTTCGCCAAAAGGGGGGCGATCTTGGATGAATTGTTGATAGGTGAATGGAGCGCGTGACTAGGGTGAAATTACCCAGTGCCGCCCCCGTTTATGTAACGACGGGATCTAGTAGGTCCTTATGGCGCCTTGCCCAGCGTTGTCGGATTAGCCAAGCAGTGGGCAGCCTTCGACCTAGAGCGGTTTGCTCATTGGTGTAGACGCTCGGCTCGCGATCGGCGTCATGGCTTCGTCAGCCTGCATCGACAATGCACCGCATTGCCTGCTTCGGCTTCCTCGCCACGCCACCAATCGCTTCCCCGCTCGTCCACACCTATTCGAAAAACGCTCTAAGCCCGCGGTGAATGCGTCCAGCGAAGACGCAGCACCTGCTGGCCCGTTTCATCGTGGACTTTCTCTTCGGTCAAACGGAACCCGTACTTCTGGTAGAACGCCCTTCCGACGGCGTTCACTGCGAAGACATCAAGCTCGAGCGCGTCACGCGGCTCGGCGACGTGATCCAGCAGCGCTCGGCCGGCGCCTTGGCGCTGAAGCTCGGGGGCGACGAACAGGCCCCCCACCTCGTCGCCCAGCATCGCGACGAACCCGGCCACCGGTCGGTCGGGGGCGTCCCACACCCAGTTCTCGGTGATTGGCATAAAGACCTCGGCGATCTGGCGTTTCGCCTCGGAGCGGAACGCCTCGTCCATAAACGGGTGGGCGAGGACCGTGGCCTCCTCCCAAACAGCGAGCAGACGCGGGAGGTCGTCCTCTTGGTAGGGGCGGATCATGGCGGGGTGTGGTTGAGGGGGAGAAGGGGATATCGAAGGGCGGCAGGCTTGGGTTGACAGCGACCGCAGCCGCGAGGTTCACCCAGTCGATGTCGTTGGCCAAGGCACTCTTTCTATGAAAGGCCTCGCTAGGCTGCAGCGAAACCTACCGGCTGGCGCCGCACGGGACGAGAACGTGCCCGAGAAGAGGGCGACTTGCCGCAAACTCCGTGAGCCGCCCAACGGAGCGGCCCCATTGGGAAGTGACACGCCCCGGCCCTTATGCGACGATCCGGCTAACCGTTTGCCCCGCTCCCAATCCTCGCTGCCCAGGCCACCGCTCGATGAAAACGCGTCCCCTCGGTCCCTCTGGTATAGAAGCCTCGGTCGTTGCGTTCGGCGCCTGGGCGATCGGCGGCTGGATGTGGGGCGAGCCCGACGACGACGCCTCGGTGCGGGCGATCCACGCGTTCCTCGACGCCGGCGGCACGCTGATCGACACCGCGCCGATCTACGGCTTCGGCCACAGCGAGGAGGTCGTGGGCCGCGCCATCCAGGGGCGCCGCGACCAGGTGGTCGTGGCGACCAAGTGCGGCATGCGTTGGGACCTCAGCCCGAAGCAGCTCGAGCGTGCGTCGCACAAGTTCTCGACCACCAAAGAGATCTTCGACCGCGGCGAGCCGACCCCCGACAGCTTCGACGTGTCGATCTACAACGGCGCCGACGGCATCCGCGAGGAGGTCGAGCGCAGCCTCGAGCGGCTCGGCGTCGAGACGATCGACCTCTACCAAACGCACTGGCAGCAAGACAGCACGCCGATCGACGAGCGGATGGAGGCGCTCCTCCGCCTGAAGGACGAGGGCAAGATCCGCGCGATCGGCGTCTCGAACGCCTCGCCGGAGCAGATCGACGCGTACCGCGCCGCCGGCCAGCTCGACACGGACCAAGAGATGTACTCGATGCTCGACCGCGGGCTCGAATCGACCAACCTCGCGAAGTGCGCCGACGACGGCCTGGCGCTGCTCGCCTACTGCCCGATGGCCCAGGGGCTGCTGACCGGCAAGACCGACCCCCACCGCGAGTACCCACGCGACGACCAGCGCCGCGAGAACCCGCGGTTCGCGCCCGACAACGTCCGCAAGGTGCTCTCGATGCTCGAGCCGTTCGGGCCGATCGCCGAGGCCCACGGCGCCACCGTGGGCCAGGTGAGCATGGCGTGGACCCTCGCGGTGCGCGGCTGCTCGCACGTGCTCTGCGGCGCCCGCAACGCCGAGCAGGCCCAAGAGAACTGCGGCGCCGGCGACCTGGAGCTGACGCCCGACGAGCTGGCGACCATCACCGCCGCGGTCGACGGCTACGACGGCGTGTGACAGCCAAGCAGTCAGGCAGCCAGGCGCCAAGAAAGGGTGGCGGGGGCGCACCGCGGAGCGGAAGCCCCCGAGATGCACCAACCCCCGATCGGCTCGCCCGGGGGCTTCCCTGGCGGGAGCGCCCCCGCCACCCCGACCTCCCGCCCACGGCGACCCACCGGGTAGCCCAGGTTTTTCAAACCTGGGTCGCCAAAGGCTACAAGAAGCCGCCACGAAAGCGCCGCAAGTAGCGCTGGCCTAGCCCCAGCAGCGCACCCGGCTGCGTACTACGGCAGCGCCAGCCACCACGGAGCGAGTCGAAGACAACTCAATACACGTCAGTCCGCGATCGCGCCCGAGTCTTCGACGACGATCGCCACCAGGTCGGCCAGGCCGCTCAGGCTGGCGCGCTGCACGTCGTGGGCCGAGATCACGCCGCCGTGGCCGTCGGGCAACTCGCGGGTGGCGGTCGTGTTCTCGACGACCGTCACGGCGTAGCCGCGGTCGAAGCCGCCGCGCGCGGTGGAGCTGACGCACATGTGGCTCATGAAGCCGGCCAGCACGAGGTTCTTGCAACCGGCCGCCTGGAGCCGATCGCCCAAGTCGGTCGAGGCGAACGAGTCGGGGAAATTCTTGACGACGACCGGCTCGCCTTCGCGCGGCGCCACCGGCTCGGCGATCTGCCCGCACGGCGCCGTCAGGTCGTAGGGCGATCCCGGCCCGGCGTCGTGCTGGATGTGGAAGACCGGCACGCCCGCCTCGCGGGCCCGCTCGAGCAGCCCTCTGGCGTGTTCGAGCGCCTCTTCGACGCCTTCGAGTTGCATGACCCCTTCGCGGTAAGTGTTCTGGCAGTCGATCAGCACGAGGGCCGACTCGCTCAGCTTGGCGGGTGTGCTGGGGAGGCCGGCGATTTCACGGATGGTGGGCATGGGGGGGAGTCCTTTCGTTGGGCACTGTCGTGTGGACGAGTGTCGCACATTACTGCACTCGATGCTTCCAGTAATCGGGCTGGCGGTGCAGGTGCGCGACGGCGACACCGACGGCTCGCTCACCCTCCGTGAGATACAGGATGGCGTACGGAAAACCTGGGAGCCGTACGTAGCGAATCTCGTCGCGGTAGAGCGGCCATCGCTGCGGGTGGTTGGGATCGACTCGACCGCCGCCTCCGCCTCGATCAGAAACGCAGTGGCGACACGGTCGCTGATCTGGCGGTACCAAGCGTGGGCCTCCGTGAGTTCGGCGGCGGCTTCGCGGTGGTAGGCGAATTCAACTCTGGGCACGGTCGCGCAGCTCCGCGTGCAGGGCGTCGGCATCGACCGTGGGGGCGGCGCCGCTGCGCAGCTCGGCGACGCGACGGTCGATCTCGGCGTCCCAGGCCGAATCGAGCGTGAGCCCCTCAGCCGGCGCCTCGACGCTCCCCATCAAGCGAACCGCGAGTTCCTCGCGTTCGCCGGCGGGCAGCCGGAGGGCCTCGTTGAGCAGGTGGTCGGCGCTGGCGTCCATCGTTTGATTCCTTGGGGGCAACCGTATTGTATCACAACGGCTGAGGTGGCGCGGGCGTGGCCGAAGGCGTAGCCCCCCAGCGTTTAGCGAGTGGAGTTCGCGTTGGTGATTCGCCGGGGGCTCCGCTCCGCTGCGACCCCGTGCGCCCGGCGGGTCACGGTAGCATGTGGCTGAATAAGTGGGCGTCGTCGCCGACGCCGTGGGCGAGCCGCTGGATGAGCCGCAGCACGTGGTCGCAATCTCCCGGGTCACTCAGCCAGCTGGACTGCGTTGCCCACTCGGCCGCGAACTCGCGCCGCTCGTCTTCGCCCATCGTCGAGATACGGCGCAGCGCCTGCCGGGGAAGGCCGACAACGCAACCTTCGTCGTCGGGGCAGTCGAAGAACCACTCGGGCGGGTCCTCGACGCCGAGGGCCTCCGCAATGTCTCCGGGATCGACCGACTTGAGCGCGACGTGCGGGAAGGTGCGGACAAACGGCGGGGCGTTGGCTTCAAGATACTTGGCATAGTCCGTGTCGGCCGGCTCAACGGGATCGACGGCGGGCCGTCCTTGAGGACCGGCGAGGGTCGTCGGCGCCGTGCCCTCCGGGGCTCCGGGGTCCCAGGTGGTGTACTCCGTCGCTTCGCCAGTGAACGGGTTACTGCCCGAGCGGGTGACAGGCGTGGCG
The DNA here is from genome assembly GCF_007859945.1 of Pseudobythopirellula maris. Taxonomy (GTDB): domain Bacteria; phylum Planctomycetota; class Planctomycetia; order Pirellulales; family Lacipirellulaceae; genus Pseudobythopirellula; species Pseudobythopirellula maris. The sequence continues at coordinate 749,258 of NZ_SJPQ01000001.1, read as the reverse complement.
AGCCGCCGCCGGGCGTCGGGAAAACAGGCCACAATCTCGGTGTCTGCAGCGGTAAAGAGCGTGCTGTAAACGGCCATCTGGATTCCTTGGCAAGTGCTTTAGGGCAAGCCGGGCAGTGGCGCCCAGGTAGCTTCGAGCAGCAGCCTCGGCAGTGCCACCCGCCGCATCGATTGGGCGGCACGCGTCTCAACCGATCGGTGGGTGGCGGGGACGCACCGCGAAGCGGAAGCCCCCGTGCGCACCAACCCGATCGGTCAGCCCCCCACTTAGCTACTTCTCCAGGAAGGCGGCCTGCCATCCCCATAGTCCAAGGAGGCCCACTCCGAAGCCGACGAGCATGACGAACCACCCCGTGTCGGTGTTCGTTATGGAGCCAACAGCCAACAGCAGGGCGCCGGCGAGCACGACGATCGATGCGCTGATGGCTTTCATGGAGATGCTTGCCGGTTGAATGAGAGGAGTTGGGCCCTGGGTTGCCCGCTTTGTAGGCGTCGGGCGGGTGGCTGGGGTCAAAGCCGAAGGCGTCGCCCCAAGCGTTTAGCGAGGGGAGTTCGCGTTGGTGATTCGCCGGGGGCTCCGCTTCGCTGCGACCCCGGCCACCCGCCGTCACCCTCCTAGATGCCACAGTCGCAGCCACCCATATCGCAGCCCCCTCCGTCGCAGCCCCCTCCATCACCACAGACCGGTAAGAAGCTAAGATCACAGCACCAAGGGCTATCGGCGCCACGATTCTTACTCGGCTTGTTCGGTTTCTTTTCTTCGACGCCATGGGGTTCGGTATCGGCCATGGCTGCGCAGCGCAGCTCGACAGCCGCTGCCTTGCAGGCGGCGAAGCGGCGGCGAATTATGGCCCATCCACTGAGCACGCCCTGATCACGAACGATGTCTGCCACGGCTTCGGAGCAGGAGGCCCCGCCATGGACCAACCGGTGCGCGCACGAAAACCCTTTGTGGGGAGAAATACGCCGTTGATAGAAGGTAATCAGGCTTACCGAGAGGCGGGTGAGCATGGGTAGGTGGCGCCCTGAAATATTCCGAACTACATCGGATGCAATGCAATCGTTCTTACCCTCCCTGCGGCAGGGGTGTTACGCACTTATGAAGATACACTGCGCATTCGCTAGCGCCCACGTCAAGCGATACAGGATCGGCGGCCCGACCGAGTCCATGGGCAAAACGCATCGCGCCGTCCTGTCCAGGGCTGCCTCCAGGGATTGTGACGACGCGATTTGCCGCGGAGTGCGTAGGTCAGGCTGTGCCCACAAGTGTTCGGCACGCTTTTTGCGCCGTGGGGGTCATGGTGTATATCTTCGGCCATGGCGGCGAAGAAAGGAAGCAAGGCGAAAGATCTCAATGCGCAGGGGAGCCACCTTTTGCGGGAGGTGTTCCCGTTGCTGGGGCGGATCGCCGACAACTCGGCCGAGCGTGACAAGGCGGGCAACCGACGGCTGACCTACGCCCAGTACGCCTCGCTGATCCTCATCGGCCTGTTCAACCCGACGCTCGACTCGGCCCGGGCCCTGGTCGCCGCCTCCGGCGCCAAGGGGGTCCGCAAGCTGACCGCCGGCGGGCCGGCCGAGCTCGGCGCGTCAAGGGCGCCCGCGGACCGACCAGACCGGGCGCGACGAGTTGGTGCTCGCCACCACGATGCTCAACTTGCCGGCGGAGCAGGTCGTGGCGCTCTACGAACAACGCTGGACGATCGGGCTATTCTTCCGCTTCCTGAAGCACACCTCGGCTGCCAGAAGCTGCTGAGCACCAAGACCGAGGGGGGCCAGATCCAGCTCTACTGCGCGGTGCTGGCGTCGTTGTTGCTGGCGCTTGCCTGCGGCCGCTCGGTCACCAAACGGCAGTACGAGATGGTCTGCCTTCGCCTCAGCGGTTGGGCGGACGACGAGGACCTGCTCCAAGCGTTCGGCATGCCGCCTCCCTAGTCAACGCATCCGTTGTGCCGAACACTTGTGGGCACAGCTTGACCTACGGTGTGGCTCACGCCGCCTCGACGCCGTCGCCCTTCTCCGGCACGTGGCGGAGGATCTCGGTTAGCACGGTGTCGGGGCGGACGCTCTCGGCTTCGGCCTCGAAATTAAGAATCACGCGGTGGCGCATCGCCGGTAGGTAGACGCGGCGGATGTCGTCGAAGCTCACGTTGTAGCGGCCGGCCAACAGGGCGCGGACCTTGGCGGCGAGCGCCACGGTCTGGGCGCCGCGGGGGCTGGCGCCCCACGCCAGGCTGTCGTTCGCCGCCGGGGCGGCGAGCGGGCCGCCGGGGTGGGTGGCGAGGATCAGCCGGGCGATGTAGTCGCGGACGTGCGGCGCCAGGACCACCTCGCGGATGAGCCGCTGGTGCTCGAGGATCTCCTCGCCGTCCATCACCTTGCTGGGCGTGACGATCTCACCGCGGGTCGTGCGGTCGAGGATCGTGTTGAGGTCCTCACGGCCGGAGTACTCTACCTCGAGCTTGAAGAAGAAGCGGTCGAGCTGCGCCTCGGGCAGCGGGTAGGTGCCCTCCTGCTCGATCGGGTTCTGGGTCGCCATGACGAAGAACGGCGGCTTCATCTTGTACGTGGTGCCGGCCGCGGTGACGTGCTTCTCCTGCATCGTCTCGAGCATGGCCGACTGGGTCTTGGGCGTGGCGCGGTTGATCTCGTCGGCGAGCAAGATCTGCGTGAAGATCGGCCCCTTCTGGAACTCGAACTGCCGGCGGCCGTCGGGGTCTTCGACGATGAGGTTGGTGCCCAAGATGTCGGCCGGCATTAGGTCGGGCGTGAACTGGATGCGCGAGAAGTCGAGGTCGAGCACCTCGCTCAGCGTGCGGACCAGCAGCGTCTTGCCGAGCCCCGGCGCGCCTTCGAGCAGGCAATGGCCGCCGCAGAACATGCTCGTGAGCACGCCGTGCAGGATGTCGGAGTGGCCGACCATCACGTTGCTGATCTCTTTGTAGACGGCCTTGTAACGCTCGGCGAACCGGGCGGCGCGCTCTTCGATGCTCGTGGCGATGGACATTGCGGGGTGGGGTTAGGGTTAGGAACTAGGGGCTAGGAACTAGGGGCTGGGGGGCGGTCGGCTTTATTGGTTGTCGTCTTTCTTCTTCAGCGCGTCGCGTTTGGCTTTGAGCAGGCGTGAGGTGTAGCCCTCTTCTTGGGCTTTCTCTTCCGAGGCGAGCGATTCCTTGTCGGTGGTTGGCGTGGGGCGTCTCTCGCCCGCGGGACGCTCCAGGTCGGCCAGCGGCGAGGCGCCGGCGGCCGGGGCGTCTTCGTCGACCTCGAAGCGCGTTTGGGCGCGGCGGTCGCCGAGCTCGTCGCTGATTTGTTGCTTGCGGCTGCGGAGGCGGGACATCGTCTCTGGCTCTATCACTTCCGTGCGGCCGCGGAGGCGGGCCCACAGCGGGGGGACCCAGTCGAGGTTCACCTGCACGCGGCGGACGAACACGTCGGCCAAGAAGACGCAGCTGCCCAGCAAGATCAGCAGCGGCCAGATCGGCTGCGTCGAGACGGCCGGCGGCAGGTCGCGGCGGTACGGGTCGACCGCCGAGAGCGGCTCGGCCGAGTCGGCGCCGGTGAAGGCGACGCCAGCCTCCTCGTCGATCATCTTGCCCGCCTCGCCCCCCTCGGCGCTCAGCGAGGCGATCGAGCTGAGCAGCGAGCGGTTCGTCTCGCGGTCGCGGAACTCGTCGGAGTAGCCGACGTTGAGCCCCGTGCGGATCATCGGCTGCTGCGAGCCGGGATTGATCACGACCATGTAGCTGCCGGGGTCCTCGGCCTCGAACTCGCCGACGTAGCGGCCCGGGGCGATCTGCCGGAAGACGATCGGCAGCGAGTCGAGCCCCGGCGCCACGGCGGCGCCGCCGATCGTGGGGAGTTCGAGGAACTGGTCGTTCTTGTCGAGGGCGTCGATCACCACGCGCGCCTTGCCGTCTTTTATGTCGGTCGCCACGGTGAAGTTGCCGGTGTCGCCGGTGGGGCGCATCGACCAGCGGATCAGCTGGCTGTAGAAGCGGTTGTACTCGCTCCAGCCGGTCCATTGGTCGGCCCAGCGGGCGCCGGCGTCGGAGGTGAAGGCGGCGGTCTTGCCGAGGCCGTAGTTCCAGGTGGCCAGGATGGTCGAGCTGTCGCCGTCGGCCGGGATGGGCGAGCGGAGCACCACCTCCACGAGCGAGCTGTCTTTCACCGTGGTCTGCACGTACCCGGCGAGCGGCGGGAAGTCGCTCTCCAGGCCGCCGAGGATCTCGTGCCTTGTGATCAGCCGCGGGGCGACGGGGGGCTTGAGCTCGCGCACCAGCGGACGCGACACACGCCGCGCCTCGCGCTGGTAGATGCGGGGCAGGGCGTTCGCGTTGCGCACCACGTAGTACTTGCCGCCCGTGGAGGTGGCGATCTTCTGCATCGTGGCGTGGCCCGGCGGGCCGTGGGCCCCCACGGCCACCGTGGTGATCTTGACCTTCTGGTCGATGAACGACTTCATCACCGCGGCCGAGGGCGGCGAGGGGTCGCCGTCGGAGATGATGATCATGTGCTTGATCGCCGGCACGGGGTTGGTGAGCCCGGCGAACGAGGCGGCGGCGAGTTTCATCGCGGGGTCGAACTGCGGCATGTCGCCCACGGTGAGCCGGTCGATGCGGGCCTTCATCTGGTTGCGGTTGGCGCCGACCGTAATCATGCCCCCCTGCGACTGGCCCCACAGCCACTGGTCCGAGCCGTTCCACTGCAACAGGCCGGCGTAGTCGCGTTCGCCCAGGGCGTCGACCGCCTCGATGGCGATGCGCTTTTGCCAGTAATTGCCGCGGGCGATCTCGCTGGCGTGCATGATCATGCCGAGCGCGCCGACGGGGGTGACCTTGGCGGCCTTGATCTCGAAGTCGAGCGGCATCGCCTCTTCGATCTTGGTGTCGTCCCAGCCGCCGGCGCCGAAGCTGCGGTCGCCGCCGATCATCACCAGCCCGCAACCGAGCTCCTCGGTGTTGCGCACCAGCATGCCGATCTGGTCGTCGCTGAAGGCGCTGATCGAGTCGGTGGTGACCGTGCCCGAGCCGCCGCCGAAGCCGCTGCTGCGCGGCGTGTTGGCCAGCACCACGGTGTCGTAGCGTTGCAGCTCGGCGAGCGAGCCGAACAGGCGGTCGCTGCGCATCGTGGTGACCTCGAGCCCCTCGGCCCGCAGGGCGTCGACCATCGTGTCGAACTCGCCGGGGTGCTCCCAGTCCTCGATCAGCAGCACGTGGCCCTTGCCGCGGACGTGGGTGAACGCCGTGGCCAGGTTGTTCTGGGTCGAGGCGTCGGTCGCCGGGTCGTCCGGCACGAAGCGGGCCTCGTACGTGTAGAAGTCGGCCTCCTGGATCGACTCGCGGATCGAGAAGACGTTCTTGCCGGGCTCGAGCGTGACGGGGCTCTCGGAGAGCACGGTCTCGCGGTCGCCGCTCTTGCGCACCACGCGGAGCCGGCCGGTCTCGGTGGCGCCGGGCGTGGCCTCGAGCTCGACGACCGCGCGGAGCTCGAACGGCTGGTCGCGGCGTACGTCGGCCGGCAGGGTGAGCTTGTCGACGGCCACCTCGCTGCGCTGGCCCAGCGGCACGGGCAGCACGTCGATGCTCACCCCCGCGGCGGCCATCGCCCGGGCCTGGCGCAGGGCGTCGCCGCTGTTCTCGTTGCCGTCGGTGACGATGACGATCCGCTTAGCCGCGTCGGGAGGGAACAGGCTCATCGCCCGCCCGAGCGCCTGCTCGAGGTTCGTGTGCTGGCGGTCGACCAGGCTCTCGATCCGCGGCAGCTCGTAGAAAAAGTCGACGGGCGGCAGCTCGACCTCCGGCTCGCGGCCGAAGACGATCACCCCCGCGCGGTCGTCCAGGTCGTTGCGGCGGTGCTCGCGGACCGAGGCGTTGACGAACGAGGTCATCGCCTCGCGTTGCGCCTCGGGGATGCTCTGCGACTGGTCGAGCAGGTAGATGACCGTGAGTCGGTCGCTTTGCTTGCGCAGCTGGGCGTCGGCCAGTGCGAGCACGATCGCCGTGAAAACCAGCGAGCGGAACGCGATCGCTACGAGCCGCCGCAACCGCCCCAGCCCGGCGAGCGAGCGGCGGCTGAGCACCCAGATGATCGGCAGCAAGGCGAGGAGCGCCAAGTACCAGGGGCTGTCGAAGGCTAGCGAGTGGGTGAACAAGCGGCGGGAAGGTGTTGGGGTCTAGGGGATGTTACTCCCTCCCCCAGCGGGGGAGAGGAATTACGCGCGTCGCTTCGCTCCTATCGATTCACAATCAAACAACCACTCGCTGCACCCGGTTGTTGTGGGTGTCCAACACGTGCAGCCGGTTGTGCGAGTCGAGCGCCAAGGCCCAGGGGTCCCACAGCTGCCCCTCGTCGCGGCCCTGTCCGCCCCACACGCCGAGCGACTCGCCCCCTTGTGTAAACTTCTGCACGCGGTGGTTCCCGTACTCGACGATGTAGAGGTCGCCCGCCGGGTCCATCACGATGTCGTAAGGGTAATACATTTGCCCCGGCGCCGAGCCCTCTTCTCCCCACATCGCCACAAGTTTGCCGTCCGGGTCGAACACTTTGATGCGGTGGTTGCAGGCGTCGCAGACCCACAAGCGGTCGTCGCTGTCGACGAGCAGGTTCTGCGGCCGCTTGAATTGGTCGGGGCCCGTGCCGTGCGAGCCCCACTGGGCGAGGAACTCGCCATCGGGCGAAAACTTCTGCACGCGGTCGTTGTCGCCGTACTCGCAGACGTAGAGACAACCCTGAGAGTCGCGCACCGCGTCGGTGACGAACCCAAACTCACCCGGCGCCACGCCGTTCGTGCCCCCGGTGGTCGCCGCCGAGACCAGCGAGCCGTCGAGCTCGTACTCCAGGATGCGGTAGTAGTGCGTGTCGGCCACCAGCAGGCGGTTCGACGCCGGGTCGTACGTCAGGCCGGTCGGTCGGCCGTTGTCGCACACGGGCGTGCTCCAGCCGTGCAGGTAGTTGCCGTCGAGGTCGTAAACCAAGATGCGAGCGGTGAAGTCGACCAAGTAAAGGCGCTGGTCGGCGTCGATCGCCATGGCCCGCGCCTTGTGCATGCGACCGCCGACCACGCCGTGGCGGCCCCACACCTTGTCGAGCCGACCGAACCCGGGTCCCGCCGGCTCGCAGCCCGTCGCGCTAGCCAACGGGGCAAGCAGCCCACAGGCGGCCGCCCCCTGCAAGAAACGACGACGCGACACGGCCCCCCGAGGAGACTCGGCGCCGTCGTTGCTAAGCGACTCGCTAGCGTTCATGCGTGGGGATGTTCCGTAGCGTAAGAAAAGGACGCGCCTCGACTCTAGATTCTGGCGGACCGAGCCTCGTGAAGCAACAACACCGCGGCGTTCATTTAGCCTAGTGATCGTTTCTGTGGAGATATGGGCGCCTCTGGGGCTTCATGGCCCGCGGCGCTAACGCCTTGTCGTGTGAGATCCTGTCTGTGCGTCTTGGGCCTCCTCGAGCGACGCGATCGCTATTGACGACCGAGACGTTCAAGTCGCATCAGAGGGCGGCAGGTAGAATTGATTCAGCGAGACTCGCCGCTCGACCTAAAGGGCTTGCCGCATTGGGCTTAGGTCATGCGGAGACCGCTCGCAACTGGTTGACCGACTCGACAAGCGGCCGTTATAGTTCAGGGCTGTCCCGATCACGGCGACCGACGCCTGTGGGGCAGAACCGTCCGTGCGATGGACGCACGCATTTCGTTCCGTTTGCTCCCGAACCACCCCCATTATGCCGCCACGCGTTATCAACGTCGCCCAAGCGGACGACCTACGCGACGTTGTGCATCGCACCGTGCAGGCGTTGGCAGAAGGCCAACTGGTCGGTGTCCCGACCGAGACCGTTTACGGCATCGCGGCTAGCGCCGACCGACCCGACGCCGTCGCCCGGCTCGCCGAGGCGAAGGGCAGGGCGGCTTCGGCCCCGTTTGCGTTGGCCGTCAAAGGCGCCGACGACGCCGAGGACTACGCCCCGCAGTGGGGCCCGCTCGCCCGCCGGCTTGCCCGGCGCTGCTGGCCGGGGCCGGTAACTCTGGTGGTCGGCAGCGACCACGAGGGGGGCCTCACCGGCAAGCTCTGCGACGGCATCCGTCAGCACGTTTGCCCGAACGGAACGGTCGGCTTCCGGGCGCCCGCCAACCGGGTGCTGCAAGACGTGTTGCGCATGCACGCCGGACCGCTGGTGCTGACCAGCGCGAACGCCAGCGGCGACCCCGAGGCGACCGACGCGAAGGGCTGCGTCGACGCCTTGGGCGATAGCCTCGGCCTGGTGCTGGACGACGGACCGGCCCGCTACGGACAGGCCTCGTCGGTCGTTCGCGTGTGGCCCGACCGTTTCGAGATGCTCCGGGAGGGAGTCGTGGGGAAACCAACCATCGAACGCTTGTCCAGTTACTTGGTGGTGATGGTTTGCACGGGCAACACCTGCCGCAGCCCGATGGCCGAGGGGCTCATGCGACGCAAACTCGCCGAGCGGCTCAAGGTAACGGACGACGAACTCGAATCGCGCGGCCTGCTCGTGGCGTCGGCCGGCCTGTCGGCCAGCAACGGCGGGCGGGCGGCGGCCGAGACCCTGGCCCTGCTCGAGGAACGCGGCATCTCACTCGCGGCACATTCCTCGCAGATGCTCAGCGACCACCTTATCCGGCAGGCCGATCTGCTGCTCACGATGACCCGCGCCCACCGCGACGCGATCCTGGGGCACTGGCCCGAGGCCGCCCCACGCGTCAAAATGATGATGCCGGGCGGCCGCGACGTGCCCGACCCGATCGGCGGATCGATCGAGGTTTACCGGCAGTGCGCGGAGCAGCTCGAGCAGGGGATCGACCACCACCTCGACGCCATCCTGAAAGAGATCCGCACGGATGCCACAGAAGGCCCGGATTGAGAGCGGGCCCGGACTGTTAGTCGCGACGCCACACGGCCGTGGCGCCTATCACCGCGGGGCTGAGAATCAGCTTCGCGGGCGGACGGATCGAACCACAAGGCCCAACCTACGCACTCGCGTCGGTCGGGCCGCAGATAGCAAGAGAACAAAAACGTCATGCGCATCGCCGTCGCCAGCGACCACCGGGGTCTCGATCTACGCAACAAAGTGATCAACGTGCTCGAGTCGCTCGGGCACGAGGCGATCGACGAGGGCTCGTGCGGCTCCGAGAGCGTCGACTACCCCGACTTCGCCGCCATCGTCGCCGGCAAGGTCAGCAAGGGCGAGGTCGATCGCGGCATCCTGATCTGCGGCACGGGGATCGGCATGGCGGTGGCCGCCAACAAATTCTGCGGCGTCCGCGCCGCGCCGTGCACCGACGAGGTGACGGCCGAGATCAGCCGCCGCCACAACAACCTGAACGTCCTCTGCCTGTCGGCCGACTTGCTCAGCCCGCGCGTGGTCGAGCGGATGGTCGAGGTCTGGGTCAACACGGAGTTCGAGGGCGCCCGCCACGCCCGCCGCGTCGAGAAGATCACCCAGCTCGAACGCGACTATCTCGGCCGCAAGAACTGACACCGCAAGGAGCACCCGCCGTGCGATCCATCGCTTGCAGCTTGGTCGTGTTCTCCGGCGCCCTGCTGATGGCGACGGGCGCCTACGTCAACTCGATGCCGGGCGGCAGAATCCGCACGACAGTCGGCGGTTGGGGGCTGGCCGTCATCGCCATCGGGCTGACGCTGTTGGTGATCGACATTTATCGCCTCTTCCCGCCTAAGCCATCGCGACACGGGCCGACGAGGCACGAGCCGCCGCGGCATGGGCCCCCCACCGGTCACTGAGACGAAAATGTCCCGTTCTCGAAACCTGCGTGACGACGCCGAGCGCATCTGGCGCGCCGGGGTCGAGGCGGTGCGGCCCGAGACCCTGCTGCCCGCCAGCGTGCGGGTCGACGGCAACTGGCTGCTCGTGGACAACGGCGGCGCCGACCTCGTCGAGGTCGACCTCCACACGGTGCGGCGTCTCTTCGTGGTGGGCGCCGGTAAAGCGGGGGCCGGCATGGCCCGCGGCCTCGAGGCCGCCCTCGGCGAAGCCGTGCTCACCGACAAGCGGCTCGCGGGTTTGGTGAGCGTTCCGGCCGACTGCCTCGGGCCGACGCGGGCGATCGAGCTCGTCGCGGGCCGACCGGCGGGCGTCAACGAGCCCCGCCCCGAGGGAGTGGCCGCCACGCAGAGGATCCTCAAGCTCCTCGGCTCGGCGACGGCCGACGACCTCTGTCTTGTCCTGCTCTCGGGGGGCGGTTCGGCGCTGCTCTGCGCGCCGGCGGATGGGGTGACGCTCGACCAGAAGGCGGCGGTCACACGGTTGCTCTCCGGCGCCGGCGCCACGATCGAGCAGCTCAACACCGTCCGCAAGCAGATCAGCCAGGTGAAAGGGGGCGGCCTGCTGCGCGCCTGCCGCGCGGGCCGCATGGTGTCGCTCGTGCTGAGCGACGTGCTGGGCGATCCCTTGGACATGATCGCCAGCGGCCCCACCGTTCCCAACCCGCAGACCCGTGACGACGCCCTAAGGGTGCTCGCCGAGTTGGGGGTCGAAAGAGACCCGGCGGCGGCGCCGATCGTCGCTCACCTACGCAATCACGCCGACGCGAGGCCGATCCCCCCCCGCCACGAAACGCGCACCGTGGTGATTGGCAACAACGCCACCGCGGTCGACGCCGCCGGCATCGAGGCCGAGCGATTGGGCTACAACCATGCGATGACCTCCAGCCGCGCGTCGGAGGGCCCCGCCGAGGAGATCGGCCGCGGCCTCGCCGAAGAGGCCCTGCGGATGCGCGACGAGCCCCCCACCTCCGTGGCGCCCGACTGCCTGATCACCGGCGGCGAGCCGACCGTTACGCTCGCCGACGCCGCGATCCGCGGCCTGGGGGGCCGCAACCAACAGCTCACGCTCGCCGCATTGCAGGAAATGCGTCGCCGCGACCGGGGCGACCTGGCGGGCGTCTGCCTGCTGTCGGGCGGCACCGACGGCGAGGACGGCCCCACCGACGCCGCCGGCGCGGTCATCGACACGGCGGTCGCTGCCCGCGCCGAGTCCGCGGGCCTCGACCTCGAAGACGCGCTCCGCAGGAACGACGCCTACCGCTTCTTCGAAGCGGCCGACGGCCTGCTGCTCACCGGGCCCACGGGCACGAACGTCTGTGACCTGCGCGTAGTCACGGTCGACCGCGGCGGATCGTGAGGCCCAAGGCAAGCAGCCCCAGCATCGCCAAAGCCGCGGGCTCCGGCACGCTCTGCGTATCGACCGGCGGTTCGGCGGTCATGCCGAAGTTCGCGACCCACGTGTCGTAGTGGGCCATCGTGTACTCGCCGTTCTCGAAGCCGTCTCGCCAGACCGTGAAGTCGGCGGCGTCGACCACGCCGTTGCCGTTGTAGTCGCCGGCGAGCGGCACGGCGGTGTTGTAGTAGAGTGTGAGCGTCGAGCCGACGATGCCCGTGGCGAAGCCCGATGGCAGCGTGTCGAACGCCCCGCTGAAGCCCTCGGTGGCGGTCATGATGTCCCAGCTGCCGGCGCCCGGGTCGTAGAGGTCGAGGAACAGCACGTCCAAGGCGCCGCCGAGCGTCACCAGGCCATCGATCACCAGGGTATCGGAGGTCTCCGCGTCGGCGATTTCGACTTCGATGGCCCCGCTCTCGAGTTCCAGGTAGCCGTCAATGGTGGTTGTGCCGATGCCGCCGAAGAGGCTGAGCCCCGGAGCTAGGGTCGATCCGCTATTGGTGACGCCAAAAGCGATCTCGTTAGCTCGCAACGTACCGCCCCTCAGGGCCAAGGCTCGTGTGCCGATGCTTGAAATGCGATTTGCGAGCAGCTGGCCTCCGTTAATCATCACGCCACTGTTTCCGTTGAAAGCCAATTCGCCCTCAACGGCAAGCCAACCATCATCCACGTCCAGGAAGGCGTGCTGGAGTGTGAGGTTGCCGGCGTGTTGTCCGGCTGCATCGATAGCAGCCCTAGAACCGGATGGGATACGCACCTCGTCGAACCGCGAAGGCTGCCACGCCGTGCCGCCCGTGCCGCCGGTCGCCGCGCTATCATCGGTGCGCCAGTTGCCAAACTCCGCGTAGCGGACGTTACCGCTGCCTGGGAAGCCGCCGCCTTGGAAGACAATCGGCGCGGGCGCCGGGAACTCGCCCTTCTCGTTGATGAACTCGACGAGGTCGATGTAGCCGTCGTTGTCGAAGTCGCCGTTCCAGTCGTTGGGGTTCGTGGGGTCGAGGCCGTGGGCTAGCTCCCAAACGGTCGACATGCCGTCGCCGTCGGTGTCGTAGCCGGCGGCGTGCGTGGTCATCGGCGTCGCCAGCAGGGCTGCCAGCTCGGCCGCGTTGGGCGTCAGCGGCGACACGCCGTCGGGCGGGTTGGTGGCGCCCGTGACGTTGCCGACGATCCGCGCGTCGATCGCCTCGCGGTCCCACCACCAGTTGCCGGCGTGGCTCACGACGTAGTCGTAAGCGTCCGGCGCGTTCATGGTCGTGACGTTGGGCGTGGCGAACGGCGTGGAGCGTTGGGTGAGTTGCCCCGTTTTGCTGGGGATCACGTAGAACTGGCTCCAGCCCGTGTCGGCGCCGTTCGGCTTGCCGTCGATGCCTCGCACCTTGTCCGAATCGACGTAGTTGCCCGCCTGGTAGGCCTCGACCACGGCGTTGTTGTCGATCTGCACGGTACGCGGGGCGTTGCTCGAAGGCGTCGTCGGGCCCGCCACGGTGTAGTTTCCGACGAAGTTCAGGTCGACGCTCTCCGGCACGCTGCCGCTCGAGCCGCCGGCGTAGGCCGCCCGGTCGCTGAAGTTGTAGACCACGTTGTTCCGCAGGTCGGCCGTGAGCAGCGAGTCGTTGTAGTTGCCCAGCCGCGGCTGGCGGCTCTTGTTGTTCGCGTACAGGTTGTGGTGGAACGACACCTGCGAGTCGGTCCGCGGCCGGATCAGCGAGCCGTAGGCGTGGTCGCTGCCGCCGTCGAGCGCGTCGGCGATCAGCGAGTTCTGCACGGTGATGTTCGTGTTGTAATTGGCCACCGACGTGTTCTCGTCCTCGGCCCACGTGCTCGTGACGTGGTCCAGGATCATGTTGGTGGCGACGCCGTTGTCGTTTCCGCCGGCGAAGGTGATCGTGTCGTCGTTGTCGCTCACCCCTTTGCGGAACGTCATGTAGCGGAGGATGATGTTCTCGTTCACCTTGTTCGGGCTGTGCGTGATCTGCGTCATGTCGCCGTAAATAGTCACCGGGCTTGGGGCCGTTTGGCCGGCGATGTAGTAGTTCTTGAGGTTCTTGATGTCGATGTTATCGACGCCCGATCCGTCGAGGCGGATCACGCCGCCGACGTCGAACACGATAATCTTGTTCGCGGTGTCCTCGTCGAACGCGTTGCGGAACGACCCCGGCCCGTCCTCGTTGAGGTTCGTCACGTGGTAAACTTCGGCGTTCGCGAACCAGCCTCCCGCAGGGGCCGAGCCGAGAAACGTGCCGCCGAAGCCTTCGGCGCCCGGGAAAAACGGCGTCTGGGCGTTAGCCTTGAGCAGGCCGAAGCAAAGAACGCTGCAAGCGATCGTGGCTGCGAAGAGCACAGCAGAACCAGAGCGGCACATCGGCGATTCCAATGCGGTGTCGAAAAGGGATGAGGAGAGAATCGAGACGCCAGTCAAAACGCGGAGCAGCGGACCGCTGATCCAGCGTGAATCGGGAGAAGCCCCGTTATTCTAACCTTTGAACGCACTCCTCGGGATGGATAATCCGCCCGGAGAGCCTCGTTCTGCACGCTGACCTAGGGCCGGAGCGACGCCGATTATCCGCTCATATCGTCGGGGTTGGAGGCGGGGTTGATATGTTGAACGGTTGTTCTTAATCTTCAGCTTCGCACGCCTTCACCCCCACCCAGGACGATTTTCGGATGAACGTCAACGAAGCGATTCAGACAGCCGCCGGACTCAGCAACATGGTGCTCAACGCGTACCTCGGCGACCTTGACGACGCCGACCTCATGCGGCGCCCGGCGCCGGGGTGCAATCACTTGGCTTGGCAGCTGGGGCACCTGATCACCGCCGAAAAGCACATGATCGACACGATCCAGCCCGGCGCGGCGCCGGAGCTTCCCGAGGGCTTTGCCGATCAGTACAGCCGAGAAACATGCGGCGACGACGACCCGTCGCATTTCTGCACGAAGCAGGAATACGTGGACCTCTTCACGCAGATGCGCAAAGCGTCTTCTGACATGGTGGCGGGCCTTAGCCCCGAGCGATTCGACGAAGAGACGCCGGACGAGAATTTTCGCAGGATTGTGCCGACCATCGGCGCGATGTGCTTGCTGTTGGCGAACCACCCGATGATGCACGCCGGCCAGTTCGTGCCCGTGCGCCGAGTGTTGGGCAAGCCGACTGCGATCTAAAAGAACCGACCCGGGCGCCCGGCTAAACGTCGAGCAACGGGTGGCCGACGTACAGCTGCAAGATCTGGCTCTGCACCTTGATGGCGCGGATCAGCACCCAGACTTGGTCTTGGCTGAACGTCTTCGGGTCCGACTTGGCGAGGTCTTCGAGCTCGCCCGTCATGGCGGCGTGCTGGTCGGTGGCGAACTGCAGCTTCAGGCCGGTGCGCTTCCACGCCTCCTGCAGATGGCGGTCATCGGCCAGTTGCTCGAGGCTGTCTTGCGAGTTGGTTAGCAACAGGCAGAGGCGTGCGACGTCTTGTGGCGTCGCCTCGGGTTGGAGCTGCTCGATCCGTTGGGCCAGCTGTTGGCAAGTCATAGGTGCTTTACGGTGGCTTGGTGGGCGCGGGGGCGAGGCGGTAGCCGCCGCGTCCGCCGCGGTGTCGGCACGTGCTGAGCGAAGTTTTCCCGGAAAAAGACGCTTGCACGCAGTATCCTAGCTCAGCGGGGGGCGCCGTCTTGGCTCCTAGCCATCGCTTGAGGGGATCCGCGACAGCCTGAGGGGCCGATTAAACCGGTTCCGCCGCTTGGGCCGCAGCCGAGCCGTTAAGCTGGTCTGCGAGCCGCCTGGTACGCATAATTCTCTTCAAGAATCGACCCATTTGTGGCCGAGAGCTTGCGGTTTTTAGGGGAGTGATTTCTACCCAAGACGCTTCCGCCCACCCTTCGCCCCCAAGCCGAGGCAAGCCGCCCCCTGTGGAGTAACAAGAGATGATGCGCTGCACCGAGTGCGGGGGACCGCTGCGAGCGGACGAGATTAGCCCAGCGAGTACGGCGGATGGGCGGCTGGCCAAGGGCCGGGTGGTGGCGGGCGCCGCCACCCTCGCCGAGGCCGGCTACCTGGCCAGCGTGCTGCAAGCCGAGGGGATCGAATCCGACGTGCTGCCGCGTGAGGCGTTCGACGCAGCGTCGGGGAGCTGGTCGTGTTCCTTCGTACTGCGTGTCGCCCAGCAGGATCTGGCTCGAGCCGAGGAACTAGCGCACAGCGAGGCGGCGGCATTCAACACCGACGACGAGACCGACGGCCAGCGGCCCGCGGGTGATCAGGGCGATCCGTACACCGCGTGGCGGCCCTTGGTCGTGGTCACCGTAGTCGGCGCCGCCCTCTTTGCCATCGCCGATTACTTGTCGGACCGACAGGCCGTGGGTCCTCGCGCGGGGGCTGCTCAGGGGGACGGCCAGGGGCTGGCCGCCGCGGTCGGGGCGCTCGGCGAGCCGCTGCTCACCCCACCCGGTCCGGGGGGCGGTCGCAGCCGACTGAGCCTGAACCACGATCGGGGCGTGTGGGTCTTGGAGTCCGACGCCGACGGCGATGGCCTCTTCGAGCGTCGCCGGCTGTTCCCGGCGCCCACGCTCGAAGCCGCGGCCGCCGGGGGGTAAGATCGTCGGCTTGCCGGCGCCCAATCGGTGGGGCTCGGCCAGCTGTCGCACGCAAACTGAGGAAAATCTCTTGGCGAAACTCGGCGTCAACATCGACCACGTGGCCACCGTACGCCAGGCCCGCCGGGCCGAAGAGCCCGACCCGGTTTGGGCTTCCGCGCTCGCCGTACTGGGCGGGGCCGACGGGATCACGATCCACCTGCGGGAGGACCGCCGGCACATCCAGGACCGCGATCTCGCGGTGCTGATGCAAACGGCCGCCGTGCCGGTGAACCTCGAGCTGGCTTGTGCGCCGGATGTGGTCGCCATCGGCTGCGACGCCAAGCCGCAGCAGGCCACCCTCGTTCCCGAGCGTCGCGAAGAGGTCACGACCGAGGGGGGCCTCGACGTGGTGGGGGGACGCGACAAAGTGGCCGAGGCGACCCGCCGACTGCAAGAGGCCGGGATCGTCGTGAGCCTGTTCATCGACGCCGTCCCCACGCAGGTCGAGGCGACGGCCGACATCGGCGCCGATGCCGTCGAGCTGCACACCGGTCCGTACGCCCACGCCTTCGCCGCCGGCGACCCGGGCGAGGCGCTCGCCCGATTGGCCGAGGCGGGCGAGCTGGCCCAGAAGCTGGGCCTCACGCTGCACGCCGGCCACGGGCTCAATTACCAGAACGTCGGCCCCGTGGCGGCGTTCCCCGGCATGGTCGACCTGAACATCGGCCATAGCATCATCGCTCGCGCGGTGATGGTCGGCATGGAGCGGGCGGTGAGCGACATGAAACGGCTGATCGACACAGCTTGCCGCTGAACGCGTCGCACGCCGCAGCACGCAGCCGAAGCGACAGGCGACAGCCGACGGCCTACGGGCGTCGGAAGAGTCACCGTGGGGCTGTCCGACGCCCGTAGGTCGTCGGCTGCCGTCCCTTGCGAGGGCGTTGCCCCTAGCGGTTCGCCGCGCTATTATGCGGGACTTCACACCAAAACCACCCTACACCTACACACAGCCCCTCTCATGGACAGAAAAGGCTCTGAATTCGCCGGCGTCTCGGTCGCGCTCACCACGCCGTTTGTGAATGGCGAGGTCGACTACGACCGCTTCGCCGAGCAGGTTGAATTCCAGATCGCCGCGGGCGTTGACTGCCTCTGCCCGGTCGGCACGACCGGCGAGTCGCCCACGCTCTCTCACGACGAGCACGAGCGTGTGATCGCGTTCGTGGTGGAGAAGACGTCCGGCCGCACGAAGGTGATGCCCGGCACGGGCTCGAACAGCACGGCCGAGGCGGTGCGGCTCACCAAGTTCGCCGAGCGGGCCGGCGCCGACGCCGCCTTGCAGGTGGCGCCGTACTACAACAAGCCGACCCAAGAGGGCTTCTACCAGCACTACAAGCGCTTGGCCGAGGAGTGCGGGCTGCCCCAGTGCGTCTACAACATCCCGGGCCGCACGGCCAAGAACATCGAGCCTGAGACGATCGTCCGCCTCGCGGAGCTGGAGAACATCGCCGTCGTCAAAGAGGCGACCGGCTCGCTCGACCAGTGCTCGCGCATCTTGGCCGAGACCAACCTCACGGTGCTCAGCGGCGACGACAGTCTCACGCTGCCGATGATGGCGGTCGGCGCGTCGGGCTCGATCTCGGTGGTGGCCAACCTCGTGCCGGGCGACGTGAAGGCGATGGTCGCCGCCGCCGCGGCGGGCGACTTCGCCGCCGCTCGGGAGCAGCACTTCAAGCTGTTCGCGCTCTGCCGCGACATGCTTGGGCTCGCCACGAACCCGATCCCCGTTAAGGCCGCGATGAAGCTCTTGGGCCGCGACAACGGCGAGATGCTCCTGCCGATGACGCCGCTCGAAGAGCCGCTCGTCGAGAAGCTCCGTGGCAGCCTGACAGCGTACGGCTTGCTCTAGGCGGTGGCCGAGACTCCGGCGGATGTAGCCGGCTCGCCGTGAAAACGTTGGGCAAGGCCGACAAAGTTGCGCAGCAACTCCAGGCCGTGATCGGTGAGCACCGCCTCGGGGTGGAACTGCACGCCGTAGGTCGGCGCCGTGGCGTGACGCATCGCCATCAGCACGCCGTCGTCGCTCCACGCCGTGGCGATCAGCTCCGTCGGAAGCGACTCGCCTGCCACGCTGAGCGAGTGGTAGCGGCATGCCGTGAGCGGGCTCGGCAGCCCGGCGAACAGGCCCTGGCCGTCGTGCTCAACGAGCGAGGTTCGCCCATGCCACGGGCGCGGCGACCTCTCGACCCGGGCGCCGAGCGCTTGGGCGATCGCCTGATGCCCCAAGCAAACGCCCAGCAGCGGCGTGGCGCCGCTGAGAGCCCGCACGAGCTCGACGCAGCGGCCCGCCTCGAGCGGTCCTCCGGGCCCCGGCGAGAGCACCACGGCGTGCGGGGCGAGCTTGGCGACGCCCTCTGCGTCGACCGCGTCGTTGCGCACGACCAGCGTCTCCTCCCCCAGCCGCCGCAGGTAGCGAGCGAGGTTGTGGACGAAGCTGTCGTAGTTGTCGACGAGCAGGATCAAAGAGAGGGGAGGGGCGAGAGGTCAGAGGGCGAACGCCCAACAAGTGGCCAGTAGTCGGCGAGCTAAGCTCGCCGCACAGCGCTGCGAAACGCTAAGATACTCCCACCCGCTGCCCCCGGCGAGCGCAGCTCGTCGGCCATCGCTATTTGCTCCGAGTAGCCTTTACCCCATCGCATTATGATCCTCGCCGGACAATTGCTGCTGAACGACGACCCGTGCGCGGCGCGGATCGCGCCGGGTTACGTGCGGGTGGAGGGAGATACGATCGCCGAGGTCGTGGTAGGAGAGGTCCCCGCTTCGGCCGACGCCGGGGGACCGCACGCGCTGGTCTCACCCGGGCTCGTCGACGCCCACCTCCATTTGCCGCAGTTCGACACGATGGGCGCGCACGGCTTGCCGCTGCTCGAGTGGCTCGAAGGCGCCACGTTCCCCGCCGAACGCCGCTGGGAGGACCCCGACTTCGCCCGTTCGATGACGCAACGCGTCGTCGATCAACTCTTTGCACACGGCACGACGGCCGTATGCGCCTACGCCACGGTGCACCACGAGGGCGCCCTCGCCGCTTTGGAGACGGCCGCCGAACGCGGATTGCGCGGCGTGATCGGTCAGGTGCTGATGGACCGCGAAGCTCCCGGGTTCCTCTGCCGCGACGCCGAGGAATCGATCGCAGGCACGGCGCGGCTGCTGGATCTCTTTCCGCCCGGCGGCCGCTTGGCCGCGGCTGTAACGCCGCGTTTCGCAATCACCTGCACCCCGGAACTGCTCGCCCAGGCGGGCGGCCTTGCCGCCGAGCGCAACGCCACCGTGCAGACCCACCTGGCGGAGACCGTCGCCGAGTGCCAGTTCGTGGAGCGGCTCTTCGGCGAGGCGAGCTACACGCAAGTTTACGACCAGGCCGGGCTGCTCACGCCGCGGTCGGTGATGGGCCACGGCATCCACCTCAGCGACGAGGACCGGCGGTTGCTCAAGGATCGCGGCTCGATCATCGCCCATTGCCCCACGGCGAATTCTTTCTTGCGATCGGGGGCGATGGATCGCCGCGCGTTGCTCGGCGCCGAGTGCCCGATGGTTCTCGGCAGCGACATCGGCGCCGGCTACGAGCGTTCGATGGTTCGTGTCGCGCGTGCGATGGTCGAGACCGCTTCGGCGCTCGGCGAGGGCTACCCCTCGGCCGCCGAGGCGTGGCGGCAGATCACCGCCGGGACGAGCGAGACCCTCGGCTGGTCCGACGCCGGCTTTTTGAAACCCGGAGCGCCGGCCGACTTGTTGCTCGTCGAGCCCGACATCGATTGGCTCGGCGGCCGCGTTGACCCGTTGGCGATGCTGCTGTTCGCTTGGGACGATCGTTGGCTGCGTCGCACCTACGCCCGAGGCGAACTCGTTTACGGGTCCGATGCGTCTTGAGGCTAGGTGGCGGTAGGCTTAGCCCTCTAACGCCAAGGCGAGCAACTCGGCGCGGCTCGTGACGCCGAATCGCTTGTAGATCCGCTTCAAGTGGCTGTGGATCGTGTGGTGACTGCGATCGAGTTGCTCGGCGATCTGCTTCTCGGTGAGTCCCCGCAACGCGTGCTCAAGAACCTCGGCCTCGGCCTTGGTGAGGTTGTACGCCTTGCTGAGCGAAACCCCCTTCGATGCGTGGGAGGCGCCCCCTTTGAGAATCGGCGCCATGCCTCGCGCCAAGAGCCGCAGCTTGCAACGCTCGTCATCGCTATAGGGCGACGAGTCGAGCTCTCGTCCCAGACCGATCAGCAGGTACTTTCCTTCGTCGACTTTCCACGCAGCGGTGAGAACGTCTTCGATTCCTGCCTCGCGTCGCAGGCGTCCGAGTTCACTCGCGTAGAGTCTCTCGGCACCAACCGCCTCGACAGCAGTGGCGACAACCGGCTGCATGGCGCCGTTCGCGAGTGATCGTTCACCCCAGCCGAAGACGGGAGTCAGCGCCTCAACGTAAGCAGGAGAACCACTAATCGCTTGGAACGCTTCGACCGCTTTGCTGTGGCTCACCAGAAACTTCTGGCTCGAACTCCAGAGGCCACTTTCATCGCGGTTGAAGGCGTGCCCATGCAGAAACGCGCGGTCTGGCAACCAGCCGAGGGCGTCCTGCGCGAACGAAGCGAGCCTTATGGTTGTGGTCGACCCGCAAAGCATTGCGGCGCCGAGAAAATCGATCACATCGCCGGCGTCGGCGAGTGTCTCCGAACAATTGGTGCAGTTCAAGATTCTGTTTGCGATCGCGATTCTTGCGATCGTCCTCATCCAAGGTGGGCGTAGCAGCGGGGAGTGGCGAGGAATGACCTGACGCGCTCAAGGGGCCGTGCAACGATTGTTCCGGCCTCTTGAAGGGTTCCATGCGCAGTCAAGAGTGGGCGCCGATGATCTCGCTGTCTCAAGGTACGAACCACTCACCAGCGGGGGGTTATTGAGACACGAAATCACTAACGATTTTGTGAAGCTAGTTCTTGCGGAAACTCACAACAACCCCCTTGAATTGGGGATTTCCGCCTATCACGGTTGCTCGCCACCAGAGCGGGGGGGAGCGATCGCGGAATAGCGATGCGGAAAAGCGGAAGCGAGATCGTGGTGCGCGAGACCGTGATTCTCGGCGCCTAGCGTGGTGAAAGATGCTTGCCGCACTCTTTGTCAGCCGAGCTTGGGGTCGCTCTTCAGCGGCAAGCTGACCGGCTTGCCGCTCTTGGCCGACTTGTAGATCGCAAGGATCAACTCCACGCTGCGGCGACCTTCATGGCCATCGATGGCGGGCGAGCGCTCCGCCCTTATAGCGGCGATAAAGTCGGCGAATTGCTTGGCGTGGGCGTGATGACCGATCGCCGCGGGGTCGCCGGCGCCGCCGCCATGCTCGTCGCCACGGTTCATCGCTTCACGGACCTTCGCGTCGCTCTTGCGGGGCTTGGCGAAGTCCCACGCCCTGATGCTTTCCTCCTCCAGGATCGCGCTGCCGGAGTCGCCGTGAAGCTCGATCCGCTTTAGATATCCTGGCCAAGCGGCGGTGGTCGCCTGGATGACGCCGAGGGCCCCGCTGGCGAAACGGAGCGTCGCGACGGCGGTGTCCTCGACCTCGATGCGCTCATGCGCAAGCGTAGCGGTTTGTGCACAAACTTGCTCGACCGGGCCCATGAGCCACAGCAGCAGGTCGACGGTGTGGATCGCTTGATTCATCAGTGCGCCGCCGCCGTCGAGCGCCCACGTTCCCCGCCACGCGCCCGAGTCGTAGTACTCTTGGGTGCGGTGCCATTTGATGTAGGCGTCGCCCATGGTCATGCGGCCGAAGCGGCCGCCGTCGACCGCTTTCTTGAGCGTTTGCGAGGCGCCGTGGAAGCGGCTCGGAAAGATCGTGGCGAGCTGAACGCCGGCCTGCTCGCAGGCGGCGATCACGCGGTCGCACTTCTTGAGCGTCACCTCGAGCGGCTTCTCGATCAGCACGTGCTTACCCGCCTTGGCGGCCGCCACGGCCGGCTCCATGTGCGCGCCGCTGGGCGTGCAGATGCAGACGGCGTCGACCGCCGGATCGGCGAGCAACGCCTTGAGGTCCGCGTGGGCGGTGACACCGAACTCGTCGGCCAGCTTGGCGGCGCTTTTCGGGTTGCTGCTGCAGCACGCCACCAGCTTCGCCCCACGCGTGTCGCCGAGAGCCTTGGCGTGAAAGCGACTGATCATGCCGCAACCGACAATACCGAAACCTAAAGCCATGGGCGCCTTCTCTTGCAAATCCGTGGGGTGATGGGGGTGAGCCGAGACGGTTACTATAACGCGTAACGACGCGTCGCGACGAGCGGCGCCCGCTGAGCAACCAGTCTCGACGAGAGCGGCTCGACAACCAGCCGCTGCTCCCAACTCCTAAACTGTCGCGTGGCGGACCCTTACGAACCTCTTTTGCACGTGGTGCTGTACCAGCCCGAGATCCCCTACAACACGGGGAGCGTCGGCCGCACGTGTGTGGCGGTGGGCGCCAAGCTGTGGCTGGTGCGGCCGTTGGGATTTCAGGTCGATGACCACCACTTGCGCCGCGCGGGTCTCGACTACTGGCGGCATTTGGCGTGGGAGGTGGTTGATGACTGGGCGGCGCTCGGCGAGCGTCTCCCGCTCGAGAGGGCGTGGATGTTCACCAAGTACGGCGACGGCGGCTATTTGGACGCCTCGTACGCTCGCGGCGACATCCTGGTGTTCGGCCGCGAGTCGAACGGGCTGCCCGAGGAACTGCTCGCCAACGCCCAGGGCCGGCGCCTGCGGATCCCCACCCGTCCCGAAGTCCGAAGCCTCAACCTGTCGAACAGCGTAGCCGTGGCGGGGTACGAGGCCCTGCGGCAGATCGGCGGCGGCCCCGTCTGAAAAAGCCGGCTGGGGAGGGGATGCCGGAGCGGGCGTGGGGCGGGGCCCGCGTGAACGGCTCTTTCCCTGAGGCCGCGAATCGCCTTGAATAGTCGTTGAAGACACCTCCCGTGTCTCCTGATAACCCCCCGACCCCGATACGACTGCAGGCCCGTCATGGCATTGGCGACCGGTTTTGAGAACTTCACGACCCCCGACGCCCCGCTCGCCGACCGCACCTGGTTGCGTGTGGGGGGGACGGCGAAGCTGCTCGCCCGGCCCTCGAACGTCGACGAGCTGATTGCGGTTGTGGCGCGTTGCCGTGAGGAGGGCGTGTCGGTCCGGCTGCTAGGGGGCGGGTCGAACGTGCTGGTCCGCGACAGCGGCTACGACGGCGTGGTCGTTTCGCTCGAAGACGAGGCGTTCCACAAGGTCGAGATCGAAGGCAACCGCGTGCGGGCAGGGGGCGGCGCCTCGCTCGCCAAGCTGATCAACGACACCGTGCGGTCCGGCCTGGCCGGGCTCGACCCGCTGGTCGGCATCCCCGGCACGGTGGGCGCCGCGCTGCACAACAACTCGGGCGGCCGCGGCGGCGACATCGGCCAGTGTGCCCGCGAGGCCACGGTGCTGACCCGTTCGGGCGAAACGCTCACTCGCACGCGTGACGACATGGTGTTCGCCTACCGCGAGAGCAGCCTCGACGAGCTGGTGATCCTTGAAGCCGAGTTCGAGCTCGAGCCACAAGACCCCGACACGCTGACCAAGCGGATGCAGAAGCAGTGGATCGTGCAGAAGTCGACCCAGCCGATGACGCATCAACGCGCCGCCCAGGTGTTCCGTAACCCGCGCGGCATGAGCGCCGGCATGCTGATCGATCAGGCGGGCCTCAAGGGGGCAGCCGTGGGCGGCGCCGAGGTCAGCCCGAAGCACGCCAACTACATCGTCGCCCACGACGGCGCCAGCAGCGACGACATCGAGAAGCTGATCGACAAGGTGCGTGATAGCGTCGCCGAGCGGATGGGGGTTGAGCTAGAGCGGGCTTTGGAAATCTGGTAGCTAGGGCGCGAGATACGTGAGTAATCCGCACGCTGTTGGGCGTGCTCCCCTTACTGCGTGCGGGGCTTAGGCGGGTACCGAGCCCCGCACGCAGTAAGGGGAGTAGTCCGCCCCAACGCCCCCCCCACGGTCGCACGGAGGCGCCCGTTATGGCCAGTGATAAAAAGCCCGCCCAAAGCGATTCTCCCCCCGCCGCCGGTCTCTCTTCACGCGGTCAGCTCCTGCTGGCGCTCGGCGTGTTGGCGTGCGGCTGGTTCGTCGTCCAGGCGGCTTGGCGCAGTTGGGCGCCCGCCGTGGCGGCGAGCGACGCCTACCGCATCGCGCCCGAGAACATCGAGCTCTCGCCCGCGGCCCCGCCTTGGGTCCGGTCCGACCTGCGTGGCGAAGCGCTCGCCACCGCCGGGCTCGTAGGCGAGCTCTCGGCGCTCGACGCCCCCGACCGCTTGCAGCAGCGCGTAGCCGACGCCCTGCGGTTTCACCCCTGGGTGCGCGACGTGACGGGCGTCGTGCTCACGCCGCCGCACGGGCTGCGTGTGTCGCTCGAGTACCGCATGCCGGTCGCCGTGGCTTACGCGGCGCAAGGCGGCCCCGCATCGCGTTGGCTGCCGATCGACGCCGAGGGCTACCGCCTGCCCGCCGGGGACTTGTCGGCCAATGAACTGCGTCTGCTGCCCCGCATCCAGTCGGCCGGCGCCGCCCCGTTAGTGGGCGAGCCGTGGGAAGACCCGCGGCTTCGTGGCGCCGTGGCTCTGATCGTCCGATTGGGGCCGGCTTGGCGTGAGTTGCGGCTGGTTGACGTCACCCCGTCGCCGCGGCCCGAGACCCGCGGCGCGTCGCAGCACTACCTCTACACGCTGCGTTCGTCGGCCCGCATGGAGATCTTCTGGGGCGCCGCCCCGGGTCACGAGCCGGCGGGCGAGTCGACGTTCGAGCAGAAGCTCAGCCGGCTGCGGGCCTACATCCAGCAGAACGGCCCGATCGACAAGATCACCACCAGCCCCAAGCGGATCGAAGTGCGCGACGGCCTGATCGCCAGCGAGCGGACCGTGCTGCTGCCCGCCGAGCCGTTCGACGGCGACAGTTCGGACGCCGCGCTGCTGAAGTGATTGCTAAACCACGGATCACACGGATACGACGAAGTCACAATAGCCACGAAAAGGCACGAGAGAGCACGAGAAAAGCGCGGATGCTATTTCTTTTCTTGTGGCTTCTCGTGCCTTTTTGTGGCCATCCCGTATCCGTGCCCATCCGTGTGATCCGTGGTCAACTTTCTAACGCCTCATTCGGGCTGCGGCTCTTTGACCAGCGCGCTGATCGTTTTGAACTCCGCGTGCTCGGAGGTGGCGCACCACTCGAATAGCGCAGCCTCGGTCGTGGTGAGCGTGGCCCCGCACGACTCGAGTCGGCGGAGCGCCGTCTGGTGGTCGACCGCGTAGCGTGACCCGACGGCGTCGACGGCGATCGCCACGCTGAGGCCCGCCGCCAGCAAGTCCATCGCCGTTTGGGCGACGCACACATGGGTCTCGGCGCCGCACAGGAGCACCTGGTCGCGTCCCTCATCGAGCCAGCCGCGGACCAGCTCGCCCCGTTCGCCGGCGCTGAAGCACGCCTTGGCGAGCGGTTCGGGCAGCCGCTCGCCAAGCTCCGGAACCGTGGGACCGAGTTTGTCGGGTCGCTGCTCGGTGGCGGCCGTGGCGACACCCAACGCGCGGGCCCCTTCGACCAGCCGGCTCGCGTTCCACACGTCCCGCTGGGCCGTGGGGATCGCCGCCAGCAGCCGCGATTGCAGGTCGATCACCAACAGGGCCGAGCGGCTGGCGTCGAGCAGATCGGGGTGGCGGGGCAGGGGGGCGCTCATCGGCTGCGTGGGGTCGGAGGGCGTGGGCGTGACAAAAATGGCCGCTGGCCATCGTCACGCGTACGATAACCCGTAGGACGGCAACGCTCTATCTCCCCCGCAGCTCTCCCGCTAGGCCCGCACCCAAGTAGCCGCACAAGTGTCGAAGAAAGAAAAAGCCCTCTGCGATTGGAAGAAGAGCGAGCTGCGCGAGCGGTTTGCCGAGCTCGTGCTGCTGGTGCGTGACCCGACACACGTGTGCGCGAAATGCGGCCGGGCGGCGAGTGACAAAAGCGCGCTTTGCAAGCCCCGGCCGCTTGACTGATTCGCGTGAAGGGCAGTCGCACCTGAAGGGGCGTGGGGGGGCCCTGGCCCGCAGCGGCGGCGGCGCCGACAATGGTCGTACCCTAAGCCAAGGCCCTGCCCACGATATCCCGCCCCTTCCCGATTGGCCCAAGCCCGCATGCCCAAGCGACCCCGCACACGTTCGACAACGATCCTCACTGTCCGCAAGGACGGTCGCGTGGCGATGGGGGGCGACGGCCAGGTGAGCCTCGGCGACACCGTGATGAAGTCCGACGCCCGCAAGGTCCGCGTGCTGGGCGAGGGACGGGTGATCACCGGATTCGCCGGCTCGGCGGCCGACGCGTTCGCGCTCCTGGAGCGGTTCGAGGCGAAACTCAAGGACTACCCGAAGAACATGCCCCGCGCCGCCACGGAGCTCGCCAAGGACTGGCGGATGGACCGCGCGTTGCGACGGCTCGAGGCGATGATCGCCGTGGCCGACGTTGAGAACACCTTGCTGGTCTCCGGCACGGGCGACGTGATCCAGCCGACCGACGGCGTCTTGGGCATCGGCTCGGGGGGCAACTTCGCCACCGCCGCTGCCCGGGCGCTCGTGGAGCACTCCTCGATGTCTGCCGAAGAGATCGTCCGCGAGGCGCTCCGCATCGCGGGCGATATCTGCGTCTACACGAACCACAGCATTGTGGTCGAGACCTTGGGCGGCGATTGATCGCACAGACGCGGCGTCATGCTAGCTCGATTGCAAATTGCAAAGTGATTGTTTGCGATTTCAAATTTGCAATTTTCAATTTGCAGTCCGTTCGAGCCTCACCGACGACGGCTCACCCACTCCTTCCCTCACCAAAGCACTCAGCCTCGATGCGTGACCTGACTCCCAAGCAGATCGTCGAAGAACTCGACCGCCACATCGTCGGCCAGGCCGACGCCAAACGCGCCGTGGCGGTGGCGGTGCGCAACCGCTGGCGCCGTCAGCAGCTCGACGACGAGTTGCGCAAAGAGGTGTCGCCCAAGAACATCTTGCTGATCGGACCCACGGGCGTCGGCAAGACCGAGATCTCCCGCCGGCTGGCCACGCTCACCGGCGCGCCGTTTATCAAGGTCGAGGCCTCGAAGTACACCGAGGTCGGCTACTACGGCCGCGACGTGGAGAGCATGATCCGCGATCTGGTGGAGAACGCCATCGGCCTGGTGCGTACGAGCGAGAAGGAACGCGTCGAAGAGGAGGCCCACCGCAAGGTCGACGAGCGGATCTTGGACCTGCTCGTCCCGGCCCCGGCGTCGATCGACGTCGGCCCGGGCGCCGACGACCCGGCCGAGAGCCACAAGCGGACCCGTGAGAAGATGCGCGCGATGCTTGTCGGCGGGGAACTGGAGGACCGCAAGGTCGAGATCACGGTCGAGCGTAAGGCGCAGGCGATGATGATCCCCGGCATGGGCGGCCCCGGCGGGGGCGACTCGATGGACATCGACCTGCAGGGGATGATCGAGAAGATGCTCCCCAAGCAGGTCAATCGCCGCGAGCTGCCGGTGAGCGAGGCCCGCGAGGTGCTCTTCGAGCAGGCGTGCGAGTCGCTCATCAACGCCGAGCAGGTTAACGCCAAGGCGATCGAGCTGGCGCAAGACCTGGGGATCGTGTTCCTCGACGAGATCGATAAGGTCGTCGCGACCGAAGGGGGCAAGGGCGCCGACGTTTCGCGCCAAGGCGTGCAGCGCGACCTGCTGCCGATTGTCGAGGGCACGACGGTGCAGACCCGCTACGGCTACGTGAAGACCGACCATATCTTGTTCGTCGCGGCCGGGGCGTTCCACAAGGTCTCGCCCAGCGACCTGATGCCCGAGCTGCAGGGTCGGTTCCCGATCCGCGTCGAGCTGAGCGACCTCACGAAGGAGGACTTTGTCCGCATCCTCACCGAGCCGAAGGGCTCGCTCACCAAGCAGTACCAGGCCCTCCTGGGAACCGAGCGGGTGGAGATCGAGTTCGACGACAGCGCGATCGAGGCGTTGGCCGAGTACGCGTTCGAAGTGAACCAGTCGATGCAGAACATCGGCGCTCGGCGCCTGAACACGATGATGGAGCGGCTGCTCGACGAGCTCTCGTACGAGGCCCCCGAGATGAACGGCGGCCGGGTTCCCATCAACGCCGCTTACGTCAAAGAGCGTTTGGAAGCGGTCACTAAGGACGAAGACCTCAGCCGCTACATCCTTTAACGGCGGTCACTCTTTGTGTTGCTGCTCGTGATGCTTTGGACCGGCTCATGGCCTAAAGCCGATGCCGGCGGTCTTGTTTCTTTCCATTCCCTCTCGCCGATGGCGATCGGGAGAGTGGCGTGGCTTAGAGCGGTATTCGAATTGGTGTGGACGAGCGGGGAAGCGATTGGCGGCGTGGCGAGGAAGCCGAAGCAGGCAATGCGGTGCATTGTCGATGCAGGCTGACGAAGCCATCACGCCGATCGCGAGCCGAGCGTCTACACCTATGAGCAAACCGCTCTAGCGTCTCGCTGTGCGCCCTGACGTTGCGTCGTAACGGCAGCGTGGTTTTCGCTGTCGCAATTTTGCCATCGTAAATTGTTTTAATCGGAACTTTCGTGGATAGCGTCTTACGTCTGTAGACGGCGCGGAGCAACGGGGTACGATGACGCCCGATCATCGCTGTCTTTGAATGGCGAATGGCTCCTCGGGCTCATCTTATGCGACGCAGGCTATCGACTCGCGGCGGCAAGCTATTCAGCGGCGCCGCCTTGCTGTATCTGCTGATCGCCTCGCTGTTGGGCGGGGCAGGCGGCCTGGGGGCCTTCACGTTCGGCTACGCCGACGGCGCCTCCTACCTCTCGAACCGTCCCGAAGCGTGCGCCAACTGCCACGCGATGACCGAGCACCTCGACGCTTGGCACAAGTCGTCGCACGGCAAGTTCGCCTCGTGCAACGATTGCCACGCCCCGCACGACTTGATCGGCAAGTACTACTGCAAGTCGCGCAACGGGTTCTTCCACTCGCTGGCGTTCACCACGGGCGACTACCCGGACGAGATCCAGATGCACGCTTACAACCGTGGCGTTGTGGAGCACAACTGCCGTGAGTGTCACGCGGCGCTCGTCGACGAGATCACACCCCACGGCGGCAGCCACGCGGCGGAAGAGGGCGTGTCGTGCCTGCATTGCCACGCGACCGTAGGGCACGACACCTAAAGCAATCGTTGAAAACCGAACGACGAACGGCGAGAGCGGCTCCGGATGGTCGCCGCCGTCCTCACGAAAGACGAACATGAAACTTCGCACGGCCAAAATCACCCTCGGCGCCCTCTTGCTGGTGGCCCTCGTCTCGGGCTTGGCTTGCTTCTTCGCCGGGTACATGCTGCTGAACATCGCCGAGCGGAAGCACGAGGCGCTCACTCCCTCGGTGCGGGTGGTCGAGATATCGAACGACACGACCGACCCCGAGCTCTGGGGACGCAACTACCCGCTGCAGTACGACGATTACCTGAAGACCGCCGACATGGTGCAAACCACCTACGGCGGCAGCGAGGCGATGCCGAACGTCCCTACGGATGAGGACCCGCGCGACATCGTCTCCAAGAGCAAGCTCGACACGGTCCCGCAGCTCCGCCGCATGTGGGCCGGCTACGCCTTCAGCAAGGACTTCCGTGAAGAGCGCGGCCACGCCTACATGCTGACCGACCAGCTCTACACCGAGCGGCAGAAGGTCGGCCAGCCGGGAACCTGCATCAACTGCCACGCCTCGACCTTCGTGGCGATGAAGGAGCTGGGCGACGGCGACCTGTTTGTCGGCTTCGAAAAACTCAACGCCATGCCGTACATGGAGGCCAAGGAGCACCTCGAGCACCCGGTCGCCTGCATCGATTGCCACGACGCGGACACGATGGCGCTCAGGGTCACCCGCCCGGCGTTCATGGAGGGCATCGCCGCCGCCAAAGCGCACGAGGGGATCGAAGACTACGACGTCAACACGATGGCCACGCGGCACGAGATGCGCACCTACGTCTGCGCCCAGTGCCACGTGGAGTACTACTTCAAGGGCGACAAGAAGCGGCTCACCTACCCCTGGGCCAACGGCCTGACGGTCGACGGCGCCTACGAGTACTACGAGGAGACCGGCTTCAAGGACTGGACCCACGCCGAGACCGGCGCCCCGATGCTCAAGGCGCAGCACCCCGAGTTCGAGACCTGGAGCCAGGGGATCCACGCCCGCAGCGGGGTGACCTGCTCCGACTGCCACATGCCGTACAAACGCGTGGGGGCCACGAAGATCAGCGACCACCACGTCCAGAGCCCGCTGCTGAACGTGAACAACGCCTGCGGCACGTGCCACAAGTACAGCGACGAGGAGCTGGTCGCCCGCGCCGAGTCGATCCAGACCCGTCACCGCCGTTTGGTGGAGATCACGCTCGACGCCCTGGTCGACCTGATCGACGACATCAAGGCGGCCAAGGAGGCGGGGGCGACCGACGAGCAGCTCAGCGAGGCGCAGCAGCATCAGCGCAAGGCGAGCTTCTACGTCGACTACGTCGAGGCGGAGAATTCCTCCGGGTTCCACGCCCCCCAGGAGTCGGCCCGCATCTTGGGCGAGTCGATCAACGCCACGCGGCTCGGCCAGGTGGCCCTGGCCCAGGCTCTCGAAGGGGAGAGCGGGGCCGCCGAGTAACGGCCTGCCCGGAGTCGCGCCCCCCTGGCCCGACCGTTGCGACCGTCAAAAGCGGCGCCTCTTAGGGGCGATTGCCCCGCGCGCCCGGGGAGGTTGGTCGCCGGATGGGCCGCGGTCGATTAGACTCGCGGGAGAGCTTTCCCTCCCCCGATCCGTCCTCTGCAGGGCCCCGCCGGCCCTTTCCACGACATGGAATTCCCGATCCGCGCGAACAACAACCCGAAGTTCTACCGCCGGTTTCTCTACATGGGGCTGGGGGCCTTGGCCTTCATGCTCTATTGCCTCTACGACGGCGCGATCAGCTACCCATCGCAGCAGGTGCGGGGCGAGGCGCTGATGGAGCTGTCCGACGGACTCGTCTCGGACGAAGACATCGAGAAGCTCAGCGCAATCCCCGAAGAAGTGCACGGCGAGGCGGCCCATTACTTGCTGCTAGCCAAACTCTACGCGAAAGGCAGCAACGAGGCCTTCAACGCCGCTTGGGAGGCCGAGGCCGAGGCCAACGGCTGGCCGACCGAGCCGCCGGCCAAGCTACGCACGGTCAACGACATCTTGCAGCAGTACCTGATGGCGATCCTTACCTTTATCGCCGGCGCCTGGATGCTGATCACGGTCTGGCGCTCGAACGGCCGCTGGATCGAGGCGACCGAGAGCGGTGTCGAGACCAGTTGGGGCGAATCGATGCCTTACGACGCGGTGACCGAGATCGTCAAGAAGCAGTGGCGCGACAAGGGCATCGCCAAGGTCAAATACCAAGCGTCGGGCCGGCGCCGCACGTTTGTTGTCGATGACTACAAGTACGACCGCGGCGCCACCGACCGCATCTTGTACGTCATCGAGCAGCGGGCGGGCCAAGACAAGATCAGCGGGGGACCGCCCGAGTTGGACCCCGACGCCCCGGTCGCCCAAGAGGCGCAGCCCGAAGAGCTTGTCCAGCCGGCGGAGCAGGAGACCTCGACGGCGAACGACGGCGGTTGAACCGCCCGCCCGGGCCGCCTAAGCTAGCACGGCTTAGCCGTCTCCTCCCCCGGGCTGTCGCCTTGAACGAGAACTCTCCCGAAGCCGTGTCCCCCAACCGGGACGACCTGCCCGAGCGCGCCCGCGCTTACTGGCGAGCCAACCTGCGGCTGATCGCCGTGTTACTCTCAATCTGGGCCGCCGTTTCTTACGGCGCCGGTATCGTGTTCGTCGAGCAGCTCAACCGGCTCTCGATCGGCGGCCTGCCGCTCGGTTTCTGGGTCGCCCAGCAGGGGTCGATCTACGTGTTCGTTGTGCTGGTGCTCATCTACGCCTTGCGCATGCAACAGCTCGACCGCAAACACGGGTTCGAAGAATGACGCCGCTCGAGACATGTTTGGGATCGGCCTCGCTGCTGGCGGCCGGCTGGTCGACGCTCACGTGGACTTACGTGTTCGTCACCGTGACGTTCAGCGCGTACCTCTACATCGGCTGGAGCAGCCGGGTCAAAGAGACCGAGGGGTTTTACGTCGCGGGCCACGGCGTGCCGCCGATGGCCAACGGCGCCGCCACGGCCGCCGACTGGATGAGCGCCGCCTCGTTCCTGTCGATGGCCGGGCTGATCAGCTTTATGGGCTACGACGGCTCGGTCTACCTGATGGGCTGGACCGGCGGCTACGTGCTGCTCACGCTGCTCTTGGCGCCCTACCTGCGGAAGTTTGGCAAGTACACTGTGCCCGACTTCGTCGGCGAGCGGTACTACAGCGAGACGGCCCGCGTGATCGCCGCCTTTTGCGCGATCTTCATCTCGATGACCTACGTCGCCGGCCAGATGCGCGGCGTCGGCATCGTCTTCAGCCGTTTCCTCGAGGTTCCCGTCTGGCACGGCGTGGTGGTCGGCATGGTCGTCGTCGGCTTGTTCGCCGTCTTGGGAGGCATGAAGGGCATCACCTGGACCCAGGTGGTGCAGTTCGGCGTGCTGATCGTCGCCTTCCTGATCCCCGCCGTGGCCCTCTCCTGCAAGCTCACCGGCAACCCCGTGCCGCAGCTCGGCATGGTCTTCTCGGACATCGGGCCGAAGCTCAACGCCCTGCAAGCCGACCTCGGATTCGCCGAGTACACCGAGCCGTTCTCCGCCGGGGGGCGCTCGATGCTCGACGTGGTCTGCTTCACGTTCGCGCTGATGGTCGGCACGGCCGGTCTGCCGCACGTGATCGTGCGGTTCTACACCACCAAGAGCGTGCGCGCGGCCCGCTGGTCGGGGTTCTGGGCGCTGATTTTCATCTCGTTGCTCTACACCACGGCGCCGGCGCTGGCGATGTTCGCCCGCACGAACCTGCTGCAAACGCTGCACGGCGCCGAGGTCTCCAGCATCGAGCGGCTCGATGCGGCCGACGGCGAGAACGGCCTCGCGATCTACACGCTCACCACGGCTGGCGATGCGGCCGATCCCGACAGCCCGGGCCGCCCGATCGAGTGGGTCGACAGCTGGCAGCGGACCGGCATGATCCGGTTCAACGACGCGAACGGCGACGGGGTGATCGACATGACGAACACCGATGGGGCGTTCGCCGAGGCGGTGATCGACCGCGATATCATCGTGCTCGCCACGCCCGAGATCGCACGGCTGGCGCCGTGGGTCGTCGCGCTGGTGGCTACGGGCGGCTTGGCCGCGGCCCTCTCCACGGCCGCCGGGCTGATGCTCGTGATCAGCTCGTCGATCGCCCATGATCTTTACTTCCACTTCTTCGATCGCACCGCGAGCGAGGCCAAGCGGGTGGCCGTGGGCCGCTGGGCGATTGTCGCCGCGATCGGGGTGGCCGGCTACTTTGGCGTAAACCCTCCCGGGTTCGTCGCCCAGGTCGTGGCGTTCGCCTTCGGGCTGGCGGCGGCGAGCTTCTTCCCGATCATCCTCTTGGGCGTGTTCGACAAGCGGACCAACCGCGAGGGCGCCACGGCCGGCATGCTCGTGGGCCTGATCTTCACGGCCAGCTACATCGCCGCCGCC
Source organism: Pseudobythopirellula maris (assembly GCF_007859945.1). Taxonomy (GTDB): domain Bacteria; phylum Planctomycetota; class Planctomycetia; order Pirellulales; family Lacipirellulaceae; genus Pseudobythopirellula; species Pseudobythopirellula maris. The sequence goes on along the minus strand of NZ_SJPQ01000001.1, from coordinate 715,834 downwards.
CGGGCCGACAAGATCTTCGGCGTCGCCGAGCCTTGGCTCGACGACCGTGCGTGGGGCGTGAGCGCCGAGGGGATCGGCGCCATCGGTTGCCTGCTGAACCTGGTGATCACGCTCGTCGTGTCGCGCATGACGCCCGCTCCGCCCGAGCGGGTGCAGCGTCTCGTCGAGTCGGTCCGTGTGCCCGCGGGCAGCCACGACCCCGACGCGCACTTCGACGAGAGCGACGCGGCCCACGACTGAGGTCGGCGTGGCGAGGCGGATTCGGCTAGAATCCGAGGCCTGAACCGCCTGATCCCTCCGCACCACGAGGCGCCGCCTTGTCCGACACCGCCAGCCAGTCGCCCTACCGCACCGCGCCCGACCCCGAGCGGACGACGATGCCGCCCGGCATCCCTTACATCGTCGGCAACGAGGCGGCCGAGCGGTTCAGCTTCTACGGCATGAAGGCCATCCTGACGGTCTTCGTCACGAAGCACCTGATGGACTCGTCCGGGGCGCTGGCGCCGATGACCGCCGAGGAGGCGAAGGCGCTGCTCGGCTGGTTTGTGGCCGCCGTTTACATCACGCCGTTCATCGGCGCCCTGATCGCCGACCGCTGGTGGGGCAAGTACCCCACGATCCTGTGGCTGTCGCTGTTCTATTGCGCGGGGCACGGCGTGCTCGCCTTCGTCGATGTCCCCATCAACGGCGTCGAACCTCGCTGGGTGCTCTACGCCGGGCTGGGGCTTATTGCGCTCGGAGCGGGCGGCATCAAGCCTTGCGTTACCTCGCATGTGGGCGACCAGTTCGGCAGGGCGAACGCGCCGCTGATCGAGCGGGTCTACGGTTGGTTCTACTTCTCGATCAACTTCGGGGCGTTCTTCTCGATGCTGCTCACGCCGATCTTGCTCGACCGGCTCGGCACGGCGTGGGCGTTCGGCGTGCCGGGCGTGCTGATGGCGGTCGCCACGTTCGTTTTCTGGCTCGGCCGGAACCGATTCGTCCATGTGCCGCCGGCGGGGCCCTCCTACTGGCGTGAGACGTTCGGCGACGACGGCCTGCGGGCCATGCTGAACCTGACGCCGCTCTTGCTGTTTGTGGCGATGTTCTGGTCGCTGTTCGATCAGACCGCCAGCGCCTGGGTGCTGCAAGCCGAGAAGATGGACCGAGTGCTATTCGGCTCGGTCGAACCGTCGGCCGCTCAGTTCCAGGCCGTCAATTCGATGTTCGTGCTCACCCTGATCCCGCTGCTCACGTACGTCGTTTACCCCTTTGCGGGCCGCTTTGTGCTACTGACGCCGCTGCGGAAGATCGGGGCCGGCATGTTCGTCGCCGCCGGGGCGTTCGCCATCGCCGGCTACGCCGAGACCCTGATCCAGGCGGGCGAGACGCCCACTATCTATTGGCAGGTGCTGGCCTACTTCGTGCTCACCGTCTCCGAACTGCTGATCTCGATCACGATGCTCGAGTTCTTCTACACCCAGGCGCCACGGAAGATGAAGTCGATCATCATGGCGTTCTGCATGCTCAGCATCTCGGTGGGCAATGCCTTCACGGCGCTCGTGAACATCTTCATCGTTCGCGAGGACGGCAGCGTGATGCTGCCCGGAGCAAGCTACTACTGGTTCTTCACCGTGGGCATGCTGATCACGGCGTGCGCGTACGTCGTCTGGTCGCAGTTCTACCGCGGCCGAACGTATCTGCAGGGGGACGAGGTCGAAGAACTCGCCGTGGCGAAGCCGTGAGACTTTTAGCCCCGACCAAGCCTCTGGTCGGGAGGGGGCGACTCAAAGACGCTCACTCCTTGTGGGGCAGCACCAGATCGACCACCACTGGGAAGTGGTCCGACGTGTCCAAACCCACCACGTGGGCGACGTGCACACGCTTGACGAAAGGCTCGAGCTCCGTGGGAAGCAGCACGTGGTCGATCATCGTCATCACGTCGTCGCTGTCCGCCGCACCGTTCTCGTTCCAGTCCCAGTGCGAGGTGTAGCGGTCTTCCTGCCGCTTGATGAACTTCGCGGAGTTGAAGAGCTCGGGGCCCGGGCTCTCGGGGTCGTAGTCCTTCAAGTCGGCGATCACCGTGGTGACCGTGCTGCGTGTCTCGTCGCGGTCGGGCACCTCGGGGTCGTAATCGTTCAGGTCGCCCAGGACCACCGGCAGGTAGCCGCGCGGCGTGATCTCGCCCCGGATCGCCCGCTGCACGAGCACGGCCTCGGCGCCACGCTTCGCGTTGGAGTAGTTGTCGCTGGGGTTCGACTTGAGGTGCAGGCCCATGAAGCCGAGCTTCCAGCCGTCGACGGTCATGAAGTACATCGCGTTGCGCGACAGCGACGTGCCGCTCGTGCGGTGATCGCCCTCCCAGCCGGTGAACGAGAAGGCCTGGGACCAGGTCGGGTCGCCGCGCTCGGAGTAGATCGTGCGGATCTTGGCGCCGTCGACCTCGTCGACCGGCAAGCGGGTGATCAGCGCCACGTCCATGCCGCTGAACGAGTCGTTGCTCTCGACGTGGTAGCCCTGGTAGTCATCCATGCCCTTGGCGTGGAGCAGTTCGACGAGCTGGTCGACCGCCTCGACGCTGGTGACCTCGACCAGGTTGAGGATGTCGGGCGAGAGCGTCTCGATCACGTGGGCGACCCGCTCCAGGTGCTCGGTGCGGGCGTAATCGAAGCGGAACTTATTCAGCTGCCCGGCCCGCACGCGCGGCGCCGTGAGGATCTCGGCGTTGAACGTGACGAGACGCACGGGCGTCTCGGCCACGGCGAGCGGCGAGAGCAGCAGGGCGGTCAGCGAAAGCGCGGCGCAGCGAAGGGAAGGAGTCATCGGCGGGCAGGCGGTGCGGTGGGGTAAACGGGCTTAGGCGAATCCAAGGGAGAGCCCTCAAGCCTAGACCGACCCGCTCGGGGTAGGAAGCACCGGCCGCAAAAAACGGCTGTTTTCGCCCCCCGCATGCGCCACCGGGGTGGTGAAAGCCATTGATCAGAAGTCGATCGAGAGACTTTCTTCGCCGTTGCGGGTTCCGGCGGCTCTCCAAACTTCCAGGTCGATGCTGTCCGTCACCGCAGCCACGTGCCCATCGGCAAAGCAGACGTTCACGACCCCGCCGCCGTGCATACTACGCGCCGAGACCATGGAGTATTCCCACGGCCGATCAGAGATATAGCTGCTCCCGCAGTCCATGCCGGGGGCGTTGGGTTCAGCCACGTGGTTGTACATCGTGCTGGAATAAGCCGCGATCGGCCAACCGTTGGTGAAGGTGTCGCCGTTTGAGGTGGGCGTTTGGAGCCAGCGACCAAACGCGACATGGGTGTATTGATTGCCCGCATCGAGCGGGAGGGCAAGGCAGCGTGGGTAAATGACGACGTTGAGCGCCTGCTTAAAGCTAGCCATGGCGGGCTCGACACGCCGCATCTCGGCCAGGGTGGGAGTCCCAAGCGGGTCGCCCCCCTGGCCCTTGATACGCTCCGACCACATCGCCGTCTTTGAAAGCCCGTCGATAAACTTTCCCGGCTTGATCCCTTCGGCGATCGTAAAGGCCCCATTGCCTCCGCTGTTCAGTTCGAAGGTCTTTCCCAAGGCCGGAACCGTGACCGAGGCGGTCTGGTTGATCTGCTTGCTGCCGGCCGAGTCGGCGCCGGCGTAGGGCGTGTCGCCGCCGAAGTTGTAAACGTAATTGTTTTCCGAAACGCCGATCCCCGTATTAGCGTCGCTAGGACATACGAAGATGTTGGCCGCTTGGCTGAGGGCCTGGTAATTGGGATTCACCGGGACGCCGTTCGACGTCATCAACGGCCCGAAAGGCCTATTGAAATCGATCAAATCGTAGATGTTCTGCTCTTCCATGTAGGGCAGAACGCGGACATGAACGGAGTAGGTCTCGGTTACTGAGTTGTTATCGTTCGGGTCGATAGACTGATAGCTCGATCCGCTCGCGATCGATCCGCTGATCGTCCAATCGGGCCAGCCACGGCCCTTGGGGAACACCTTGTTCGCGCTCTGGTAATTGGCGCATGCCAGGCCGACCTGCTTGACCTTGTTGACGCAAGAGATTCGCCGGGCCGACTCGCGGGCCGATTGCACCGCCGGCAACAGCAGAGCGACCAGGATGCCGATGATGGCGATCACCACGAGCAACTCGACGAGTGTGAAGGCGGCCGTCTGAGCGGCGCCGCGCGGCTTCTTCGTGAGCATGGCGGATTGAGCAGGGGGGGAGTGGGGCGGGATCGGCGTCGCCAGCGGCCATGCCAGCATCGCGAATTAGGCCAAATCTTAACACGGTAGAGCCCCATCCGTCCAACTTTGGACTCGATTTAGCGGGGGCTCTCGGATTTCCGTTGTCCCAACGGGAAGGCCCAACGTGCGCGCCCCGCAGCGGCACGCTCGGCGGAGCCGCTGCTCAGTAGTGGAAGTGCTTGATTTCCTCGCCCTTTTCCTCGATGTCGGCCAACGAGCGTATCCCCAGATCGAGATGCACCTGCGACCAATCGCGGGTGACCGCGGCGTCGCTCTCCGAGGTCTTGATGCCGTCGGGCGAGGTCGGCACGTCGGTCACCAGCAGCAGGGCGCCGCGGGCGATCTGGTTCGTGTGTCCCACGATGAACAGCGTGGCGGTCTCCATGTCGATCGCGATCGGCGTGTACGAACGCAGCTGCTCGCGGAACGCCGCGTCGTGCTCCCAGACCCGGCGGTTGGTGGTGTAGATCACCCCGGTGCGGTAGTCGAAACCTTGCTCGACGAGCTTCTCCGAGACGAACTTGTGCAATTTGAAGGAGGGCAGGGCGGGCACGGGGGGCGGCAGGTAATCGTCGCTGGTCCCTTCGCCGCGGATCGCCCCGATCGGCAGGATGAAGTGACCGATCTCGGTCGAGTGCTTCAGCCCACCGCACTTGCCCAGAAAGAGCGTCGCTTTGGGCATGCGGGCCGTCAGCAGGTCCATGATCGTCGCGGCGTTCGGCGAGCCGATGCCGAAATTGATGATGGTGAGCCCGTGGTCGTTGCTCGCGGCCTGCATCGGGCGGTTCTTGCCGAACACCTCGCAGTCGAATTGCCGAGCAAAACGATCGACGTAGTCGCGGAAGTTCGTTAGCAGGACGTAATCGCCGAACGCGTCGAGGGGCATGCCGGTGTAACGGGGCAGCCAATCCTCGGCGATCTGTACCTTCGTGACCTGCGAGGAGTAAGTCATGGACGATTCGGGTCAGCAGACGCTGACATGCGGGAGGCTTATTAGCTGGCGTTGGGTCGCAAGCTGTTTTGTGGCAATAGGTTACAGTTGCAGGGCGGCATGGGGCAAGTACAGATCACGTTGAAACTTCTAGGGAATCTTCGTCCCAACAACGGCGCCACCGGCCTCGTGAGGTGGTTAAAGTAAATGGTTGCCCGCTCGGGCGCCCCCAGCAAACGGCAGGGGACGTACGGAACCGAGGCTCAGCGACCCCCCCTAATCCCCCCTCCTGTTCCCGCCCTATTGCATGGAAACCGGCGAGATTCTTCTCAAGCACGGGCTGATTACGCGCGACCAGCTCGACGAGCTGAGGCTGGACGCGGCTACGGCTGCGCGGCCCGACCTGGCGGCGGTGGAGCGCGGCTTCGCCGAGGAAGAGGGGGTGCTGCGGGCCCTGGGAGCCGAGACCGGTGTGGAGATGGTCGACCTTGACCACACCGAAGTGAACGCCGAGCTGCTCGCGGCTTTCCCGCACCGCATGATCCACCGTCACGCGCTCTTCCCCGTCGAGCGACGCAACGGCACGATGGTCGTCGCCACCTGCGACCCGTTCGACGTCTACCCGCTCGACGAGCTGAGCGCCGAACTCGGCTTGGCGATCGAGCCGGTGCTCGCGCCGCGGCGCAAGATCGCCGAGCGGATCAAGGCGACGCTCGGCGTCGGCAGCGAGACGGTCGGCGGGCTGGTGGCTCTGAAGCAGGCCGAAGACGGTGTCGAACTGCTCGAAGAGATCGACGCCGACGGCGCGGAACTGGCCGACGGCGCCCACGAGGCGTCGGTCGTGCGGCTCGTGAACGAGATCTTGCTCGAAGCGATCGAGACCCGCGCGAGCGACGTGCACATCGAGTCGCAGGCGGCCGGCATCCGCATCCGCTACCGCATCGACGGCATGCTCGTCGGCCAGCCGACCCCACCGGAGATGAACCACTTCCGGGCGGCGATCGTCAGCCGGCTGAAGATCATGGCCCACCTGAACATCGCCGAGAAGCGGTTGCCCCAGGACGGCCGCATCAAACTGCGCGTTCACGGCCGCGAGGTCGACGTCCGCATGTCGGTCATCCCCATGTTGCACGGCGAGGGGATCGTCATGCGTCTCTTAGACAAGGGGCGGATGAACTTCTCGCTCCAGGCCCTCGGCATGGGCGACCGCAGCTACGAGAAGTTCAGCGAGCTGATCCGGGCGCCGCACGGCATCGTGCTCGTGACCGGGCCGACCGGCTCGGGCAAAACGACCACGCTCTACAGCGCGCTCACTGAGATCCGCAGCGAGACGACCAAGATCATCACGGCCGAGGACCCGGTTGAATACCAGCTGCCCGGCATCAACCAGATCCAGGTCCACTCGAAGATCGGGCTGACGTTCGCCGCCTCGCTGCGGTCGATCTTGCGGCACGACCCGGACGTGGTGCTGGTGGGCGAGATCCGCGACCACGAGACCGCCGAGAACGCCATCCAGGCGTCGCTCACCGGCCACATGGTGTTCAGCACGCTGCACACGAACGACGCCCCCAGCGCTTACACCCGGCTGGTCGATATGGGCATCGAGCCGTTCCTCGTGGCCAGCACGATCGAGGCCGTCATGGCCCAGCGATTAGTGCGCAGGCTATGCCAAGATTGCCGTCAGCCGTACGAACCCAAACAAGAAGACCTGCCGGCGGACTTTCCGTGGGACGATTACAAGGCGGGCGGCGGCCTGCTGTACCAGCCCATGGGGTGCCGCAAATGCCGCGAGATCGGCTTCGCCGGCCGGCAGGGGATTTTTGAGCTTTGCGCCACCACCGACGCGGTCCGCCAGCTGGCCCACGACCGGGCGAGCTCGTGGGAGATCCGCACCGCCGCCTTGAAGGACGGCATGCGGACCCTGCGCCAAGACGCTTGGGAGAAGGTGCTGCTTGGCATCACAACCGTCGACGAGGTGCTGCGTGTGACCAAGGGAGACCGGATCTAGAGCAGGAGAAACTAGAAAGGAGAGCAGGAGAGCTTTCGGGGGCGGAACCGCACGACGGCGTTCGAGTCAAACTCTCCTTACTACTTTCCCTTGCTCTACCCCCTAACCGATGCCTGACTTCGCTTACATCGCGAGAAGCCTCGACGGCCAACGAGTCGAGGGCGTGCTGTCGGCCCCCAACCAGGGCGAGGCGATGGCCGCGCTCTCGGCGCGCGAGCTGTTCCCGCTGAAGGTGGGCGCGGCGGCGGGGTCCAAAGCGGCAGCGTCGGGTCAGAAGCAGGTCCGCATAGCCTCGAAGCACATCACGCCCGTGTACAGCCAGCTGGCGGGGTTGCTGCGGAGCGGCGTGCCGCTGCTGCGGTCGCTCACGGTGATCGCCGAGCAGTCGTCGCACCCGCCCCTCGTGGCGGTGCTCGAAGACCTCCGCACGCGTGTGGAGGACGGCTCGTCGCTCGCCGAGGCGATGGGGCGCCACCCGCGTGTCTTTGGCGAGCTATCGACGAGCGTGGTTCGCGCCGGCGGTGAGGGGGGCTTCCTCGAAGACGCCCTCGAACGCGTCGCCGCCTTCACCGATCAGCAGGAAGAGCTCAAGAGCAAAGTGGCCGGCGCGATGGCCTACCCGATCATCTTGTCGGTCATCGGTTTTTTGATCGTCAACGGCCTGATTATCTTCGCCGTGCCGATGGTCGAGGACCTGTTCGCCCGGCTGAAGGACAAGGGCGAACTGCCCTGGATCACCGAGGCGTTGCTGGGGCTGAGCGATGCGCTGCAGAACTACGGCCTGTTCATCGTGGCGGGCGTTGGCGTGGTGATTTACTTCGCCTACAAGTGGTTCGAGACCGACGAGGGCCGCGACTGGGTCGACCGCTGGCGGCTGCGCGTGCCGATGGTCGGCAAGATCTATCGCAGCCTGGCGGTGGCGCGCTTCTGTCGGGTGCTGGGAACGCTCCTGAAGGGGGGCGTGCCGATCGTCCGCTCGCTCGACATCGCGGCCGACTCGACCGGGAACCGGGTCCTCACGGCGGTCGTCAAAGAGGCCGCCGAAACGATCCAAGCCGGCGAGCCGCTCGCCGGACCGCTCTCCGCGAGCGGCGTTTTCCCGCGCGACGTGTGCGAGATGATCGCCGTCGCCGAGCAATCGAACAACCTGGAGGGGGTGCTCAACCAGGTGTCCGATTCGCTTGAAAAGACGACATGGCGTAAGATCGAGGTCCTCGTGCGGCTCCTGGAGCCGCTGATGCTGCTCGTGCTGGCGGGCGTTGTGCTGGTGGTGGTCATCGCGTTGCTGCTGCCCGTCATCAAGCTGAGCACCACGATGTGAGGAGAACGGAGCACTCGGCTCTCAGCGATCTAGTGTGAGCTGCGTGGCAGAGAACCGAATCCAATTCCAATAAGCTGACGGCTGAACGCCGACAGCTGACCGCTTTTTACTACCCGAAAGAGGCAATCGCATGGAACAGACGCGAAACAGAAGAAGCAGAAACCGACGCCGCAAGCAAACCGCCTTCACGCTCATCGAAGTGCTGCTCGTGCTCGTGATCCTGGTGGTGTTGGGCTCGATGGCCGCGGGCCTGTTTTCGGGCACACAGGACCGGGCGCTCCGCAACGCGGCGAAGGGCCAGCTGGGCATTTTCGACCGCCAGATCGAGCTCTACCGCTTCGACATCAAGAAGTACCCCAGCAGTTTGCAGGACTTGGTCGAAAAACCGAGCGACAGCGCCGCGGCCAAGAACTGGACCTCGCCCTACATCAAGGGCGGGAAGATCCCGCTCGACCCGTGGGACAACGAGTACCGTTTTTCCGCCGATGGATCGACTTACAAGGTTTGGTCGATGGGCCCCGACGGGCAGGACGGCTCCGATGACGACATCACAAACGAGGACTCCTGATCTCGCGCAGCCCCGCGTTTTGCGTGGGGCGTCGCGGCGGGCGTTCACGCTCATCGAGGTGCTCCTCGTGCTGAGCCTCATCGTGCTCGTGGCCGGGATCGCGGCGCCGATGCTCGAGGGGACGCTGCGCGGATCGCAGCTCAACGCCGCCGCCGAGCGGCTCGCCCGCGAGTGGGCGACCGCGCGCCTCGACGCCATCCGACTCGGCCGCCCCGTCGCCTTCCGCATGACGCTCGACTCGGCCGCCTGCCGTGTCGAGGCGCAAGGAGCCGGCGAGTCGGCCACCGTGCGGTTGCCGCGAGACTTCTCGCTCGACGAGATCGTGCTGGCCGACCTCCGGGTGGCGCCGTTCGGTTCGACGATCGACTTGGCCGTGGTGGCGGACGCCAAGCAGACGCCCGCCATCGTGTTCCGCCCGGACGGCGCCGCCTGCGACGTGGAGGCCGTACTCCAGGCCGAAGACGGCCGCCGCAAACGCGTGGTGCTGCGTTCTCTGACGGGGGCCGCCCGCGTCGAGGACGCCGACCCTCTCGAGGGAGCGCCCGCCACATGAGCCGCCACGCACTGCTTCGAAACTCCCCTAAAGGCTTCACGCTGCTCGAGGTGATCTTGGCGATCGCTCTACTGGCGGTGTCGTTGGCGGCGCTCGGCGAGGTGGTCCGCCACTCACATCTCAGCGCCGAGAGGGCCGTCGACCTCAGCGAGGCAACGCTTATCGCCGAGTCGCTCGTCGAGGCGATGAAGGCGGGCGTCCAGCCGCTCTCGGCGGTTCAGGGCGTGGCTTGGCAGCCGGCCGACGCCGAGGGCGACTTCGGCGGCGCAGCCGATTGGGTTTACTCGGTCGAGTTCGGCGAGACCGGTTTCGACGGGCTCACGGCCGTCAAGGTGCGTGTCGAGCCGGCGATCACTTACGGCGCCAATCCCGGCGGCCCCACGGGCCGCGGCGCCGTGGAGTTGGTCCGCTGGTTCTCCGACCCGCAGTTCCTCGATCCCGACGGGGTCGCGGCCAGCGGCGGCGCGAACGCCGCGTCGTCTTCGGGCGACTCCTCTTCGACGGGGGGCCTGTGATGCGCATCCGCCCAAGCAGCACTTCACGCCCGCCGGCGGGTTTCTCGCTGATCGAGCTGATCTTGGCGATCGGCCTGTCCGTGGTGCTGGTCTCATTAATGGCGTGGGCAATCGACCTGCACCTGATCCGCCTGGAGTCGAGCCGCCGCTCGGTCGAAGAGGCCCAGCTCGCACGCGCCCTGATGCGGGTGATCGCCGACGACCTGCGCGACACGGCGCTCGTCGTCGAGCAAGACTTGTCGTCGCTCGCCCAAGACGCCAAAGAGAACGCCGAGTTCGATGTCGACCAGATCGACACCGAGAGCAGCGACTCCGACGAAGAGGCCGCCGCGACGACCGCTTCGCAGCGACAGCCGATCGGCGTCTACGGCGGTCCGAGCGACTTGCAACTCGACGTGCTGCGGGTGCGCCAAACAATCGCCGCCGCCGAGCCGGAGCTGCCGCTCGTCGCCAGCATCGACGGCGCGCTCAAGACGGTGCGCTACTTCGTCGACGCCAGCGGACTGATCCGCCAAGAGATCGGCCGCGACGACGCCGTTTGGCAAGAGCTGCAAGGCAGGACCGACGCTTGGGACGCCGCCCGCCGAACCTTGGCGGCCGAGGTGGTTGGCCTCAAGTTTCGCTACGCCTCGAAGCCGTCGACCGATGGCGCCGCCCAGTGGTTCGACTCGTGGGACAGCCAAGAGCTCGAGGCCTTGCCGCAGGCGATCGAGTTCGTTCTGACACTCCGCGACGAGCTTGCGGCGACCGATGAGGACGATGGCGGCGCCGTCAACCGCTACGCCACCGCCTCGGTCCCTACACGCAGCTACCGCATGACGGTCGCCCTTACGCCGGGCGTCGAGGCGTCGCTGGCGGGCGACGCGGCGGCGGCCGACGCCGCTGCGCAGCAAGGCGCTGGCGATGCGTCGGGCGCGGGGGGGGCGACGCGATGAAGCGCCAGCCCACCCGCCGCAGCCACCGCCGGGGCAGCCTGCTGCTCGCCGTGCTGGTCATGATCGCGTTGCTGGCGGTCGCCAACCTCGCTTATTTCGACTGGACGTTCACCGAACGCGTGGCCAGCGACGCGGCGGCCCGCCAGGCTCAGGCCCGTGCGTCGGCCGAGTCGGGAGTCGAGTTCCTCAAGGTTTACCTGTCGGCCGACCGGGCGACGATCGACCAAGACGGCGGCTTGGTCGACAACCCGCAGCGGTTCCAAGGCGTGACGATCGAAGACGGCGGCGCCCCGGAGCTGCTGTCGCGTTTCTCGATCGTTGCGCCACGACTCGACTACGGCGGCTTTGTCGGCGCGCGGTTCGGCCTCGAGGACGAATCGGCTCGGCTGAACCTCAACCGCCTGGTGGTCGCCGACGCCCGCGACGAAGGGGTTGGCCAAGATGTGCTGATGTTCCTGCCCGGCATGACCGAATCGATCGCCGACGCGATCCTCGACTGGATCGACGAGGACGACGAGCCGCGGACCTTGGGCGCGGAGATCGACTACTACTCGAGCCTCACCCCCGGCTACCTGCCGCAGAACGGCCCTATCGAATCGCTCGAGCAGTTGCTGCGGGTCCGCGACGTCACGCCGCAGCTCCTGTGGGGAGTCGACCAGAACCGCAATTTCATCGCCGAGCCCGAGGAGATCGAGGCCAACCAGTTCACGACGCTCGACAACACCGACGGGTCGATGAACCTCGGCTGGGCCGCTTACTTCACCACACACAGCGCCGAGAGCAACCTCACCGACGAGGGGCTGCCGAAGATCAACCTCAACGCCGACGACCTCGAGACGTTGCACGGCGAACTGGCCGAAACGCTCGGCGAGGCCGAGGCGAATTTCATCATCGCCTACCGCCAGGGCGGCCCCGAAGAGACCGACGACGAAGACTCGTTCGACGGCCCGGGCGGCGGGCAGGATGGCGGGCAGGATGGCGGACAGGGCGGCGCCCCGACGGGCGGGGGCCAGCCCACCGACATCAAGGACGCCGACGAGATCAAGATCGACTTCGGCGCCCCGGCCTCGGTTTCGATCGAGAGCCTGCTCGACTTGGTTGGCGTGCGGGCGCGGACCGTCGAGCTTGACGGCGTCACCGAAACACTCGTCGAGAGCCCGTTCACCGACTCGGCGAGCGACATGCAGTCGTACCTGCCGCTGCTCTACGGCCAGTGCGCTCTGAGCGACGAGCCCTCGACGCCGGGCAGGCTCAACATCAATCAGGCGCCCGAGGCCTTGCTTTACGGCGTGCCCGGCATGCCGCCGCAAGCGGTCGAGGCGATCTTGGGGAACCGCAATTTCTCGTCGCAGCCGCAGGGCGTCGAGCGGTCGCACCCGGCTTGGATCCTCACCGAGGGCTACGTCACGCTCGAAGAGATGAGGGAAATGGGCCCCTACCTGACGGCCGGCGGCGACGTTTACCGGGCCCAAGTCGTCGGCTCCTGGGGCGGCCCCGGGCCCACGGCCCGGCTGGAGGTGGTGCTCGACACCACGGCCACCCCGCCGCGGATCGTCGTCCGACGCGATCTCACGGCTTTGGGGGCTGGCTACTCGGTCGAGCAGCTCGGGGACGTGACCCTCGCCCCCCCGGCGGCGGGCTCCCCCATCCCCTGAGCCGCTGTCCTCCTGAGACGCCGTCCCCCCGATCCGCCGTCCGGCGGCCATTCGCTCTGAGGCCGCCGGCTGTTTAAAGTGAAGAGACCCCCCACCCGTCGCCCACCCCTTCTGCTGCCCCCCATGACCCACGCCGTCGCCCTCCAACACGACGGGAAGACCTTGCGCGGCGCGGTCGTCGAATCCCGTCCGGGCGGTTATGTCTTGGCCGAGCGGTTCGAGATCGCCGGCGCCCAGGCCAAGCAGCTGGGCGAAGAACTCGCCCGCCGTGTCCCCGCCGTTCGCAAGGCGAAGGGCTCGCGGGCAGGTTGCAAGCTCGTGGCGCTCGCCGCTGTCGACAAGCTGCGGGTGCGGCCGCTGACCCTGCCCGCCGCTCCTGAGAGTGAGCTGCCCGACTTGGTGGCGATGCAGATGCAACGCGAGCTATCGGGCGAGGCCGACACGGCGGTCGTCGATTTTGCTCCGCTGCAAGGGGCGGCCGACATGCCGTGGCGCGTGATCGCGGTCGCTTGCCCGCAGGCCGAGATCGGGTTCTGGGAAGACCTCGCCGAGGCCGCCGGCGCCTCGCTCGAGGGGCTCGTGGTGCGCGGCCTGGCGGCGGCGTCGCTCGTGGGGCGGCTTGCGCAGGGCGAGCAGCCCACGCCGCGACTCATAGCGGCCGGCGCCGGCGAGGAGCTCGACATGGTCGTGCTGCAGGGCGCGAGCGCCTCGCCGTGGGTCCTCCGCTCCGGTCGGTTGGTTTCCGACGACCCCGCCGGGGTGATCAACACCTTGCGACGCACGGCCGTGGCGGCCCAGGCCGAGGTGGGGGCGTCGATCGCCGCGGTCGTCCACGCCGGTTTGCCTGCGGGAGTGCAACGCGACGAGCTCGAGAAGCTCGCCCCCTCCACGCACGACGCCTTGGCCGGCGGCGCGCTCGACGGGCTCGTCTCGGGCATGGGATCGGACGCGAGCGACCTGGCGCAGTGTGGCGCCGCGCTCGACGCGCTCGGCGGCGCCCGCCCGTCGATCGACTTGGCGCACCCGAAGAAAACCCTCGAGCAGCAAGGCTCGTCGCGTTCACGGTGGCTGCTGGCCGCGGCCGCCGCCGTGGTGTTGCTCGCCGTGGGGTGGACCGCCTACATCCGGCTCGCGACGCTCGACGCCGAGATCGCACAAACCAACAGCGACATCGCCGACGCCCGTGCGGCGATCGAGGATTTCGACCCTTACCGCCGCCAAGCGGAAGAGATCGAGCGCTGGCTCACGACCGACGTGACCTGGCTCGACGAGCTCGAGTTGCTCTCGAGGAGACTTCGTCCCGAGCCGCTCGACGCCGAGGATTACCCGGTTGAGAGCGACGTTCGCGTCACCCGGCTGCTGGCCACGGTGGCGTCCGGCGAGCGTGCTCCCGGCGGGGCGATCGACCTCCACGCGGCGATCCGCTCGGCCTCGACCGCCGAGCTCGAGTCGCGGCTCCGCGACGGCGCCCACCAAGTCGAGCCGGTCTCGATGCAGGAGAACACCGGCGGCGGCGCCTACGGCTACACTTACCAAGTGGTGGTTCGGGTCCCCTCCGAGGCGGACCGCATCGACACGCTCGAGCCGACCAGCAGCCAAGACGCCGCTGATGAGGAGGCGCCGGAATGAGCCCACGCGAACGCAATTTGTTGATCGGCGTCGTGGCGCTGGTGGTGCTGTGGGGCGCGTGGCGTGGCGTGACGAGCTACCGCGACACCCTCGCCAGCAGCCAGGCGCGGCTGTTCGACGCCAGTGAGACGCTGGCCAACGCCCAGTTCCAGGCCGACCTCGCGCAACGCGCCTTGCGGCGATTGGAGCGGTGGCAGGAGCAGTCGCTCGCTTCGGACCCGAACGTCGCCCAGTCGGGCTACCAGGCGTGGCTCATCGGCGCCATCGACCAAGCGGGGCTGACTCTCGACAACGTGAGGCCGACCGGCACGCGTGAGCGGCCAGACGCCTACCGGGTGCTCAACTACTCGGTCATGGCCGAGGGGCCGCTAGACGCCGTGGTTCGGTTCCTCGACACGTTCTACCGGCTCGACGCCCTCCACAAGCTGACGCGCTTGCAGCTCACGCCGCTGGCGTCGAACCGCGTCCGAATGGAGTTGTCGATCGCGGCGCTGATCGTCGACGGCGCTCCGCGCGAAGAGGGCATGCCCGGTGAGAGCGACGACCGGCTGCGTTTCGCCTCGGCCGACCGGTACGTCGAGAGCCTGGACGGCCGCAACCTGTTCACGGCGTACCAGCCGCCCGCCCCGCCGCGTGAGGAACCGGCCCCGCGTGAGCGGCGCCCCGATCCGCCCCCCAAGCCTCCGTTTGACGACGCCGATCAGGCGTTCCTCTCCGGCGTGGTGGGCGCCGGCTCCAGCCTGCAGGCTTGGGTCACGGTGCGGACCACGGGCGAGGTGCTCCGTCTGATGGCGGGCGACGATCTGAGCGTTGGCTTGCTCAAGGGCCGGGTCGACTCCATCACGCCGTTGGGACTGATCTACGAGTCCGAGGGTGAACGCTGGCGCGTGCCGCTGGGCGAATCCCTCCGCGACGGCAAGCGGCTAGGCGCCGTGGACGCCACGTAATAATCCCCCAAAAGAGCCCCAAAAGAGCCGGAGAGCCGGAGAGCGTAAGCTCCCGGAGGGGAACGAACCGGGTTTCTCCCGAAGCTATCACTATCTGCTCTGCCCCCCCAACGGGGTGGTTCGGCCCCGTCGCCTCGGCGCCGCACCTCACTCTTAACGATTCCCCGCCGCTCTCGTGGGGTTTTCATTGGCGAAGTAGAGCGACTTTGCCGATTCTCCTGATAGCGCCGATTGTGCGTGCGCGGCGCGTGCCGTGCGCCGCTCGTGCGTTCGACAGTGCACCGTTCTCTTGCTTGCCTACCCCAACAGCGGCCGTGTCGATGACGAACCCTGGGATGAACGCGAGGCGTTTCGCCTTCTTGGCCGTGCGGTTGCTGGCGTTGCTGGCGGCGTTTGGCCCCGGGCGTGACGCCATGGCTCAGCCTTCGTTCGGCGGCCCCGCCCGTGGGAGCACGGCGGGCCAGCCGGCCGCCTCCACGCTCGAGGCCTACCCGGTTTCGCAAGAACGCCGCGCGACGATCGACCAGTGGCGTCGCGGCTTGCGGGCCCCGCAGCGCGCCGTTTGGGACGAACGCACCGGCCAGCTGTTGCTGTTCGGTCCGCCGGCGGTCCACGCCGAAGCGCGGGCGATGCTCGCCGCTCCGGTCGCGGCGCCCGTCGGCCCGGCTGATCCGAGGCAGGCGACGCGCATGGCGGCGCCGGCCGGCGAGATCAGGTTGCTCACTCTCACTCCCGAGGTGCTTCACCAACGATTGCAAGCGTTGGGCGACCGCCCGGTGCGGGCCTCGTGGGACCGCGATCGCCGCTGGCTTTCGTTCCCCGTGCGACTCGGCCAGGGGGGCGGGGTGAACGTCCACGCCGAGGCGGGCAGCGGCGTCGTGCGTCTTGAAGGCGCCGCCGACGAGGTCGCCGCCTGGCGCACCGTGATCGAATCGATCGACGTCGCCGGTACCCAGCAAGACGCCGCCGTGCGGCTGGTCGCCACCGGCGACGAGCAAGAGGGCCGCGTGCGGCAGGTCTTGCAGATGCTCGAAGAGGGCTCGACTCGCACGCCGGCCATGAACGCCGCCCTCGCCCAACCCGGCCCCAACGACCAAGACGACGCCGGGGACGAAAGCTCGACCCTGCGGCTGGCCGAGAGCGACGGAAACACAGAGAGTGGGGCCGCCGAAGGCGGCGACCTCGCCGAAGAGGAGGGCTCATTACTGGGCCCGGTGCAAACGGTCTTTGTCGACGGCCTGGACGTGATCTTGCTGCGCGGCAACGAGCAAGACGTGGAACGCGTGCAGCGGATTATCGAACAAATCCAAGACCTCAGCGCAACCACGACCCCCGAGATCCGTGTCTACCCATTGCGGAACGTCGACAGCGAGTCGATCGGCCGCGTGCTGGTGAAGGTTTACGCCGAAGCGCTGCAAGAGCGCGCCGGCACGCTGAGCATCACGCCGCTCGCCAAGCCGAACGCGCTCTTGCTGATCGGCCGTGAGGAGAACGTCGACCTGGCGATCGGTCTGGTCGAGCAGCTCGACCTGCCGGTCGAATCGGCCACCGGTTTCGAGGCTTTCCCGCTGAAGAACGCTTCGGCGACCGAGGCGAAGACCCTGATCGACGACTTCCTGGCCCGGCCCGAGGGCGAGGGCGGCGACGACGACGCCGCGGCGAGTCTCGCGCCACGCGCCACCGTCGTGGCCGACGCCCGCAGCAACACGCTGCTGGTGAACGCCGGGCCGCGTGACATGGCGAACATCCGCGAGCTGATCCGCCGCATCGACATCGCCGGCTCGGCCGCCGTGGACGAGGTGCGGGTCTTCCCGCTGAAGAACTCGCTGGCCGAGGAGCTGGCCGAGGTAGTCCGCACGGCGATCACGCCCACGAGCGGCGACGACGACACGGGCCGCGTGGGCGGGCTGAGGCTCAACGCCCCGGCCGGTGCGCTCGGCGACGCCGTCAAGCGACGCCTCGAGACGGGGGTGCTCACCGGCGTGCGGGTGGCGGCCGACAACCGTGCGAACGCCCTGATCGTCACGGCCCCGGCCGACGCGATGGACCTGATCCAAGCCTTGATCGAGCAGCTCGACCGCTCGCCCGACGCCCAGGCGCAGCTCAAGGTGTTCACCGTGGCCAACGGCGACGCCCAGAGCCTCACCGACATGCTCCGCGCCCTGTTCGGCGAGGAAGACGACGAGGAAGGGGGCTTCGGCTCGGGCGGCCTGGTGCGGATGAACTTCTCGGTCGACGAGCGGACCAACAGCATCCTGGCGGCCGGCACGACCGAGGACCTGGCCGTGGTGGAGGCGATCTTGCTGAAGCTCGACGACAGCAAGGTCCGCGAGCGGAACACCGAGGTCTACCGGCTCAAGAACGCCCAGGCCGACGTGGTCGCCGAGGCGATCAACCAGCTGATCCAAACCGAACTGCAGGCCGAGGACGACGCCCAACTGACGATCAGCCCGTTCGAGCGGATCGAACGCGAGGTGGTGGTCGTTCCCGACACCGCGACCAACTTCCTGATCGTCAGCTCCACGCCACGCTACGCCGATCGGATCCGCCGGCTGGTCGACGAACTCGACGAGCGTCCGCCGCTGGTGATGATCCAGGTGATGATCGCCGAGCTGGCGCTCGGCAACACGGACGAGTTCGGCGTTGAGCTCGGCTTGCAGGACTCGCTGCTGTTCGACCGCTCGCTGCTGAGCAACCTGGAAACGGTGAGCACGACCACCCAGACGGCGGGCAACGAGCAGGTCACGACCGAGACGATCGTCGCCGCCGATCTAACTCCCGGCTTCAACTTCAACAACCAGCCGCTCGGCAACGCGGGCAGCGCACAGTCGCTGGCCACGGCCGGCACGGTGGCGGCGCAGGCGTTGTCGAACTTCGCCCTGGGGCGCGTGAACAGCGAGCTCGACTTCGGCGGGTTCGTCTTCTCGGCCAGCAGCAACAGCCTCAACTTCTTGCTGCGGGCCTTGCAGGAGACTCGCCGCCTGGAGGTGCTCAGCCGCCCGCAGATCGTCACGCTCGACGGCACCGAGGGCAACGTGCAGGTCGGCGCCCGCGTGCCGCGCATCACCAGCGTGCAGAACACCGAGCTCGGCCAGACCAACTCGATCGTCTACGAAGACGTCGGCATCATCCTCGGCGTCTTGCCGCGTGTGAGTCCCGACGGGCAAGTCACCATGCTCGTGAACGCCGAGAAGTCGGAAGTCGGCGAGGAGGAGGACGGCATCGCGATCTCGGTCTCGGCCACCGGCCAGGTGATCCGCGCTCCGCAAATCAAGAGCACCCGCGCTCAAACGACCGTCAGCGCCATGTCGGGCCAGACGATCGTGCTGAGCGGTCTGCTCACCAAACGCACGTTCGACGTGCACCGCCGCGTGCCGATCTTGGCCGACATCCCGCTGCTGGGCGACCTGTTCCGCTACGACGGCGTGGAAGAGGCCCGCACCGAGCTCTTGATCATCATGACGCCGCGCGTGATCCGCAACGAGCTCGACGCTGAGATGCTCAAGCAGGTCGAGTCGTCGCGGATGACCTGGGTTTTGGGCGACGTGGTGCAGATGCACGGACCCTCGGGCCTGAGGGGCCGCTGCGACGAATGGGGCGACGGCGACTGCGAGGCGTGCTATCCCTCGCAGATGCCGCTCGAGGGCGAGCTGATGCCGATCGACAGCTACCAGCCGGCGACGCCCACCGAGCCCCAGCCGACGCAGGCGCCCGCCCTCGGCTTCTCGCCGGTGAGCTACGACTCGGCGGTGAGCTCTCAAGAGTCGTCCGCGCCTCGACGCCTGCCGCTGCTTGACGGATCGGCCCCCACCGCCACCCGGCCGTGACCCCCTTACTCGCGAAACACGCATGAAACGCACGCCGCAACTACTCGCCCTGCTCGTCGCATGTCTGCTGTCGGCCGATTGCCAGGCATGGACGTGGTCGTCGAAGGACGATTCGGCCGACAAGCCGTTGAGCCGATCCTCGTCGCCGACGCTCGACCTGGGCAAGAAGATCGCCAAGCTGCCCAAGCCGTGGCCGTGGAACAAGAAAGAAACCGGCCCCCGTGTGGGGACGCCGCGGCGAATCGTCAGCGCGTGGACCGAGACGATCCTCCAGCAGTCGGGGCAGCCCTCGATGCGTGGTTTCGGCGGACGCCTCTTCTTCTACGACGATGAAAAGAAGCCGATCGCTGTCGAGGGGCAGGTGGTGGTGTACGCGTTCGAGGAGACCGGCCGGATCGCCACCGACCACAAGCCGACCCGCCGCTACGTGTTCCCGCCCGCCGAGGTCGCCCGTCGGCAGAGCGAATCGGAGGTGGGCGTTTCATACAACTTCTGGCTCCCCTGGAACGAGGTGGGGGGGCCCACGGCCGACGTGAGCCTGATCGCCCGCTTCGAGCCGCTCCAAGGGGGCACGCTGATCGTGAGCGAATCGACCCGCCACCGCTTGCCGGGCGACGACTTGCTGACGCCCACGCAAGACGAGATGATCGCCCAGCCCAACACCTCGCCCGCCGGGCGTTCGGGGGTGGAGCAGGCGGCGTACTCGCACCAAGCGCCGGTGACACGGGGATCGACGACCATCGGCCCATCGGCCGCAGCGGCGGGCGCCACGCCCAACCGGCTCAAGACCTCCACCATCACGCTGCCGTCGCGCAGTCGCTTCTGAGCTACGGGGCTGGCGGAGTCACTCCGCCCCGGGCGCGGGGACTGCCTCGGCTTCGCCACGCACGGTCAGTTGGTTGACGACCTGCGAAACGCCCGGCTCGATGGCGAGCATCTTCTCGGCGAGCAGCCGCTCGTCAGCCGTGGCCACCTCGCCCGTGAGCACCGCCGTGCGGTCGGTCAGCTCGACGTTCGCGCCGTCGAGGCCGCGCAGCTCGTAACGCTCGGAGACTTCGCCGACCACCATGTCGGCTGCGGGCATGGCCGACGCGGGCGTAGTGAACGCCACGTTGAGCTTCACCCGCACCTGCGGCCGGGGCTGCTCGGCGTTGTTGGCGTCGCCGCGGTTGAGCGCGCTGTTGACCGTGTTCTCAAAGCGGTTCAGGAAGTTGTTAGCGCCTTGGCCCATGCTCTGCATGAGCGACTGCATCGAGTCGCCGCTGCGGCCGATGAACGCCCCTTGGCCGCCGGCGCCGCTCTGGCCCAACCCGCTCTGACCGAAGCCCGATTGGCCAAATCCTGATTGGCCGAAGCCGGACTGACCCAAACCGCCCGACTGGCCGAACCCGGAGGATCCAAAGCCCGACAGGCTCGATCCCGAGGAGCCAAAACCCGACGTTCCAAATCCGCCGCTCGATTGGCCGAAACCGGTGGAGCCGCTCGCGCCGAACCCGCCGCCCGAGCCCGTACGCGACGATTGCCCCCAGCAGCAGGGGGCGACCACCAGGGCCGCGGCGAAAGCGATCGCTCGTAGGGCTTTGATGCTCATGGCGAATGCTGTCATGGGTGGAGTCAGCGGGGGATCCGAAGGGAAGGGGGGAGGCGGCCGGCTCGTTGCTCGCCTCGGCTTTGCCGGGCTGTTATTCTGCTACCTCAGGCGCCGCTTCCGCGGCGGCTAGCGGAGGCCTGTTCTATGATACCACGCGACGGACGGATTCACTCCGCAAGAGCCCCAAGATCGCCCCGGCCGCGGCGAATGGCTGGGGCGTCACGCTCGAACTAGCCTTTCAAACAACCCCAAATACGAGTACCCGATGCCCGCCGCAAGATCGCTCCCCACGCCGTCCCGCCTGGCGACGGCCCTGCTCACGGCCGCCCTGGCGATGGGCGCCCTGGCGCCCCGGGCCCTCGCTCAATCGGGCGAACGGCCCACCGCCATGCGGCTGTTCCCGGCCGAGACGGTCCTGTTCTTCCGCACCGCCGACGCCGGCGAACTGGTCGAGAAGATCAAGGCCTCGTCGATGGGGCAGTTCTTCCAGGACCCCGAGGTCACGCCCTTTTTCGGCGACCTCTACGGCTCGGCGGCCGACGCCTACTCCGAGAAGGCTGAGGAAGAGGTGGGCGCTTCGCTCGGCGAGTTGTTCGACCTGATCCAGGGGGAGATCGCCGTCGGAATGGTGGCCCGTCGCAACGAGCACCCCGCCATCGCGGTGCTCGCCGACCTGCGTGACCGCATGCCGACGGTCGACGCGTTGCTCGAACGGATCGAAGAAGCCTCGATCGCCGGCGGCGGCAGCGTCACACGCGAAGAGCTCCGCGGCGAGGAGGTGCTCGTCTTCCGCAAAGGCGACGACACGGGGCGGATGGTTGGCGTCGTGCGCCGCGGCGGAGTGCTTGTGGCCTCGACCGACAGCAACATCCTCACGTCGATGCTCGCCCGCTGGGACGGCGTCGACCTCGCGGCCTTGGCCGACCAGGCCGAAGAGACTGCCGAAGCCGGCACGCGTCGCCGGCGCGAGCAGTTCACCGAGAGCCTGGCCGAGAACCGGGGGTTCTCCGACTCGCTGGCCGAGTGCGTCGAAGGGCAGAGCGAGCCGCCCCACGCGATCGTGTTCGCCGACCCGGTGGGGATCGTCAAAGCCATGGCCCAAAAGAACACCGGGCTGCGCTTCGCCCTGGCCACGTTCCCGTTGCTCGGTCTCGACAAGATCGAGGGGGCGTCGATGGCCAGCTGGTACAAGGTCGACAGTTGGGAGTCGCTCGTCCGGGGCCACCTGCTGGTCGCCGCCCCGCGGTCGGGGATCCTCAAGATCTTGCGTCTCGAGCCGTGCGACACCACGCCGCCCAACTTCATCAGCGACCAGATCGAGACCTGCATCACGTTCAGGCTCGACCCCGAAAGGATCTTTTCGCAGGCGGCCCAGTTGTCGGACAAGATCCGCGGCGAGGGGCAGTTCCGTGAGATGGTCGATAAGAACTTCTCGGGCAAGATCGGCGCCGATCTCGAGAACGAGATCCTCCCGCAGCTCACCGGTCGCGTGGTCTGGTGGACCAGCTACGGCGCCACCTCGGGGCACGAGTCGCGGTACCCCGGCGGCCGCAACAGCGTGGCGCTCGAACTCACCGACCCCGAGGCGGCCCGCGCGTTGCTTGAACGGATGATCGAACCGCACCTCGAGCACTTCGAGGACCGCGAGATGGGGGGCGTCGACTACCGCGCCTTGGTGGTGGGCCGGATGCGCGACCTCCCGCCCGAGGAGCGTCCCTTCTCGCCCACCTTGGGGATCATCGACAACTGGTTCGTCTCCACCCAAACCGAAAGCCAGTTCAACCGCGCGATCGAGGCGAACCAGGGGACCGCCCCGCGGCTGCGCGACGAGATCGCCTTCCGGCTGATGGACTCGCGGCTGGGCCGCTTGCAGGGGCGTCGCGGCGCCGACGACACCTCGGCGATGCTGACCTACTCCGACCCGACCAAGGGCTTCCGTTATTGGCTCGAACTGGCGTCGAACGAGGATAACATCGACAAGCTCCGCGACATGGCCGAGGGGCAGCCGCTCTTCAAGGCGCTCCTCGGTGCGATCGACCGCAACGGTGTGCCGCCGGCCGACATCGTCAACCGCTACATGAAACCGAGCGGCTCGGTCATCTACGACACGCCGACCGGATTCCGCCTGATCGGCTTTGAGATCAAGGGAAGCGAACGCTGATCGGCGGGGGCGTCAGGTCGCGTCGCCCGGTTTCCCCTCGCCGGAGTCCGCGGCGTCTCCGTCGGCCGGGCCGTCTGCTGCTTCTGCAGCGGGGGGGACGGGCGACAGCGTCGGCGGCGCCGATCGCACGTGCAGGTCGAGCTGCGGGAAGGCGATCTCGATCCCCTCGCGGCGGAACGCCTTGTCGATCTCGCTGTGCAGGTGGTGGATCACCTCCAGCCGGTTCTCGAGCGATGGCAGGTAGGTCCGCATCACGAAGCTCAGCGAGCTGTCGCCGAAGCCCTCGAAGGTCACGATCGTCGGCGGGTCTTTGAGGATCAATGGGTGCTTGTTGGCCACCTCGAGCAGCAGCTCGCGGGCGCGGTCGGTGTCGGCGCCGTAGGCGACTCCCACGTTCACCACGATGCGATTGATCTGGTCCGAGAGGGTCCAGTTCAGCACCCGGCCGGTGATGAACTCCTTGTTGGGGATGATGTAGTCCTTGCGGTCCCAGTTGGTGATCGAGGTGGCGCGGATGCGGATGCGCGAGACCACGCCCGTCACGTCGTCGATCGTCACCACGTCGCCCACGCGGATCGGCCGCTCGATGAGGATGATGAGCCCCGAGACGAAGTTGGCGAACATCTCCTGCAGGCCGAAAGCCAAGCCAAACGTCAGGGCCGTGACCAGCCACTGGATCTGCGACCAGCGTAGGCCGATCGTCGAGAAGGCGATGATCACTCCCACCAGCACGATGATGTAACTCACCAGCGTGGTGATGGCGTAACGGACCGACGCGTCGAACGGCAGTTGCCTGAGGACCGACATCTCCAGGAGCCCGGGCCCGTTGCGCGCGAGCACGAACGTGACGAACGCCACGAGGATGGCGGCCGCCAAGTCCGAGACCGCAACCACGGTCTTGTCGCCAGCCTGATAGCCGCGCGCGGTCGCCGGCATCGGCATCGGGGCGCCCGGCGTGAGGCTTGGCTCCGATTCGGCCGAATCGGCGGGTGCGGCCGCCACGGGGTAGTCCGATCCGGTGGTCCACAGCACGTACTCGTCCAGCCGGCTCAGCGCGGGCAGCACCGGCGACCAGATAAGCCACATACCGACCAGCGACACGGCGTAGAGCCCGGTCGACAACAGACGCATCGCCTGCACGTTCTGGGCGGTGATGTCCGACGTGGGGTCTTCGGCCACGATGCCGGCGATGTTGGAGCCCGCCTCCTGCTGGTCGGCGGCCCGCTTGCGGGCCTGTTCCATGCTCAGGAAGCGGCGTCGCAACAGCAGCATGCGGAAAAGCACGGCCCGCGAGACGACCAGCACCATCGCGAAGAAGCAGGTTACGAACAGCCGCCAAGCCAAGACCTTGGCCGTGTAGTAGTAGCCCCAGATCGCGAGAGTGGCGAGCAGCAGCGGCAAGCCGACACAAGCCGTGATCCAGAAGTGTCGGAGGCGGTTGATCCAGCCCTCCTGCCGATGCTTTAGGTACTCGCGCACCACGCCGCTGGGCCGCAGCAGGCGGTAGATCAGCGTAGCGACGATCACCATGCCGACGAAGAAAGAGCAGCGTTCCAGCGCGCCGCGGCTGTGGCTGGGGTCGCTCGCCATGATCGTGGCCGTGACGAAGGCGAACGGCCCGCCCATGGTGAGGAACCAACGCAGCTCCTTGCGGATCTGTTTGGTGTTCCCCTCGTTCCAGCCGAAGTGGGCCTCGCCCAGCCCACGCGGCCGGCAGACTTGGCGGAAGAACTCGAGCGGCGCCGCGAGCGCGCTGAGGTAAAGCAACCCGACGCCGACCGCCCTGGTGAAGGGCGACCCGAGCGCCGCCTCGCTTAGCCGCCAGCCCAGGAACACCCCGACTAGCGGCCAGAGCATCGCCACCACCGCCGTGAGGGCCAGGGCGCGGGCGGTCGGTTCGAGCGATCGGCAGGTCGATTTCTGCGCCTGCACGCCCGCATCGAGCACGGCCCGGCGGTGGTTGCGACGGCGCGCTAGCAGCACGACGAACACCAACCCCGCCGTGCAGTAGAGCGCCCAGTTGCGGCTCGTGTCGGCAAGCAGCCGCTTCGTCAACTCGGACCACTTGAGCGGGCTGAGGAGCCACGCGTCGGACTCGTCTAGCCCCTCGTCGAGCGACAGCAGCCGCCCGCTGCGGATCCACAGCACGCGTTCGTCGATGAACCGCTCGTACTCCTCGGCGAGCTTGACCAGCCGCAAGTCGGTTATGTTCAGGTCAACCAGCGTGTCGAAGTATTGGCTCGTGTTGTAGATCAGCGTGTCGAGATACTCGCGTTTCTTCTCTAGCAGCTCTTGAGAGGCGGCCTCGAACTCGGCGCCGGCGGCGTCTTGCGTGTCCGAGTCGGCCAGCGATCCGTTCGAACGGGACCCCAGGGCGGCCAGGTCGTCGCGTTCCTCCTCGTACTCGAAGAGTTCGTACTGGATCTCGTTGATAATCGACTGCCGGCTCGCCACGGCGGCGCGGAGCTCGCTCACCTCGGGCAACGCCGTACGCTGCTTGCGCAGCAGCGCGCCGATCGAGCTGGTCAGCCCGACCTGCTCCTCCTTTTCGTGGGTCCGCTCGTACTGCTGGCGAAACTCGTCAAGCACGGCCGTCGTGGCCTTCAGCTCGCTCTTGGCCAACGCGAGCGAGTCGACCACCTCTTTGGAGGTCTCGGTCAGTTGCTGGTTTCGCTCGGCCAGGCTGCGCAGCATCGGATCGACGGCCACGGCGCTCTCGCGGGCCTCACGCACCGAACGCGCGGCGTCGGCCTCGCGCTCGCTGTTCACTCGCTCCTGCAGCATGGCGATCCGCTTCTCGGTGAATCCGGCCTGCAGGGTCGTCAGGTCGACGCCCAGCCGCACCAGGCCGGCCGCCTCCTCGGCGTCGTACTTCAAGAGTTCGCGTTCGAGGGTGGGCAGCTCCTCCTCGGCCGATTTCGTGCGGGCCTCGACGAGCGCCCGACGGGCCATCGTCACGGGCCCCGGCTCGGACGCGGAAAGCTGGGTCTTCTCGTTCTGCAGATCGGTGAGCAGCTCCTCGAGGGCGACTGTCCGGGCGCGGATCTCCTTGCGCCGTTGGACCCGGGTTTGCGACTCGGCGGCGGCGGCCGTGCGGGCCTTCTTGCGGTTGGCCAGGGTCAGCTCGAGCTTGGCGAGTTGCTGCTCCAAGTCGGTGAGCGAGCCGTCGCTCTCGATGGTCGGCTCCTTGGACTTGAGCTCCTCGATCTTCTGCTTGGCCTCTTCGGCCCGAGCCATGGCGGATTGGGCGTCGGCGGCGAAGCTCTCGCCCCGGGAGGCGTGGGCGGCGGCCGCCTGCAACTCGGCCAGCGCCGACCGGTAGACACCCGCGACCTGCTTGCGGGTCTCTTCGTCGAGTGCGGCGTTCTGCTCGGCTTCGGCAACGAGCTGTTCGAGCCGATCGACCGTGATCCCAGAGTCGTCTGCCGCGGCTGACGGCAACGGGGCCGTCTCGGCGGAAGGCTCCTGTCCCTGCGCCACCCGTGGCGCGGCGCCCCACGACAGCCCCACGACGACGAGCACAGCGGCGTAAAGCCACACGGCGCCCCCTCGAATGACGGCGTTTAGCCAATCTGCGACCCACCCTGGTCTCATACGCTTGCTCTTCCCGAATGCAAAAACCGAGTGCAAAGATGCATGTGCGGGCGCCAAACTCACTGCGGCGGACCCGTCTGACTCACAAAAGTAAGCGGTATGGGGCGTTGTCGCCAGCGCTGAACCAACCTTAGCGCAAACCCCTTGGCGTCGGTCGAGGGCTCGCCAACGGGCAGATTTCTGGTCGCAAGGCGACCACTTGGGTTAGGTAGCCGCCAGGCCTGGCAGATTGGGGGTGCTGTTTCCCAGCGATCCAAGGCCCGCCGCCGGGCTGGCACAGCGGTTGCTTTAGTGAGAACCAGTTGATGCCTCAGAGCGGCTATTGCTAGCGGCTGCCTGGGGTGACCTACGATTCACTGAGCCGAAACACGAGCCGGAGAGGGGCGGCGCCGCCGTCTCTTGAGATCCGACCCATTCCACTTTTCTGGGAGAAATAGCATGTCCTTGTTCCACCGTTACGCTGTCGCGTTGTTCCTTGCTGCCGGCGTTGGGTTGGTGAGCGGTTGCCAGCAGGGCGACACCTACACCACCGAGAAGCCGGTCATCGAGGACGACGCGTCGGACGTTGAGATCGACGGCGAGCGAGACGAAGCGCTGCTCGAAGACGCCGACGAGTCGGTCCGCGAGCCGGTCGACAACCTCACGCCCGACGAAGAGAAGGTCGACATCCGCACGCCGCTCGGTGACGTGCAAGTGGGTGAAGACCCGCTGACGGGCGACACCAACGTGAACGTCGACTCCGAGTGATCGGTCGATCATCCATTCGCGTAACGACGCCATCGGCGTGCAGACTGTTCTAGTTGCAACGGTCCCGAGGAGACCCTCCTCGGGGCCGTTTTTTTTATGCGCTCGCAGCGAGCTGGTAAGAACGTGGTGTTCGAGTTGCGTTCTGGATGACCACTCTGCGTGCTTCGCGCCCGGTCGGTGAAGAGCTGGCGATCCGAAATGCGTGATGTCGCCGCCAATGAGGCGTATCTTCCGCAGCGATCGGCTTTGGCAAGGCAATTGCACTACTCACTCTTGTCGCTCAACGCGGCGACCTCACAGAACATTATCGTGTTCACTAATTACTCAAGATACTCAAGGAGAACAAACATGGCCGCCAACGCTGGTGTAGAACCGCTCGACCCTGTCAAGCTCTTGCTCGCCATCTTCCTGCCGCCCGTAGGCGTGGCGATGGAGGTTGGTCTCGGAATGCACTTCTGGATCAACATCGTGCTCACGCTGTTCGGCTTTATCCCGGGCATCGTCCATGCGGTCTACGTGATCTTCTCTCGTTGATCGCGGATAGCGGGGGCCGATTGCATGGCCCTCGCTTGAAATGCCTTACAGCTCAAGCCTAGAGACCTGGAACAAAGTGGCGTACTCGCCCGGCTGATTGCCGTGGCCATCAAAGAAAAGCCCCCCGCGTGCGAGCAAACGGCGGGTATACGACTAACCTTGTAAGGAGGCCCCTATGACTACCGCCAACGCCGTTGTTGGACTGAAGGACGAAACGCTCAGCAAACTCCGTGAGCTACGCCGGCTCAACGTCGACTCGGCGAAAGGTTTTGAGGAGTGTGCGGCGATCGTGAAGAACCCGACCCTCAAAGACGCTTTCACCGGCATCGCGCGCGACCGTCGCGAGCAGGCCGAAGTGCTGGCCACTCAGATCGAGTGGAACGATGGCCCCGAAGAGGAAGACGGCAGCTACCTGGCCGCCGCCCACCGGGCGTGGCTCAGCGTTCGCGACGCGTGCACCAGCGACAGCATGGGCACGGCACTCGAAGAGGCCGAGCGCGGCGAGGACGTCATCAAAGACGCCTACGAAGAGGCGCTCAAGGACGTGGTTGGCACCCCCGCCCACGACCTCATCGCCCAGCAGCACGAATCGGTCAAGCGGATCCACGACAAGGTCCGTGACCTGCGCGATCAGCACCGTGCAGGCAGCTGAACCTAGTATTTTGCCACAGGCAGACTGCAAAACAAAAGCCGCTGGGCTCTTGAGCCCAGCGGCTTTTTTGCGTAGCTAAGTTCGTGCTGTTGTCGCAAGTTGCTCGCAGACGGGGTTTATAGAAAAACCGGCGCCCGTATGGGCGCCGGCGTTCGCCAGGCGGGTTGCTAACTTTTCAGTCGAGGTTGACCTTAGCGTGCATGTCCTCCGGGAGTTCCGGAGTCTCACCTTTCCAATAAGCGCGGCCGGCCTCGATGGCGTATGTGAGGCCGCGAAAGCCGCCCTGGTCCCAGAACTGGCCGTCCGTCGCCTTCACACGCAGAAGCACCAAGGTGGGGTCGTCCGGGCCGTTAGGGAACCACACCCGCCAGCTTTCGTTCCACAGTTCTTGCACCTTGGAGCGATCGCGCACGAGCGAAGCCGCGCCGTTGACCGTGAGGTAGCGGCCCGAGTCCTGGAAGACGACCAGTACACGGCTGTCTTCTTTGACGTCGTCGACTTTGGCCGATTCCGAGCCGGTCACAAACCACAAGTCACAGTCGTCGTCGATTTGGCAGACCTGCATGGGTCGTCCGATCATCGGGCCATCGCCGCCCTGCGTGACAAGCACGCCGTCGGTGAATCCTTCGAGCAGGTGGTGAAACTTCTTGTGCAGATCGTCAGCCATGTTGATCGCTCCTGAATCAGTGTGCTTGTGGCGCCCGTATTGGCGATTGATTAAGCCAATCAGGGGAGCAATCGGCGCGCCTGATTTGGCTTGTTTGCTTGTGGATACACGCTGCTGCGGATAAACGAACCGTTTTAGGCGCGAGGATTGCACTTCAACCCTTCTACGTTAACCCATCACAATCCCTGTCTCAGCAGCATTGAGAACGAGTAGCGTTTCGCACGCCATGTTGTTCTCCGCCTGAGCGGGATCACGAAGAAGCGGAGGCCCCACAATGAACGCCGACAGCAAGCAGCCGGTAGATACCACCAGCGTTGACAGTCAAAACCTTGTGGGCGTGAGCCCCGGCGAGGCTAGCTTCGCCGCTCGCGCCACTAGTCCCGACACGGCCCAGCCGCAAACCGTTGCCGGGGCCCAAGCGGTGAAAAAGCGTCACCACGACGCCAAGGTTGAGAGCGACAGCCACAAGCAAAACGAAGAGACGCTCGAAGTTGAGGCGATGCGGATGGAATCCGAACTCGCCGAGGAGGAGCACAGGCCCGGCATGGTCGCCGTGTACGCCGACCGCCCCGAGGCCGATGTCGCTAGTCGGCGTGTGCGGCTCGACCGTGTCGCCGCGAACGACGTGGTCGTGATCAACGATCCCGACTCGCTCACCGCGAAGATGCTCGCCCCCACCGAACCGCAACCGTCCCGCAACCGATCCATCATGCAGGGCGTTATAGTCGGAGCGTGTCTCGGGGCGCTCGCGGGTCTTGGCCTCCACCAGGGCTACGAGGCGAGTTACGGCAGCGCCATGTTCGCGCTGTGCGTTGGCGCCGTGCTCGGCGTGTTGGCAGGGTCGACGGTGACCGGCTTGTTCATGCCGCCCTATCGCGACGACACGCTCCGCAACCTCAGGTGGCACCTGCGTCGCGGCCACGCGTTGTTGGTCGCCACGGGCGACGAGAAGCAACTCGAGCGTGCCCGCGGCATCATCAGCAAGACCCAGCCGCTCGAGGTTCTCAACCCCTCAGGAACGGGCAGCAGCGTCAGCCGCGCGTGACCACCGCGTGATGGGGCTGCAACAGGAAACCGTCACAACTCGGGCCGCCGGCGTGGGAGTCGAGAACCACCACGCCCGGCGGCTCGAATTTTACAGGGGCAGACTCTCTGTCGAGCGGCGTGAGCCTCGCGAGAATCGTAGCGGCGCCGCCCTGCGGGCCTTCGTACACGATCGTAAACAAATCGAGGCCGGAGTCGTGTGACACCCGCATCCGATCGGCCGCCAGCCAACCCTCGGCCACGCCCAGTTTGCGAAATGCAATCAGTTGCCGATACCACTGCCGCACGGCCGGATCGTGGGGCGAGTCGCCGCCGGGAGCTGTGCCGCCGCAATTGGCGAGCCGGAACGCCTCGGGGTGCGAGGGGGCGATCGAACCGCTCCAATCGTGCTGCGGATACTCCTCACGCCGGCCGTGGTCGACCGCTTGTCGGAGCGCCGAGTCTTCGAAGTCGGCGAAAAAAAGGAACGGCGCCTCCGCCGCGCATTCCTCACCCATAAAGACCAGCGGGATCCCAGGGGACAGCAGCGTCAGCGCGGCGGCGGCCTTCTTGAAGGCTGTCGACGTGAGCTGATGCACTCGCATACCCGCCGGGTGATTGCCGACCGCATCGTGCGTTTGCAGCGCCACGACCAACGAGCTGCGCCAGTCGTGGTCCGACCAGTCGCGGCCGCGCCGCGCGTGCTCTCCGGGGGCGGTCCGCACCGGCGGTCGGTCGGAGTAAACGTACCCATGCCTCAGCGAAGCCACCAAGTCGCCCGAGCCGCCGTAAGGCTTGTCGGTGAGCTCCAGATGGGGCAACGCCTGCGAGTGGATCGCGTGCATCAGGCAGTCGCACCATATCGCGTCGTACGGCTCACGGCGCCGGGGCGGCGACGTCTCGGTTTCTTCGAGCGTCTTGCCCTTCAGCAACTCGGCGTCGTACAGGTTCGACTCGGCAATAAGGTGGACGGTCCGACCTGCCGCGGCGGCGAAACGCGAAGTCGCCTCACGGATTTCGTCGAGGATCGTCCATGCGCTCGTGTCGGTCATGAAGAAGACCGCGTCGAGACGCAACCCGTCGAGGTGGTACTCGCGGAGCCATTCGAGGGCGTTCTCCACCACGAACCGCCGCACCTGTTCGCACTGCGGGCCGTCGTAGTTGAAGCTCTCGCCCCAAGGCGTGCTGCGGTCGGGGGTGAAATACGGTCCGAACTCGGCCAGGTAATTCCCTTCGGGACCGAGGTGGTTGTAGACCACGTCGAGCAGCACGGCGAGGCCGGCCGCGTGGCAGGCGTCGACCAATTGCTTGAGCCCCTCCGGGCCGCCGTAAGTGTTGCGCGGGGCGTAGAGCGACACGCCGTCGTACCCCCAGTTCCAGCGGCCGGGCGTCTGCGCGACCGGCATCAGTTCGATCGCCGTGAAGCCGAGCTCCACGAGCTCCGCCAGCCGCCCGATCGCCGACGCGAACGTCCCTTCTGCAGTGAACGCGCCAACGTGCAGCTCGTAGATCACGAGATTGCGCTTGGCGACGCCGCGCCAAGCGGCGTCGGTCCAACCAAACGACGCGTGGTCGATCACCGCCGACAAGCCGTGCACGCCGTTGGGCTGATGCCGCGAAACGGGGTCGGGTCGCAGCGGGCCGCCATCGAGGCGGTAGCCGTAGAGCGCGCCGGGCGGGGTTTGCGCTACGGAGGCTTGGAAGAAGCCCTGCTCGTCGCATTCGAGCAGGGCGACGCGTGGCGCTCTCTCGCCCCCACCGGCGCCTTCGATCACCACCTCGACTCGCTCGCAACGCGGCGCCCAAACACGAAAGTGCGTCGAGCCGTCGTCGAGGGGAGTGGCGCCAAAGCGCGAGCGAACGGGTTCGGTCGATCCTTCGGCCGACGGTTTCATGCCTTTACTCAGGTAGCGGTGGGGGGCGGGCGAGGCCTCCCGTGCGCGGGGGGGCCGACTCGGCCTAATCTAACGGCGTGGTGGGCGGGGGCAACCGCCAGCACGCACTCGACCCTGACTGTACGCGGCTCGCCACGCAGAACGCTCCCTAAACTTCGGCGTAGTTCTTGGCGTGCAGCACGCCGTAGTGCGAGAGCCCGTCGATGATCCCGCCCGCCGAAGGGCGGTCGGCGATGTAAACACGGTCCGACTTGTTGCGTCGCCAGGCGGCCACTTGGTCGTCGTGGTTCGACACGACGATGCCTGCCGTGGCGCCCTTGAGCATGTCGATGTCGTTGCCCGAGTCGCCGGCCGTCAGCACGCGGTCGATCGGCACTCCCCACTTGTTGGCCACGTAGTGGACCGCCTTGCCCTTCGACGCCCGCAGCGGCAGCACGTCGATGTACGTGCCGTGCGAGAAGACCAGCGAGTAGCCGAGCCGCACGCTGTCGAGCGATTCGCGGACCAGCCGGATCGCCTCTTCGGCCGCCACGCCCTCGTCGAGGTCGTAGCTCACCTTGAACTCGCTCTGCGAGCCGACGCCCTCTTGCAGCGACACGAAGCCGAGCGGGTCGAGCGCTTCTCGCACCCGGTCGGGGCGCCATCGCGAACGGAGGTGACTCGCCCAGCCGCGGTCGCTGGCGAAGCGGCGGCCGTAGCTCACCTCGGTGCCGACCGACGAGATGATCACGTCGATCTCTTCGACGCCGTATTCGGCGAGCACCTCTTCGACCAACTCGGGCGAGCGGCCGGTGGCGACGCCAAAGCCGATGCGGTCGCGGTTCTCGTGCAGCAGTTCGAGCAACTGGGCGAGCGCCTCGTCGTCGCCCAGCAGCGTGTTGTCGATGTCGGTGATGAGCAAGTGCTCGACCTCGGCCAGACGGCGGCCGACGCTCGGCCCGCGGCGTCCCGGCGATTGGGCAGGCTCGCGGCCGTCTTGCAGGACCTCTTCGATCGCTTTGAGGTAATGCCGGCAGTGCGTCTCCCAGGCGTAGTGCTTGCGAACCAAGTTCACCCCGTCGCTCGAACGCTGCTCCCACAGCTTGCGATCGGTCAGCGACTGGACCAGGGCGTCGGTCAGCTCAGCGCGGTCGGTCACATCGACCGTGGCTCCGCTGCGGCAGTTCTCGACGATGTCCTGCGGCCCCCCTTCTTGGGTGGCTACAAACGGTAGGCCGACGGCCGTCGCCTCGATCGCCGTGAGCCCGAACAGCTCGATGTAAGCCGTGTTGGCGAAAACCCCGCCGCCCGCCGCCACGAGGCGGTAGAGCTCGGGCACGTCGTACTCCGAGCCGTGGTTCTTGGGGATCGCCATCTTGCCGTACAGGTTGTAGCGGTCCATCGCGAGCAGCATGTCGGTGAGCACTCGCTGCTCGTTCTCGGGCATCGACTCGATGTCCTCGCGGATGCCGGCGAAGATGGCCAGGTTGGCGATCGCCTGCAGCTCTTTGCTCTCGCCGTAAGCGTCGATCAGGGCGCCGATGTTCTTGCGGCGGTCGGGGCGGCAGAGGGCCAAGATCAGCGGCTTCTCGGGCGAGTAGAGGAAGCGGCCCAACTCGTGGTGCATCCGCATGCGGGCCTGCTTGAACCGCTCGTCGATCTCCCCACCAGCGATATCGTACTCGTAGTACGGGAAGAAGCGATCGAGGTCCGTTCCGGGCGGGATCACTTCGACTTTGAGCGTCTCGTCGCGGCGGTAGTCGGCGTACTGCACGTCGCGCTCGTGGCGGGTGCTGGTGACCACCAGGTCGGCGGCGTCGAGGCTCTCCTGCTCCACCGCGATCCGGCGGTCGATCGCGAGCTCGTCGTTCGCTTTCTCGTGGGTCCATCCCTCGCGCAACAGATACTCGAGCTTCGGCTTGCCGAGCGAGTGGCCGGTGTAGACGAACGGCACGCCGAGCGCCGTAGCGACCTCGTTCGCCACGTAGGCCGCGTCCGCGTAGTGGCCGTGCACCACGGTCGGGGTGCGTCCGTCCTTGCGGGTGAAGACGAGCATCTCGTCGACAAACTCGTCGAGGTGCGGCCAGAGCCGCTCCTTACGCATGTAGCGCCCCCCGCCGCACGGCAGACGGACCAGCCGGCAGCCGGGGGCGAGCTCTTCGATCGTCTCGCCGTAGTCCGAAGAGTAACGCTTGTCCTTGATGCGGCGGGTGAACAGGTCGACGCCGTCCACCTCGGGCTGGGCCGCGAGGGTGCGGGCCATCTCGAGCACGTAACGGACTTGGCCGCCGGTGTCGGCGTCGCGTCCCATTTCGATGTTCTCGCCACGCACCAAGCCGTGGACGCTCACTAGCTGAATATACAACGGTCTAGTTCCTCACTCCTGTGACTCGATACGATCCTGCTCGTATCAGATCTCGATCGCGTCTGCCCGCGGACGGTAGACGGTGTGGTAAAGGGTGTGCAGGTAGCGGTCGAGAGCTGGGCGGTTCATCACGTCGGTGTGATTCCAATAAGTATACACGTTTGAGATCCTCAAAAGCGACTCGGCGTGTCGCGCCCACCGGAAGGCCGTTTCTACCCGCTGGATCCCCTCCTCCGAGTAGCGTCGCCATTTCTCGGTGTCGGAGACAATATCGAGCAGCGACTGGGCGAACGCCTCGTGGTCGTTCGGGTCGCGGACCTCGCCGCACTCGCCGTCGAGGATGATCTCGGCCGGCCCGCCGAACGCGGTGCCGACGACGGGCATGCCGCACGCCATCGCCTCGATCACGGTGAGCCCGAAGGTCTCCATCAGGGCGGGTTGGGCGAACACGCTGCGGCGGTCGGCCAAGATGCGGTAGATCTCGCCGGTCTCGGCCTTGTCGAGCCGCGCGGCGGCCCAGCGGATCGAGCCCTCGAGGCTGTGGCGGGCGATCAGCTCGTAGAGCCGGTCGACCTCTTCGAGCTCCTCGGGGTCGCTCGCCTGGTCGCGCTCGTTGATCGAGGTGACCAGCAGCAAATTGGCGTGCTCGCGGAGCTTCTCGCACTTGCCGAACAGGTCGGCCAGCCCGGTGAGATTCTTCACCTTGTCGATCCGCGCCATGGCGAAGACGAACGGCTTGTCGGGCTCGTCGAGGAAGCCGACGCAATTCTCGCCCGGCTCTTGGGTGAGCAACCGCTCGCGCAGGCCGTCGGCCATCGCCTCGACGCGGAGCTCCTCGGCCGTGTTGGGGAAGAAGCACTCCTCGCTGACCCCCGGCGGGACGATGTTGTGACGCGCCCGTCGCGGGTCGAGCCCCGACTCCACGCGGAAGAGCCCGGGCATGGTGAACAGTTGGTATGACTCGAGCATGCCGAGGTCGTGGGGCGTGCCGCCGATCTCGCGGCGGCTGCTCGACACCACGAAGTCGGCCGAGTTGTAGGCGACCAGGTCAGCCGTAAACTGCGCCGAGAAATGGTACTGGTCTTCGAGCTCGGCCCAATGCGAGTCGCTGAACAGGTACTTGCTCTTTTCCAGGGCGTGAACGCAAGCGGCGTGCGTCACGTCGAGGCGCTCGGCCAGAAGGTGCGCGGTGATGTTGCCGTCGCTGTAGTGGCCGACGATCAAGTCGGGCTTGCCGCCCAGCTCGTTGACGACCGCCGCGGTCGATTCCTCGGCGTAACGCTCCAGGTAGGGCCAGATCTTGAAACGCGAGACCCAGTGCGGCGCCACCTCGCCCGCGCCGTCGCGGAACGGGACCCGCACAATCCAGCTGTCGTGCGTGCCGTGGATCTTCTCCAGGGGGTTGTCGCAGGCGGTCCCCTCGGCCTCGGGGATCAGCCGAGTGAGCACCACCACCTTGCCGCGCATGTCGACGCCGCACGACTTGAGGTGGGCGTCGATCGTCCGCTCCAGGGCGCGGGCCTGATCGAGCACGTAAGTGACTTGGCCGCCGGTGTCGGGCTTGCCTAGCACTCCCTCCTGGGCGAACCATCCGTGCGGCGAGACCATCAGCACCGTGCGGGTGATCGGCAAGCGGCTCAGCAGCCGGGCGAAGCGATCGGGGTCGGCCGACTGCATCACGCGGTGCAGCAGCGCCAACGTCTCTGAGACCGTGGCGGCCGTGTCGCCCCAACCCGCCTCGAAGCCGTGCGTGCGCAGCTCGTGGGAGAACGAATGGTAAGCCTGGTCGGCGTCGAGATCATCGACCAGCGAGCGGGCGGCGGCGAGCTCGCTCTTGAAATCCGAGAGCGTGGCGATGTGGTCGTTCAGCAGCAGGTTCGACGCTCCGACGTGCTCGTCACGGAGGAAGTCGAGCAACGCCTCGCGGAACCGCTCGGGGTTCTGATGCATCTGCGCCGAGAGGTGCCGGTTCAGAACGTCGACCCCGTCGCCTACCTCGCTGGGGTCGCTGATCACGGGGAAATTGCGGTAGAAGGGCGAAGTGTCGATCACCAGCCCCAGCCGCGACGCCTCCTCGTTGCCCTGGATCAGCGAGTCTTTAAGCCGCAGGAACTCGCCCGGCGAGATCTCTTCCAACTCCGAGGCCGCCGGGTGGGCGTGGATCAAACGCAGCTTGCCCATCGCGGGCCGCAGCGCGGCGTAAGCCGAGTCGCCCAGCAGGATCACCTCGGAACAACCCCGCAGCAACTTGCGGAGCAACTTCTCGTCGGCCGGTTCAATCGATTGATGCTCAACAAACTCATCCAGCGCGGTAGCGATGCCGTGACCCACCACCAGCGGCTCGCCGGCGGCCTTGAGCGTTGTGAAGAAGCGTTGGATCAGGGCGTAGGGGGGCTGGGCGCCGTACGCGCCGGTGCGCCCGCCTGAGCCGTTGGCCTTGCCGTCAACCGAGTTGACGGCGCCTTCCTTCGTCGTGGCGTCGGAGCTGCTGTTCTTCGCTTTGTCGATCGTGGAAGGCATAAACTACGAATTGCCTCTTATGGAGTTTGGCGGTGATGGAGCCCCTGCCTAAGCAACGAGCCATCCGAAAGAGCAAACCCCATACCACGGCAAGACGCGCATGCCGATCGCGCGGAGTCGGCCAATGAAAGTCTAGCATCCTCGCCCAAGATCCTTGAGGCGATCGCCCCAGCAGAGCAAAGAAGGCCACTTTCCAAGGGGCTTAAGAAACACAGTGCGAACTATCAGGGCGCCAGCCGCCGCACGATCTGGCGCCCGAACGCCAACCAACCTGGGGGCGGGATGACCAGTCCGGTCAGACGCTAAGCCCCGGCTCGCCGCAGCTTTAATTCGGAATCATCGCCAGAGCCGCTTCGAACGCTGCGCCTTCGATCGGCGGCATCGCGCCCGGTTGCGTGGTCGTTGCGGCGGCGTAGCGATTGGCGAACTCGGCGATCTTATTGAGAGACCATCCGCCCAGAAGTCCGACGATCATCGCCGAAGTGAAGGCGTCGCCAGCGCCGACCGTGTCGATCTTTTCGCTGGGCGAAACGCCCGCCGCCTCGGCCGACGAATCGCCCTCGAACAACCGACAGCCTTCGGCCCCGAGGGTCACACAAACGCGTTTGACGCCGTATTTGGATTGGAGCTCTTCGGCGATCGGCTCAGGCTCGGCGATGCCGAGCCCCAAGAGCTGCGCCATCTCGTCCGACTCGCCGCTGCTGAACTTAACGGTGTCGGCCAAGCGGAGTGAGCCGACGAGCGTTTCCGTGTCGTACCACGGCGCCCGCAGGTTCACGTCGAGCACCCGGCGACACCCGCTGGGGGCCAGAGCGAGCGCCCGCTGAATCGCCTCGCGCGCGGCAGGGGTCCGCTGGGCGAGAGTGCCGAAATAGAGCGCGTCGGCGTCCTGCAGGAGCCGATTCTCGTCGACGCCGATCGTGAGATAATCCCACGCCACGTTGGCCGTGATCTCGAAATCAGGGTCGCCGTCGGCGTTATTGCCCACGTGCGCCGTGCCGGTTGGCCGGTCGGGGTCGCGTTGTACGTGGCTCGTGTCGAAGCCTTTGCCCGCGAGGTCTGCGAGCAGTTCTTCGCCAGCCTGATCGGGGCCGATGCGCGTGAGCAACACGCTTTCACAGCCGAGCCGGCTGGTGTGATAAACGACGTTGGCCGGGGCGCCGCCGGCGTGGCGGCCGCGCTCCGAGTGGTCCCAGAGCACCTCGCCGATGCCAACGACCACCGGCCTCTTTGCTTCGTTGGATTGCGTCTCGTTCATCGTCGCAGGCCTCGTTTCAGCGCATTGCGTATGGAGGTTGTCTTCCCGGCGTGCAGCTCAACATGACAGCTCGGCCCACGGATTCCAACCCGAAGAAGCCCAATGTTGGAGCCGGAGCACTTATCGATCTTTCGCAGGCTCAAACTCTAGCTTTGGGCCTGCTCAAGTCGCGCCGCGTAGCGACGCCAGCGCATGGGGGGCTCGTCGGCGTAGTTGGGCACGATCGCAAACATGGCCAGCAGCAGACCCAGCATCAAGTGGTTCTGCGCAGTGGCGGACTCCGGGGCGCCCGTTTCGAGGTAAGCGATGGCGATTAAAAAACCCGAAGCCGCCAGGATCGCCAAGTGGGCGTGCCTGAGCGGCAGCCAACAGGAGAGGCAAGCGCACACGATCACCCAAGTGGCGACCGCCAAGTCGGTGGCCCACAGGGCAGCCTCGGCTTCGCCGCCGCGAAAGATCGCCGGGCTGATCGCCAGCCACAGGCCGAGCATGATTTCGACAGCGCGTGCCCACATGATAAAGAGACTCCAGGATTGCAGGTTTGGACGATGGGCGTAAAGCAGCTTTACTCAAGTGGCGATTCAGAGCGAGGGATCAACATCGTTTGAGCGACCCGCTCGGCCGTTTCCGAGGGCCAGCCCCACGTCGCTCGCCACACCTCGCCCCAGCTGTGGGTCTCGCGCCACAAGCGGTAAAGGTATTCGAGAGACGCCCACACCTCGTCGTAGGCAAAGTAGATAAGCACCAGCGAAAGCACCGCGGTGACGAGGCACAGGAAACACCAGGAGCCGACGACCGTGCCCTGCAGGACGACGAGCACCGCGCTGACAACGCCTAGCGGGATCACGTCGATGCCGAACAAGATCACCATCCAAGGCCGGTACTGCCAGCGTCGCGTGGAGCCCGCCAGTCCGAAGACCGCGTCGCCCAGGTAGGCGAACGCTCCTAGCGCCGCGTCGGGAACAAGCATCCACAGACGCATGCGGTGCGACACCTGCGAATCGAGCACACGCTGCGTCTGGTCGCCGAAGATCGGGTCCCAAGCGTAGGAGATCAGCCTCCACTGGTAGAACGCCATATAGGCGGCGATCGCCGCCGCCACCGCCGCGATCACACATATCGGCACGCGTTGCGACCAAGCAGACGGGTTGTAGCCGAATCGCTTCAGCGGGGCGTTCAGGTCGCGAGCGAGCAACGGGTCGATGCCGGCCGGCGCCGCCTGGGGCGGCTCACTGGGATTCGTCATTGCTTGAGCCCCGCGGCTTCACGCCTCGCTCGCGGTATGACCTCATGCTCCTTGTTCGCGACGGGCTCGCCGAGTCGCTCGGCAGGAGGGCTGCCGAGGCCGTTGATCCGGTACCACGACTCGGGGTCGAGAGACAGGCGGTCGAGCATCGTGGGGAGCGTGCCGGCCAAGTCTTTCCGGGGCGCCCAGCCCAGTCGCTGCTTCGCCTTGCTCACATCGAGCGGGTAATGATCGTCGGCCAGATCGACCATCCACGGCTTGATGAACGCATCGGCCGACGACAACGTGTTCTTGACCCAAGCGCCCGCCTTGGCCACAGCTTTGGGGATGCGCAGGGTGGTCCACTCTTCACCGTGCAGCTGACGGCCAATGCGGTCTTGCAGTTCGCCGTAGCTCAGCAAGATATCCTCGGCCAGCAGCAGCACCTCGTACTCGTCAAGCTCGCGCCGACGCTCGATGGTGAGCCGGATCGCCTCTTCGAGGTCGTCGAGGTGGATGTAAGGCTGGCCGTGCGAGGTGTCACCCGGGTAGAAGTGGCTCTCGAGGTCGTGCTCATAGATCCGCTTGACCTGCTGAGCGATCGGGATCGAGTGGCAGTCTTCGTCGTACACCCCGGCGATGCGGAGGATCGCCGCGGGCGTGGAGCCACGCTCCTCACGGATCACTTTCTCCGCGGCGAGCTTGGATTTGGGGTAATCCCACTTGGCGGCCGTGGGCGAGGTCTCATCGATTGACTCTTCGTCATCGCCCACCGGGAGCATGACCAGCATGCTGCTGCTGAAGATAAACTGCTCGACCTCACATTCGCGGAGTGCTCGCAGCAGCCGCTGGGTGCCGTCGACCGTGAGCTCTTGGTAGAGCGGGCTCGGCTCGCCGGCAAAGTCGTAGTAGGCCGCTAAATGAATCACGCTCGCAAATCGACCACCGGCCTGACGGCTCGCCTCGGCCACGCCAGCCCGCACCGACTCTTCATCGGTCAGGTCGCACTGGAACCGGTGGAACCGGTCGTCCGGCTCCTCGGGCAGTGTGATGTCGAGGCCGTAAACCTCGTACTCCGGCTCCAGCAGCCGGCAGAGCCGAGAGCCAATCAGGCCCGTGCTGCCGGTGATCATAACGGCGGGTTTGTCGGTGGCGTGCGGTTCGGGTGGCATGGGGCTGTGTCCGATTGAGGGTAAACGACGGGCGTGGTGACCTAATCCGCTAGCTTCACTCCGCTTCGAGTGGTTGGACTTCGAGCGGCTGGGCTTCCTGCGACAAGGCTTCTTGTGGCTCGCGGGCTTCGTTGCGGATCACGGTCACCGGGCAGGGCGCCTCACGCACGACCTTTTCGGCTACCGAGCCCATCACCACTCGCTGGAATCCTTGCCGGCCGTGGGTGCCCATCACGATGCGCGAGGCGTGCGTCTCTTCGGCGAGGCGAAGGATCTCGTCGGCCGCTTCGCCAACTCGCAGCACGTGCTCGCAGTCGATCACCTCGGTTGGGGCGACGGCGTCGAGGCGCTCGGCGATCGCGGCTCTTTCCTGACCCTCCGCGGCGGCGCGGTACCAATTCGACGCGGCGCCGGGAGTAGCGATGCCGTACACCGCCGGAGCGAGGCTCGCCACGGGCGGGGCGGCCGGAGGCTTAACGTGTGTGATGATCAGCTTGCAGCCATCGCGTTTGGCGACTTCCGAGGCGAACCGCAATGCGGGGTCGTTCTGATCGGTGAAATCGGTGGGGAAGATGATGGGGTTCATGGCCTGGGCGTATGTCTGGAGCGTTGGGTCGGAAACGAGACAGCGTGTCTCGACTCTTAGAGCGGTTTTCGAATTGGTGTGGACGAGCGGGGAAGCGATTAGGGTCGTGGCGAGGAAGCCGAAGCAGGCAATGCGGTGCATTGTCGATGCAGGCTGACGAAGCCATGACGCCGATCGCGAGCCGAGCGTCTACACCAATGAGCAAACCGCTCTAACCTCAGCGGACGCAATGCCCGTGCCATGTTGCCATGGCCTCGATAGAAGCCCCCGCATTAGCGAGAGAGCGGCCGTAGCCATTTGAGCGCGCTGGTTTAGCGGCGTTCAGCCTGGCGCGAACGCTACCGACGCAGTCGCCGCTCGGTCACAGCGACGTGCTTGTCCGCACGCGGAGACGCGTGGAGAGAGAGGGGTTAAAATAGGCGCCGCCGGCAAACTCTACCCCGGCCGGCGATCCTCGCGCCGTTCCTTACGCGTCTCGGCCGGCACGCCGTAGCGCCACGCTCCGTGGGCGACGAGCAGAGCGGCCGCCGTGGCGGCCCAGCCGTAGCGGCGGTCGGCGGCGACACCGAAGCCTTGGGCCGCGATCCCTTCTTCCGCCGCAAGGCCGGCGAACACCGTGTCATGCGCGCCCTGCCGCTCCGCCGAGAGCCCGCCCCCGCCTCGCGGCGCCATCGCCGCAAGGCCCGCAGCGGTCTCGTCGGAGGCGAATCGCTCCAGCAGCCAGAGGCCTTGGGAGAGAGCATCAGTCGGCGCGGTCGACGCTGGGTTCTCTGTATTGCTCCCGCCACGCGAGCCAGCTGGGCCGTGTGAGCCTGCCGCGTTGTGCGAACCGACGGGCCTGTGCGAACCGACGGGGCTGTGCGAACCGACCGGGCCGGGCAAGCTGGCGTCGCCGGCTTCTCGGGTTGTGGGCGTCGCATCGGCCGCGGGGGCGACCTCCACGGCCCAGGCGCGGTCCCACTGGCTGGTGAGCTTGTCCGTCGACGCCAAGTGGGCGGAGGCCGTTGGCGATTTCACACGGTGAGACGCGAGGAGCAACTCGCTGTCTTGGGCTGACCAGGCGGCCACGGTCGCCCGCGGCGTGGGCGTCAACTCGTGGCCCGACACGCCGCGTTCGGTTGGCGTCATCAAGCCAGCCAAGTCGATCAGCGGTGAGTCGGCGGCCGGCGTAGCGGGGAGCTGAGGCATCGGGTCGGGGCGTCCGAAATCGAGCAGCTGATCCGAGCCCAAGCTGTCAGCGTCCATAACGAAGTCGGTCTCTTTGAGGCGATCCAGCAGGTCCGCCAAACCCACGCCATCGCTATCGTTCGCATTGCCGACTGCAGGAGTGTCTGCATCGTAACTAGGGCTACCCACGACCGAGTTCCGCCAACCGGTGTCAATATCCTGCGGTTGGACGATCACAATACGTGGAATGTTGTCTGTGGCTTCATCAACCGCTGTGATTGTGAATTGATGCGAGGATCTCAGCTCGGCCAAGCTAGTCGGATAGCCCACTAAGCCGGACGAGTTTTGGAAAGAGAACTCAAACCGCTGCCCGCCGTCGCTTAGATAATAAGCGCTGCCGGCGCCGGCTGTGTCCGAGTCGAACAAGTCCACGAAACGATCGCCCGTGTCGCCGGCCAGCATCACCCGCGATTCGCACTGCTCGATTCGCAGCTGTCGGCCGCGGCGGCGGCGAGCCGTGTGGCGGTGGTTCGCTCCCACGCTGTGGGGGCGGTCGGTCCGGTGTTTCTTGAGCCATGCCATCAGGGTCGATCTCCTAGAGTTCCTTCTCAGGCGTTTCGCCTTGCAGAACTGTTGCGTCGTCCGCATCGGCGCCGAGGGCGGCGATCTTGCTCTCGACGGCCGAGAGCTCCTCGCGGCGTCCCGCCAGGTCGAGCGTCTCGGCGTAGTTGCGGTACTGCTTGCCGAGCATCGCCAGACGATTGGGGCCCGGAGGCCCCGGGGCGCTGTTCTCTTCGAGCGTGGTGACCGCCTCGGCGAAGGCCTCGACCGCCGCGTCGAGGCGACCCGCCGAACGGAGCGCCACCCCGCGGTTGTTCCACAGCGCGGCTTGGGCGTCGCGGTAGGTCGGCGTCTTTGGGAAGTCGGCCGTCAGGCCGGCCAGTGTTTCATTCGCCGCCTCAAAAGCCGCGTCGCTCGCTTGCTCGTCGCCCGCTTGTGAGGAGGCGAGCGCCAGGTTGCCCAGGGCGATCGCCAGCTCACGCCGGCTGCGCGGCAGCAGCGGGTTCTCCCGCACCAAAGCCTGCAGCGTTTGCGCAGCGCGGCCGTAGCCTCGAGCCGCGGCGGGCCAGTCGCCGGCCGCCCCGTGCAAGGCGGCGAGGTTGTTGAGGCTCATCGCCAAGTCGCCGCGGTAAGTCGAGTCGCCCGGCCAACGCTCGCAGAGACGCTGGAGCGTTGTCGCCGCCCGCTCGCTCGCTTCGAGCGCTTCCTGGGGCGACGAGCGTCGCAGGGCGTCGCTCAGATTGTTCTCGGCGACCGCCAAGTCGCGGGCGTGCTCGGCCCGCTCGGGCTCGAGGGCCGCCACGCGTTCCAGCAGGCCGATCGCCTCA
Source organism: Pseudobythopirellula maris (assembly GCF_007859945.1). Taxonomy (GTDB): domain Bacteria; phylum Planctomycetota; class Planctomycetia; order Pirellulales; family Lacipirellulaceae; genus Pseudobythopirellula; species Pseudobythopirellula maris. The sequence goes on along the minus strand of NZ_SJPQ01000001.1, from coordinate 672,209 downwards.
CGCAGCCGCTTGGCGCCGTCCGTGTTGCGACCCGACCGCGTCAGCATCACCCCGTGGTTGGCGAGCGTTTCGGCCATCAGGCTCATGCGCGCGACGCTGTCGGGCTCTTCCCTGAGCAGCCGGCGCCCCAGCGAAATCGCCGCGCCAAATCGGCGCCCACTCGTGTCGTGGTCGCCGAGGTTCCCTTCGATCCGAGCGAGATTGCCCAGCGCCATCAGCCCCAACAGATCGTTAGAGGAATTGTCGCTCTTCGTTTGAGCAGCTTGCAACGCCGCGTCGCTGGCCACTAGGTCGGAAGTAAGTGGTAGAGCGCCACGCCACGCTTCGACCGCTTGCTGGTAGCAGTCCCGCGCCGCCGCGGGGTCGCCGAGCCGTTCGGCCACGGCGCCCGACTTGTAGTGTGTCGTCGCCAGGTCGTCGCGGAGCGCGCCGTCGGGGCCCTCGGTCTCGAGAAACGCCTGGTAGTAGCCGAGCGTGTCGCCCAAGAGCCGCTGGTGCAGCCGCTCGGCGCCGGGGATCTCGGCCAGCCGGTCCGCCAGATCGGCGCCGAAGTGATCGACCACCAGCCGCGCTTGCCGGTAGTGGGTTTCGGCGCGGGCGAGGTTGGCCTCGGACTGGGCGAGAGCGTCGGCCGTGCGGCGGGCGTGGGCGCCGACCCACACCGCGCTGGCGGCCGACACGGCGGCGGTGACAAACAGCGCGGCGGCCGCGGCGGCCGCCACGCCACGGCGACGCGCCAACCACTTCGCGCTGCGCTCCACGAGACCGGGCCGGCGGGCGACCGTCGGCTTGCCGTCGAGGAACCGTCGCAGGTCGTCGGCGAGCGCTTGTGCCGTGGTGTAGCGGTCGTCGCGCGACGTCTCCATCGCCTTGAGGATGATCGTCTCCAGGTCGATCGGGATCGCCTGGTTCAGCCGCCTCGGCGCCACGGGGGGCGAAGAGCCGATCCGCTCGGCCAAGGCCCGAGCGCCGGCCGCGGTGTCGTCGAACGCGTGCGCGGGGCACAGCGTGAGCAACTCGTAGAGCGTCGCGCCCAAGGCGTAAACGTCGGTGCGCCCGTCGACCAAGTCGCCGCGGCCGCGGGCCTGCTCGGGGCTCATGTAGCGGAGCGTGCCGATCACGTCGCCCGGCAGCGTGACGCTCAGCTCCGACTGCACACGCGCCAGGCCGAAGTCGGTGACCCACAGCTTGCCGGCGCGGTCGAGCAACAGGTTGGTCGGCTTCACGTCGCGGTGCACCACGCCGTAGCGATGGGCGTGCTCAAGGGCCTCGGCAGCCTGCACACCCAACTCGGCGACCGTGCGGAAGCGTTGCGTCTCGCGGGCGTCGCCCAGCGTCGAGGCGAGGCCCGCGCGGAAGTCGATCGTCGAGCCGTCTTTCGGCGCCGCGGTCGGGCGAGGCGACGCCGCATCCTTGTCCAGTCGGTCGGCGCGCAGCTCCTCGATCGCCTGGCCGAGCGACATGCCCTCAATGAACTGCATCGCGTAGAAGTAGACGCCCCGCTCCTGGCCGACGGCGAACACCGGCACGATGTTCGTGTGGTGCAGCCCGGCGGCGGCCTGCGCCTCGGTGCGGAAACGCGAGATCTGTCGCTCGTCGAGCACCGCCGAGAACGGCAGCACTTTCACCGCGACCCGACGGTTGAGCGAGAGTTGCAGCGCCTCGTGCACCACGCCCATGCCGCCGCGTCCCACCTCGCGGAGCAGCTCGTAGTCGCCGATCTGGCGGCGCCTCTTCTTGGCCGGCTCCGATGCCGACGCCGACGAATCCCCCCCGTTGTTATCGATGAGCGAAGGCCCGCTGAGCGAGTTGCCGCCGTGCGAAGTCAGCGCACTCGAATCGTCGGCGTGCGCCGCCATCGCCTCGTGGATCTGCCGCACCCCCTCAAGGTACTCCGGCAGCACCTCGGCCAGAGCGGGGTGGGCCGCCGCGATGTCGTCCATCGCGGGCTGCTCGCCACGCTCCAGCGCGGCGACATACTGCTCCAGCGCCTCGGCCAGTTCCTCTTGCTGGGCGCCGGCGAGTGAACCGCTGAGCGAGTGATCGACGTAGGGCCGCGAGGGGGAGGTCACTCGGTGTCCCCCTGTGTATGGCTATTCAGCGGGCCGCTACTCAGCGAGCCGCTATTTCCCACGGCGGGATGGTCGACGGCCGCTGCATCGCCCGAAGCGTCGCCCGCCGGTGGGGTCGCGTCGGCGTGCTGGACCAGACGCTGCGCGTCGCGCAGTTGCTTGATCGCTCGCAACCATAGCATCCGCACCGCGCCGCTGGTGCGGTCCATCCGCTCGGCGACCTCGGCGAACGGCAGCCCCTCGAGGTGCCTCAGCCGGATCACCTCTTGGTAGTCGTCCGGCAACTCGGCGAGGGAGGCGGCCAACGCCGCTTCGCTCTCCTGACGCTGCATGTCGGTGCTCGGCGACGCCTCGCGTCCCGCGGCCAAGGCCGAGAAGCGGATGGTCGACCGCTCGACGCCGCGTCGCACGTGGTCGAGCGACACCTCACGCCGCACATCGCGTTTGGCGGCGTAAACGTTCTGCTCAACCGCCCGCAGCAGGTTGTTCACCAAGATCCGCCGCATCCAGCCGAGCAGCTCCTCGGGCGATTCGCCACGAAAGGCGGCGAAGTCACGGTGGGCCTCGTAGAAGGTCTCCTGGACCACGTCCGACGCGCTGACCCGCTTGCGGAGCTTGTCGTCGAGCTGGGACGAGACGACCAGTTTGAGGTACTGAGAGTAGAGCCCCATTAAACGCCCGAGGGACGACGTCGAGCCTTGTCGGGCTCGGTCGAGCAGCATCGCGGCGTCGGTGGAGGAAGAGGGCATTGCGGTTTTCTGTAACCGGGGTCTAACACCAATGGCAGACTTGCATTGTACTTGTCACGCCGTTCGCCAAGATTGCTCGATTTTTGTCGTTTTAGTCATGTCTCTGCGGGGGCCTCAACAGACCGCCGCAACCGATGCGGCGCGGCCGTGCCGACCCAGGGGGAAAGGGCGGCAGGGCGCTCAAATAAAAACCGTTGAAAAAACAGCCCGATAAATGGCGTCTTGAGCAGTCGTCGGCGGACCGCCTAAGCCATTAGATAGTAACGGATTAGAAGAAAATCGCCGTGGCCCAAAACTGAGTTTTGCGCGCTTGGCCCAAGAAGCTTTGCAGAGATTTGGAGATCGATCGGCTACAAAGATAATTGGGCGCCGCAGGGGGATCGAAATCGAGCGGCCCGGCGGCTGAGAAATGCGTTTTCGACACAGGAAGTCTCCTGATCCAGCGTCTGACTGCAATTATTGCAGCCCGTTCGGGGGGGGAGGCCCTCTCAGGGCTTTTTTCTGGCGACCAGCGGCGCCGCGAAGCAAAAGTATTTTTGGGCCATCTCGCCCGCACGGCGCACGCCCGGCGGTTACGCCGCCCAGTGGGTCGATTCGTCGTCCGGTTCTTCTTCGGCGTCGAGCGCTTCGAGCGATTCCTCGCTGAACCAATGGCCGGCGAGCATCCTCACCGGGGCCAGCAGCGCGATGAACAGCGGGAACAGGATGCCCGCCGGGCTGCTCTTCACCACCCACAGCAGCACCAGACAGCCGAGTTGCAGGACCGTGAAAAGGTGGATCTCTCGCAGCCGGGCGCGGCGTAGGTAGTGGGTGGCGGGGTAGAGGTCGGGGTCTTTCACCCACAGGCTGAGCCGCTCGAAGAACTGGTTTCCGGCGATCGACACCACGCCCATGAACAAAAACAACCCGTAGAGCACCGCCATCGGCAGCTGGTTGAGGAGCGACAGCAAGAGCAGCGACAGGCTCATCAGCACGTGGATCGAGAGGGCCGTGACGCGGTTCTCGCGGACGTGGATGATCCGTTCGCGGGTTTGGCCATGGCTGACCACCTCTTCGCTCGTGGCCAAGCTGCGGACATGGTTCAGCGAGCGGACGGTCGCCGCCACGAGCCACGGCAGGCCGAACAGCGAGCAAACGCCGACCAGCGAGCCGACCACCAGCAGGTCGAGGTGATAGCCGGGGCCCTTCTGCAGCTTGTGGTCGGGGCTGTTGACCAGTCGGGCGGTGATGTGCTGGTCGAGGTAAACCAGCACCGCCACGAACAAGGCCGGGATGGCCGCCGCCCAGCGGGCCCACACCGGCGCGGCGCCGAGGTCGACCAGCCATGGCCGGCCGGTCGTCGAGCCGAGCTCATCGGGAGCGGGCAAGGTTTCCAGCGGCACGGCGTCGAACAGCAGGGCCACCAGCGCCATCGAGCCCAGGGCGATCGTCGGGCCGAAGTCGGCCAGGAACTCGCGCATCGCGGGGCGCAAGTAGCTGCTGCGTCGGAACCGCGAGAGGCTCATCGCCACGTAGAACGTGCCGAGGGCCAGCAGCAGGCTCAGCAGGGCGCTGTCGTAGGAGCCCCCCTCGTCGACCTCTTTAAACGGCTGGGCGAGCGACATCACCGCCTGGTTAATGAAGATCAGCGAGATCAGCGCGGCGAACGCCTCGTCGGTGAAGCGTGTGAAGTAGCGCAGCAGCGAGCTCGCGTCGATCGCTGAAAGCAAGATCACGAAGCCGGCCGACCAGAAGCCGACCCAGGCGTAGGTCGGCAGGAACGGCAGTTCGGCTTGTTGGCAGAGTTGGTAGAGCGTGGCGGTGATGACCAGCATCGGCCCGGTGCCGCCCAGCAGGATGAGCGGTTGGCCCGCCAGCAGCGCATAGACAACGCCGCAGACCGCCGTGGCGAGGATCATCTCGACGGCCCCGATCTGCCCGCCGGTCTCGACCGCCATGACGCCGCCAAAGGTGACCGCCGGGGCGAGGCAGGCGAACAGCAGGAAGAGCGTCGACCCCAAGCATTTGGGGTGCAGCCCGTCGATAAAGTCGCTGGCGTAAAGCGGCAGGCGGCGGCGGAGGTCGTCGCGCACCCCGCCGAAAGGCCGGTAGGAGAACTTCAGCCCGACCGGCGCCTCCGCCTCGTCGCGTTTGGCGACCGGGGGCGCCATCCTGGCTTGGAACTTGTCGAGCGCCTCGACCAAGTCGCCGCCGTCGCGAGCGCGGCCGGCGTCGTAACGAAACTCCTCGTCCGACACCAGCCGGGCGGCCGAGGCCAGCGTGTCGAGGTGCTTGGCGCTCGCCTCGGGTGGACCGAGCAGGAAGAAGACGAACCGGGTGGGGATGCCGTCGGGCGCCCCCAGGTTGAGCGGGCCAGCCAAGCGGACGAACACCACGGTCGGCTCGCTGATCGCCTCGAGGTAGGCGTGCGGCACGGCGACGGCGTGGCCGATGGCGGTCGAGGAGACCTTTTCACGCTCCACCAGGGCCGAGGCGACCTCTTCCTTGCGCTCGGCGGGCAGCACGCCCCTGGTGACCAGGCGGTCGAGCGTTTGGTCGAAGACCTCGGCGAGGCTGTGGGCCTGGGCGTCGAGCAAGACCCAGTCGGTGGCGAAGGCCTGGCGGATAATCTGCAAAACGGCGGCCCTGGGGGGTCATCGGCGTCGGTTTTCCCCGCCAAACCGTGTGCGGAAATGGCTAGGGAGGCTCAAAGTGAGCGGCAGTATAGTCCGAGCTGCTTGCTGTGGGAGCAGTGATTTCGCGACCCTTTTAGCGCCGCCAGGGGAGTCATACGGGGCAAGGCGACCGACGTTTCTGCCACATTGGCAGCTCTGCTGGCCCCGGGCGGGAGGGAGCAGGGCCGGCGAGCCGTGAAACGCCGTCAATTTGGCCGCTCAAAGCCGTCGCGGCTTCTTGGCACGCTGCTTGCGTAATAGGGCGTCCGCAGCCCCCGGACTGCCAATCCGCGCGCCCTTTGGCAGACGCGGCTTCGAGCGACGGGGCTTCACCACGCACCGAACCAACCAACCCACGCCGCGGCGGACCGCTTGTAGGAACAAGCCCGGGCCGCCTGGCCGAGAACCACCTTCCCCTACTCAAAGAGGATTTCACCGTGGCAAAGCAAATGGTGTTTGAGGACGACGCACGCAAGCCGCTGGCTGCCGGCGTCGAAAAGCTCGCCCGAGCGGTCAAGAGCACGCTTGGCCCCCGCGGCCGCAACGCGGTGCTCGACAAGGGCTGGGGCTCGCCCAAGGTCACGAAGGACGGCGTCACGGTTGCCGAAGACATCGACCTGTCGGACCCGTACGAGAACCTCGGCGCCCAGCTCGTCAAAGAAGCCGCCAGCAAGACCAACGACGTGGCGGGCGACGGCACCACCACCGCCACCGTGCTGGCCGAAGGGATCTTCCGCGAGGGGCTCAAGATGCTGGCCGCCGGGGCGGACGCCATGGCCCTGAGCCGCGGCATCGCCAAGGGCGTGGAGGCCGTGGGCGCCGCCATCCTCAAGTCGGCCGACGCGATCGACGTGAAGGACAAGAAGAGCCTGCAGCAGATCGCCACGATCGCCGGCAACAACGACCCGTCGATCGGCACGGTGCTGGCCGACGCCTTCGCCAAGGTTGGCAAGGACGGCGTGATCACGGTCGACGAGGGCCGCGGCGCCGAGACCTCGGTCGAGTTGGTCGAGGGCATGCAGTTCGATCGCGGTTACCTGTCGCCCCACTTCGTCACGGACGAGGACGACATGGAGGCGGTCTTGGAGAACTGCCAGATCCTCGTGTTCGAGGAGAAGATCTCCAGCGCCAAGTCGATGGTGCCTCTCTTGGAGGAGGTCAGCAAGAACGGCAAGCCGCTCCTGATCATCGCCGAGGACGTCGACGGCGAGGCGCTCGCCACGCTCGTGGTGAACAAGATGCGCGGCATCGTGCAGGTTTGTGCGGTGAAGGCCCCCGGCTACGGCGACCGTCGCAAGGCGATGCTCGGCGACTTGGCCGCTTTGACCGGCGGCTCGGCCATCTTCAAGGACCTCGGCATCAAGCTCGACGGCGTGCAGGTCACGGACCTTGGCAAGGCCAAGAAGGTGATCGTTGCGAGCGGCACGACGACGATCGTCGGCGGCGGCGGAGGGAAGGACGCGATCCAGGCCCGGGCCGACCAGATCCGCGCCGAGATCGATTCGACCGACTCGGATTACGACCGCGAGAAGCTGCAAGAGCGGCTCGCGAAGATCGCCGGCGGCGTGGCCCAGATCAAGGTGGGCGCCTCGACCGAGAGCGAGATGAAGGAGCGTAAGGACCTGTTCGACGACGCCCGTGCGGCCACGCAGGCCGCCCTGGAAGAGGGCATCGTGCCGGGCGGCGGCGTCGCGTTGCTCCGCAGCGAGAAGGCGATCGACAAGCTCGACCTGGAGGGCGACGAGAAGCTCGGCGCCCAGATCATCAAGAACGTGCTCTGCTGGCCGCTGAAGTGCATCGCCACGAACGCCGGCGTCGACGGCGATGTGGTCGTCAACCGCGTGCGTCAGATGAAGGGCAAGACCGAGGGCTACAACGCCGACAAGGACGACTACGTCGACCTCGTCGCGGCCGGCGTCATCGACCCGGCCAAGGTGGTCCGCACCGCGCTGCAGAACGCGGCCAGCGTGGCGGCCTTGCTGCTCACGACCGACTCGCTGATCTGCGACATCCCCAGCGACGACGAGCCCGCCGGCCCCGGCGGACACGATCACGGCATGGGCGGCATGGGCGGCGGTATGCCGGGCATGGGTGGCATGGGTGGCGGCATGCCGGGCATGGGCGGAATGGGCGGCATGGGAATGCCGGGCATGATGTAAGAAGGAGCTCTCAGCGATCAGCCATCAGCGGTCAGCTGATGGCGCAAAAAGTTGATCGCTGAAAGCTGACTGCTGATCGCCTCGCTCCAACAAGATTTGATTCCAAAACAACAAACCGCTTCATCGAAGCGCCAAACTCATACTCAAGGAAAAAACCATGGCCAAGAAGATCAATCTGCGTCCGCTCGACGACCGTGTGGTGGTTCACCCGCTCGAGGCCGAGGAGATGACGGCCGGCGGCATCGTGCTGCCGGACGCCGCCCGTGAGAAGCCGCAGCGCGGCAAGGTCGTGGCCGTTGGCGTCGGCAAGCTGCTCGATTCTGGGAACCGTGGCGAGCTGTCGGTCGCCGTTGGCGACGAAGTGATCTACGGCAAGTACGGCGGCTCGGAGGTCGAGGTCGACGGCGACGAGTACAAGATCCTGCGTGAGAGCGACATCCTCGCCAAGGTCACCGCCTGACGAGGTTGATCCCCTCCCCCCTGGGGGAGGGAGAAAACGCGCGGCGGACGCCGCCCCCAACACACCGAATTCAACGCACATACTCCCCCCACACAGGAGTCCTTCCCGTGGCTAAACAACTCATGTTTGACGACTCGGCTCGGGCGAAGATGCTCGCCGGCGTCGACAAGCTGGCCAACGCCGTGGCCGTGACGATGGGCCCGACCGGCCGCAACGTGATGATCAACAAGTCGTTCGGCGGTCCCACCGTGACCAAAGACGGCGTGACGGTCTCCAAGGAGATCGAGCTGACCGACCCGTTCGAGAACATGGGCGCCAAGCTCGTTCACGAAGTGGCGAACAAGACCAGCACGATCGCCGGCGACGGCACGACCACGGCCACCGTGCTGGCCCGGGCCATCCTCAAAGAGGGCGCCCGCAACATCGTGGCGGGCAGCAACCCGACGGCCGTGCGTCGCGGCATCGAGAAGGCAGCCGCCGCCGCTTGCACGCAGCTCGACAGCATCTCGAAGAAGGTGAGCTCGAAGGAAGAGATCGCCCAGGTCGGCGCCATCAGCGCCAACAACGACCGCGTGATCGGCGACCTCTTGGCCGACGCGATGGAGAAGGTCGGCAAGGACGGTGTGATCACGGTCGAAGAGGGCAAGACCATGGACACGACGCTCGAGTTCGTCGAGGGCATGCAGTTCGACAAGGGCTACCTGTCGCCCTACTTCATCTCGGACCAGACCTCGATGGAGGCGGCTCTTGAGGACTGCTACCTGCTGATCCACGAGAAGAAGATCGCCAACCTCCGCGAGCTCCTGCCGGTGCTCGAGGCCGTGAGCCAGAAGGGCAAGGCGCTCTTCATCATCGCCGAGGACATCGAGGGCGAGGCGCTCGCCGCTCTGGTGGTGAACAAGCTCCGCGGCGTGCTCAACGTTTGTGCGGCCAAGGCCCCCGGCTTCGGCGACCGCCGCAAGGCGATGCTCGGCGACATCGCCACGCTGACGGGCGGCACGCTCATCTCGGAGGACCTTGGTCTCAAGCTCGAGAGCGTCACGCTCGAGCACTTGGGCCGCGCCAAGAAGATCTCCAGCTCGAAGGACGCCACGACGATCGTCCAGGGCGCCGGCGCCGCGGCCGACGTGTCGAAGCGGATCGACCAGATCCGCAAGTCGATCGAGAACACCTCGAGCGACTACGACCGCGAGAAGCTGCAGGAGCGTTTGGCGAAGCTCACCGGCGGCGTGGCGATCGTGTCGGTCGGCGCCTCGAGCGAGGCCGACATGAAGCAGAAGAAGGCCCGTGTCGAAGACGCCCTGCACGCCACGCGTGCGGCCGTGGAAGAGGGCATCCTGCCGGGCGGCGGAACGGCGCTGCTGCGTTGCCGCGAGGCGGTCGAGTCGGCCCGCTCGAGCGCCAAGGGCGACGAGAAGATCGGCGTCGACATCGTGCTGGGCGTCTTGGACGCCCCGCTCAAGCAGATCGCCAGCAACGGCGGCCTGGCGGGCAGCGTGGTGGCCGACAACGTGGCCCAGAAGGGCAAGAACACCGGCTTCGACGCGAACGCCGGCGAGTACGTCGACATGTTCAAGGCGGGCGTGATCGACCCCACGAAGGTCGTCAAAACCGCTCTGACGAACGCCGCCAGCATCGCCGGCTTGATGCTCACGACCGAGGCGCTTGTCACGAACTTCGACGACAAGGACGACGACAAGAAGGGCGTTGTGGGCAGCGTCCACTGACCGTGAGGCTTCTGTGTTCCAAACAGAGCGCGGGCCACGCTGCCATGGGGCGCGTGGCCCGCTTTGTTAAAAAATGGAACCACGGATTGCACCGATATCACGGATGGTTCCTATCTGACGAGCGGAGCTCGCCGAGAACCTTATCCGTGTCCATCCGTGAAATCCGTGGTCAAAAAACGTAAGCAGCGATGATGGCGACCCAGCGCGATTATTACGAAGTGCTCAGCGTCTCGCGTGACGCCGACGGCGACACGATCGCCTCGTCGTACCGCAAGATGGCGATCAAGTACCACCCGGACAAGAACCCGGGTGACGAGGAGGCGATCGGCCGCTTCAAAGAGGCGGCCGAGGCGTTCGAGGTCCTCAGCGACCAGGAGAAACGCTCGCGTTACGACCGCTTCGGCCACGCCGGGGTGAACGGCGCCGCGGGGCAGGGCGGCGGCGGCTTCAACGACGTGGAGGACATCTTCTCGGCCTTCGGCGACGTGTTCGGCGACTTGTTTGGCGGGGGCGGACGCTCGCGCAGCCGCAAGGGACGCGACGTCCGTTGCGACCTGACGCTCTCGTTGCACGAGGCGGCCGAGGGGGTGACCAAAACGGTCGAGATCCAACGCCACGAACCGTGCTCCGATTGCGACGGCTCGGGCGCGGCCGAGGGGAGCAAGAAAGAGACCTGCGGCTACTGCGGCGGGCACGGCCGGGTGATCCAGTCGGCCGGCATCGTGCGGATGCAGACGACGTGTCCGGCGTGCCACGGCGCGGGCGCCACGATCAGCAAGCCTTGCCGCGGCTGCAAGGGGAGCGGGCAGCGGATCGGCGTGTTCGAGGCCGAGGTGCGCATCCCGGCCGGTGTGGACAACAACTCGCGCGTGCGGATCCCGGGCCAGGGCGAGCCCTCGGCCTCGGGCGGCCCGCCGGGCGACTGCTACTGCTTCATCACGGTGCTCGACCACCCGCTGTTCGAGCGCGAGGGGCAGCACCTGATCTGCCGGGCGCCGATCACCTACACGCAGGCCGCGTTGGGCTGCCTGCTCGAGGTGCCGACGCTCGAGGGACGCGGCGAGGTGAAGGTGCCGCCCGGCACCCAGTCGGGCGACGTGTTCCGCCTCGGCGGCAAGGGCATGCCCGACCCCCGGCGCCACGGCCTCGGCGACTTGCTGGTGCAAGTGACCATCGAGGTGCCCAAGAAGCTGTCGCCCGAAGAGGACCGCTTGCTCCGTGAGTTGGCCGAGTTGGAGCACAAGAACGTGGCCCCGGAGCGGAAGAGTTTTTTCGAACAGCTGAAAGACTATTTCACCGGCGAGAGCGAAGAGAAGGATTCAAGCAACCGGGGTGCAGGGACGGCGGACGAGTAGCCCGACGCCCCGCCGTTTGCCCTCAGAGCTCACCGTCAACAACCCGCATCGCAACAGATCGCTGAAAAGAAGATGCCCGATCAAGAAGCCGAAACCGAATCGTTCGACGCGACGGTCGACGACCTCGCGCAAGAGCAAGCGGCCGCCAAGGCCGAAGGCGGCGGCGCCGACGAGGCGGCCCCCACGGTCGAACAGCAACTGGCCGAGGAACGCGATCGCTCGCTCCGCTTGCAGGCGGAACTGCAGAACGTGCTCAGCCGCAAGTCGCGTGAGCTGGCCGACATGGCCAAGTACGCCGCCTTGCCGATCGCCCGCGACCTGCTGCCCGCGCTCGACAACATCGACCGCGCGATCGCCGCCGCCGAGCAGACGCCGCCCGAGGAGGGCGCCCCCGGCGCGGGGCTGCTCGAAGGCTTTCGCCTGGTGCGGCAGCAGCTCGTCACGCTCTTGGCGCAGCACAACTGCGAAGTGATCGCCACCGAGGGCGAAGAGTTCAATCCCGATCTGCACGAGGCGATCTTGCAGCAGCCCTCGCCCGAAGTCGAGGCGGGACGGATCGTCATGACCACGCAGGTCGGTTACAAGATGCACGACCGCGTCGTGCGGCCCGCGCAGGTGATTGTTTCCTCGGGCGCGCCCGAGGCTTGAGCCCCCCTCCACTGAGCGTTAAACGACGATGCCCACTTACGATTACGAGTGCGATGCGTGCGGCCACGAGTTCGAGCTGTTCCAGCAGATGTCGGACCCGGTCAAACGCAAGTGCCCCGAGTGCAGCAAGCTGAAGCTCCGCCGTTTGTTCGGCACGGGCGCGGCGGTGGTGTTCAAGGGCTCAGGCTTCTACGAGACCGACTACCGCAGCGACTCGTACAAGAAGGCGGCCGAGAAGGATAAGAAGTCTTCCGAGCCCAAGAGTGAGTCGAAGGGCGAGAAGAAGGCGGAGAAGAAAACCGAGTCGAAGCCGAAGCCCAAGGCCGACTGACATTTTCTTGAACCACGATAGAACGACGGAACGACGAGAAGAAGCTGCCCACGAATACGCGCTAGTAAAATCTGGATCTGCGTTATTCGTCTTTATTGGCGCTTATTCGTGGGCCGCTTCTTTTCGTCGTTCCTTAGTTCCTTTGTGGTTCTCTAATTACTGAGGTGTGTCGTGCGTTGCCCCGTTTGTAACGAGGAGTTCGATCCGGCAAAGACCGAGGCGATGCCGTTCTGCGGCGAGCGTTGCAAGACGATCGACCTGGGGCGCTGGCTCGACGAGTCGAACTCGCTTCCCGCCGTGCCCGATCCCGACGATTACGAAGGCTGACGCCGGCGGCGGGAGGGGGATGTTGACGGTCGAGGGGATCGATATTCTTAAGGGGCCCGCACCAACGCATTCGCACCGCCGACACCGACCGTCGCCCCTCGCCATGCCCGCCCACGACGCCCACGCCGACACGACGCCGCCGGGCGAACCGGCCTGGCGATTGATCTTGCGGGGGGCTGGGCTCGCTTTTGGGCTCAGGGTTTGGCTGGTCGGTTTCGCCGCCCTCGTGCTCAGTGGGGCGTGGGGCGGTTGGCCCGACCCGTACGCGTTTTTCTCGTCACCGAGGTACGCCCTGGGGGCGCCGCTCGAGGCGATCGAACGCTGCCTGGGCTTGTTGGCGCCCCCTGGGGTGCCGTCTTACCACGGCGGGGTGGCCGAGGATGTGGCCGTTGGCGAGACTCTCGCCGCGAGCTTCGCTTGGCTGGCGCGTCTCTTGGTGTGGGGCTTCGCCTTGGGCGTTGTCGCTCGCATCGCGGCGTTGCGGCTGACGATCGGCGAGCGGATCGGCCTGAAGGGCGGTCTGGGGTTTGTCGCCGGGCGTTGGAAGACGCTGCTCGCCGCGCAGCTTTTCGCTTGTCTGGTGGTTGCGGCGCCGCTCTTGCTTTTGAAGCTGTTCACGCTGCCGCAACGGTTCGGCGTGGGCGAGGTGGTTTCGGCGGCCTTGTGGCCGGTGGCGCTCGTGCTCTCTTTGCTGTGGGTCGTGCTGGCGGGCGCGTTGGTGATCGGCTGGCCGCTGCTGGTGGCGTCGATCGCCGTCGAGCGGGCCGACGCGCTCGACTCGCTCAGCCGCATGTTCGCCTACGTCACGCAGCGGCCGCTGAGGCTGGTGGCGTACATCGTGATGGCCGCCGCCGTCGGTTGGGCGGGGGGCATGTTGGTCGAGGGCCTGGCGAGCGGCGCTGTCGCCGTGAGCCGCTTGTCCGGCGCCGGTTTTCCGATCCTCAAGCCGGCGATGGAGGTCCCGCTCGCTGAGCGGATGATCCGCGGTTGGACCGAACTCTTCATGCTGGTCGCCCGCGGTTACTACCCCGCCTTTTTGGCGACGGCCGGGACGGCGATCTATCTGCTCCTGCGTCGCGACATCGACGAGCAGGAAGCGGACGAAGTGTTCGTCGAAGAGTAGCGCGATTGGCGAGCCGGAGGGCGTTAGCCCCGGGAGTGGCTCGCGCGCCGATGCGTGCTGCTGGCGACTGTGCTGCTGACGACCCCGGGGGCTGACGCCCGCCGGCTCGCTGCTCGCATCTACATCATTGCGGCTGCTGGGGCGCCGTTGCGACGCAGCACGTTGCGGTAGCGGTTGCGGATGTCGAGGAACGTGCCCCACACGTAGACATTGAACAAGATCGATCCGACCAAGCCGAGCCACAGCAGCATGTTGTTGCTGCCACCGTTCGCGTCGGCCTGCTGTTGCTGGGATTGGGATTGCGAGCCGAGATCGGAGCCGAAGATATCGGCTCGCGTCGCGCCATTGGGATTCGCCCCGCCCGTCAAACCCGCATTGTTGTGGCCCCCGTTATTGATTCCTCCGCCGTTATTGTTCGGCTGAGCAGGGCCTGCCGGGTTGGAGTAATTGGTCTGGCGTTGCTGCGGGGCCGAACCATAACCGTTGCCGTTCTGGGCGAACTGCCCTTGCTGCTGAGGGGGTTGCTGCACGGGCTGTTGCTGGTAGCCGTTGTAATCGGTGCGGCCCGAGGTGGGGGTCGGCCAGTCGGGCCAAAGGCTTTGGCCGTTAGAATTGGCGCCTTGGTTGGCCGGCGTGTACGGTTGCTGAGCGTTCTGGGGCGGTGTGACGAGCGATTGATTCGACACGCCCGTTGGGTTCCAAGAAGAACCGCCGTTGAGGGGCCATTGGTTGGCTGAATTGCCGCCGACGCCTTGGGAGGAGCCATAGCCACGGTCGTCCACGCCCGAGACCGGCGTCAGCTGGCTTGGCTCACGCTGCAAGTCGGTCTGCCGCCAAGTGGGGTCCGGCGTCTGGGGGCCGCTGGGCTGGGTCCCACTGAGCTGGGTCCCATTGAGCTGGGTCCCGTTGGGTTGCGCAGCATTGGGCTGTGGCTGACCGCCGTTCTGACCGGCGGCGAAGTGCTGATTTTGTGAGTAGGCCGCGTTGGGCGGGGCGATCACCGAGCGTTCGTCCTGCGTGGCCGTCGTGGGGTTTTGTGTCGCTGCCGGGTTGTAGAGCGCCGGATCGTATGCGGCGGCGTTGTAAGAGTTGGGCACGTAAGCGTTGCTGCCGGCCGGCGCCGGCTCGGCGCCGACCAGTCTTTGCAACCCGTCGCGGGTGTTGAGCACGGTGCCCTGGATCACCTCGCCGGTGTCGTTGAGCACTCGGCCGGTGCCCTCAAACAGCTTCTGGGCGCCGTTTTGCAGCTCGCTGCCGATCGAACGCCGCCGCTGCTCTTGAGCCAAAGCCCAGTTTTGCGCCGCTTGCGTCTGCTCGGCCGCTCGGCTAAATCCTTCCTGGAGCTGCGGGGTGTAGACATTGGGGCTCTGGTAAACCGTGTGGCGTTGGCCCGTCTCGTCCGCCGAGCTGATGTCGTCGAGGTCCACCGAACCGACCCCCTGCCAGCCGTCGCGAGGCCAGTCGGGCACGACCGGCTTGGCCACACGGTACGCGACCGCGCTCGGGCCATCGGTCGCGGGAATCTGATGCTCGGCCTCTCGGTCCGACGCGTGGTAGCGACGCTCGACCGCGCCGGAGCCCACCACCACCCGCACGCTGCGCAGCGGCTGCACGGCGTCGGGGATGTGGCTCACGATGGCCGGCACGCCTTCGCGGAGCGCCTCGAGGTCGTCGGCGCCGAGCTGGATCGTGTAGTCGTAGCTCACCGGTTCGACGGCGCCGTCCTGAGCGGAGGCTGCCTCGGCCGGGGCGTCCACGGAGGAATCAACCGGAACCCAGCCGAAATTGGCGCCAAAGGCGGCGAGCATCAAGGCGATCGTGGCGGCGTCCATTGCGGGGGGGCTCCTGGCGTTTGCATCCCAAAGGGCGCGCCATGTGCGGGCGCCCGGCGTCTTCGGCGTTGAATTCTAGCCGAACGGGCGATAGCAACCTAGGCGAGTCCCGCCGTCTGCGTCGACTTTCCGCGTCACACGGCGTTTCCGGCAGCGGTCGACTCTTCGGCGTGCATGCCCTCCATCTCGCGGCGGAGCATCTCGAGCAGCGCCTGCAAGAACGCTACGAGCATCGGGCCGACGAGGATGCCGATCGGCCCCAGGACTTGGATCCCCCCCAGCACGCTCAGCAAGGCTAGCAGCGGGTGCAGGTTCGATTGGCCGTGGAGCACGATCGGCTTGATCAGGTTGTCACTGGTCGAGACGATGGCGAAGCCGTAAATCGCCAGCACGATGCCCGGCCAGAAGCCGTTGGGCTGGACAAAGAAGATCCAGAGCGAAACGGGGACCCAGACCGACGCGGCGCCGAGGAACGGCACCACCGCCAGCACGATGGTCAGCACAGTCAGCAGGAAGATGGGGGTCTCGTATTCCAGTTCCAAGTCTCCATCGCTCGCGGCCCCGCCGTCGGCGGCGCCGTCGCTTGGGGCAACATTTCCCGCGGCGGCGTTGAGCCGCGGTAGTGATTGCTGGCGGCTGGAGTCGGGGTCCTCCGTCGGCGCTTCGGCAGCCGCTTCTGCCGGCGCGGGGCCCTCGCTGGCGCGGAAGGCGAAGTAGTAGCCCGGCCCCGCTAGCAATCCCTGCACCACGGCCGAGAGCAGCGTGGCGACGACCACCGCCCGGCTGACCTGGACGAAGCGGTCGAACAGCTCCTTCTCGTAGTCGTCGTCGAGCGGCGAGAGCCGCATCAATGTGGTGAGCATCTTCGGGCCGTCGGCGAAGAAGTAGTAGAGCCCGATGATCATCACGACCGTGCCGACAACGACCGCAAAGATCGTCTGCACCCCTAGCAAGCCGAGGGCGCCGACCCAGCTGGCGGCCTCGCCCGTGTACTCGCCGATGGTCTCCTTGTAGTTGAAGCTGGCGTCGACGTTCTCTTGGTACCAGCCGATGGCGCGCTGCGCCTCGCCGCCTAGTTTTTCGGCCAACTGGCGACGTGAATCTTCGTCGAGCAATGAGCTGACAACGGTTTCTGTCTCGCGGTAGGCGTTCCAGCCGAGCCAGACGGACGGGCCGATCACGATCAGTGTGATCAGCAGCGTGGTGGCGAGGGCCGACAGGCGGGGCCGGTTGGGCAGGTGACCTTTCACCCAGTCGTGCAGCGGCTGGAACACCACGACCAGCACCGCCGCAAGGAACAGCGGCACCAGGAAGCCGGCCATCACGCGGAAGAACATCATGCCGATCAGCAGCACCACGGCCACCAGAACGAGCAGCGACACGACCCGCGGCAGCCCCTTGAGTCCCCCCAGGCGGA